>CANDJC010000271.1 GCA_947384955.1 uncultured Eubacterium sp. | reverse complement strand
ACGCATCTCCTGCGGCTCGCTTCTCCAGCTTCAAAACCCCTGTCGAAACCTTTACTATCCCATATGAAATTGTATGCAGCCCGCTGCATTTTTCTTATTATAATCCTTTCAAACAGTACCGTCAAGGTATTTTTTATATTTATTCTAAAACAGCATTCAGGAGTAACGCCGAAAGACCGGGCAAATCCTCTTTCCCGGCGTCCGGCTATCCGCAAATACAGCTCTGATTCGGACACGCTCTCCGTCAGTCTCCGCCATAATTTCCCCGTGATGCGCCTCTGCGATTGATTTAGCAATGGCCAGTCCAAGGCCGTACCCGCCTTTTTCAGACCGCTGTGCCTGCTCGGTGCGGTAAAATCGGTCGAAAAAGCAGCTGCACTGTTCCCTGCTTACGGGCTGTTCTGTCTGGTTTTCCACAGAAAATTCAATTCCATGCCTGCTTTTTTTCAATTCTACCTGTACGGGTTCTGTCCCCGCTGAATATTTTACGGCGTTATCGAAAAGAATGCCTGCCAGACGGCGAATCTGGTTTTCATCGCCGTAATAAGACAGCATCGGTTCTATACAGAGCCGGAAACGGACCTGTTCTTTGTCTGCCAGCGTCTGGAACGATTTCGCAGTATCGATAATAAGATCAGATAGCGGAAATTCGATTCTCGTCTGGTCTGCGCTGTATTCGTCCAGTTTTGAGAGCTGGAGCAATTCATTGGTGAGATTGGTAAGTCTTTTTGTCTGGATGCATATATCCTCCAGCCATTCGCTGTTTTCCCCCATATCCAGACGCAGCAGCTCGCTGTCCGCATCAATAATAGTAAGAGGCGTTTTGATTTCATGTCCGGCAGCAGAGATAAACTGCTTTTGCTTTTCATGTGCCTGTGCAACAGGACGGACAATTTTTCCAGACAGTATGAACAGGATGCAGGATACGGCTGCCAGGCTCAGAACGGAAATCATGGCATGGATTCCGGTCATATTCCAAAAGGCATCCAGCTTTCTGCCGCAGTCTAAAAAAATAATAAGCAGCCTGCCAGTTTCTTCTTTTTTCATAAACCGGTAAGCACCGATAAATCCCCTCTCTTTATCCATCGCCTGCGTCTTTTTTGCAATCCTAAGCGCCTCGTCGTCCAATATCGCGGCTATATGGTCGGTGTTTAATATGATTTCTCCGCTGTCTGTTAAAAAATCTGCCGTAAAAAATCTGGATTCATACGAGGTTTCCAGGGGCAGCTCTTTTCTGCCGAAAGGTCCCCTGCTGCGGGGCGGTTCGGGGCGGGAGGCATCGTTTCCTGTGCGGTCTGCTTTCTGTTTATTCTTTCCCGGAAAATGGCCGGAATTATCTGCTAATACGCTAAGGATGCTGTCTGCTTCCTGAATCAGGGTGCGGTAGTTTAACAGGGCGCTTGATATTACAATCAGAAACAGAAGTAAAAACAGGGAGCCTGCAGCCAGAAGCAGGAAACGTTTCTGCAGCTTTTTTATCATTTGACAGCCTCCTGCTCATTCTGACATTCTAAATAATATCCGACATTTCTTCTGGATTTAATCGCAATATCCGCTTTCAGAGCAGACAATTTTTTCCTGAGATAGGAAATGTAAGTCCATACGACATGAATATCTGATTCGGAATCCATGCTCCAGACTTTATCAAACAGATGCTCTGCTGACAAAATCTGGCCGGTATGCTTCATCAGCAGTTCCATAAGCTGGTATTCTTTATTGGCCAGCGGATAGGCTCCATAAGGAGTGGACAGCTCGTAAACGGAACAGTCCAGGGAAACGTTTCCAAATACGATTTTAGAATCTGCCTGTGCGGTGCCGCTGCGCAGCATTGCGCGGACGCGGGCCAGCAGCTCTCTGGCAGCAAACGGTTTGGTCAGATAATCGTTTGCGCCCTGGTCTAATCCTTCTACTTTGTCGTCGATGTCTGATTTTGCAGTCAGCATAATGACCGGAACGAGGCTGCCCTGGCTGCGGATTTTTTTTAATACCGTGATTCCATCCATGACCGGCATCATGATGTCTAATATGACACCGTCGTAGTGGCCGCATTCTAAATATTCCAGTGCTTCTTTCCCATCGAAAGCAGTGTCTACGGAATAATGACTCCTTTCTAAGAGTGCACATACCGCCTTAGATAACGATTTTTCATCTTCTGCAAGAAGCAGCTTCATGGATTTTTCCTCCTTAAACTGATTGATATCCAGATATGTCAGATTTGCTGGTATCTATATTATCTCATGAATTGGGAAATTGTCAAAGGGATTGTATGCGGCTGCTGAAATTCTTTGAGAGGAACTGTTTTTTTTGGGGGGTGGGGGTGGGATTGTGGCCTCTCGGACGCCGGGAGAGGGGATTTGCACGGTCTTTCAGCGGCGGCTCCAGAATGTTAAGAATCCCTAAGCTTTCTGCATTTACGCTGTGGCCCCGGACGGGACGCGGCACCTATTCGCCCTGGCCTGCAGCCAGCAGCTACCGGTGCCGCTGCGGCTTCGCCGCCTGGTTATCGTGGCAGAAAGCTAAGGGATTCTAAACATT
>CANDJC010000270.1 GCA_947384955.1 uncultured Eubacterium sp. | reverse complement strand
CATTCTGCATTTACGCTGTGGCACCGGACGGTCGCGGCACCTAGTTCGCCCTGGCTTACTGCCAGCAGCTAAAGGTGCCGCTTCGGCTTCGCCGCCTGGTTTTCTAGCAGAATGCCAAGGGATTCTAAACATTCTTCCAATGCCACAGAAAGACCGTGCAAATCCCCTCTCCCGCCTGGTTTTCGAAAAATGTTAGGTGAAGCAGTCCAGATAATGCACAAAATGTTTAAACTTATTCATGACAAACCATAGTTTTTAAAGAACAGCAGCATTTTGCATCAGTTATATTGTATATTTTAGAAATCCCGTTCTGTATAAAATTTACAAACAGCAAAACTATGCTCCAGCAATTATTTCAAACTTTCTCATTTACAGCATATACAAAAACCATCTAAAACCATAAATCTGCCACAACATTCCTCCTCTGCCCTGTCGAACTTAAGAAAACCAGCCGGGCGGAGGGGAGATGCTCTGGTTTCCCGTGACATTGGAGGAATGTTTAGAATCCCTTAGTATTCTGCCAGAAAACCAGGCGGCGAAGCCGAAGCGGCACCTTTAGCTTTTGGCTGTAAGCCAGGGCGAACCAGGTGCCGCGACCGTCCGGTGCCACAGCGTAAATGCAGAATACTTAGGGATTCTTAACATTCCGGAGCCGGAACCGGAAACCAGAGCATCTCCCCTCCGCCCGGCGTCCGCGAAGCCACTTTTCCCCCCCTCCCTAAAATACAATACATTTTTCAGACTCTGCGCTTTTTCACCAGCTGAATAAAATCCCTGTTATTCCCCGTATGCGAAAACATATTCAAAATATTCTCCACCGCTTCATCCGTCTTCATCCCGTTAATTCCCTTACGCATAATATCCACCGCTTCCCTCTCTTCTCTGTCCAAAAGCAGATCCTCGCGCCTGGTCCCGGATTTTACGATATCAATTGCAGGGAATACTCTTTTTTCAGAAAGCTTGCGGTCAAGCACAAGCTCCATATTACCGGTTCCTTTAAATTCCTCATAAATAACATCATCCATCTTGCTTCCGGTATCTACGAGCGCGGATGCAAGGACAGTAAGGCTGCCTCCTTCGCGCATGTTTCTTGCTGCGCCAAAAAAGCGTTTCGGCATATGAAGCGCTGCCGGGTCAAGACCGCCGGAAAGGGTGCGTCCGCTTGGCGGAACGGTCAGGTTATATGCCCTTGCCAGACGTGTAATGCTGTCTAACAGAATCAGTACATCGTGTTTATGTTCTACAAGGCGCTTTGCACGTTCGATAACCATTTCGGAAACGCGCTTATGATGTTCCGGGAGCTCATCAAATGTAGAATAGATTACCTCTACGTTATTGCCTTCAATTGCTTCTTTTATGTCTGTTACTTCCTCCGGACGCTCGTCAATCAGAAGGATAATCAGATGAATTTCCGGGTTATTGACTTTTACAGCCTGTGCAATCTGTTTTAGCAGTGTCGTCTTTCCTGCTTTCGGCGGAGAAACAATCATGCCGCGCTGTCCTTTGCCGATTGGAGATACCAGGTCTACAATGCGCATGGAAGTCGTCGTGCGGTTTGTTTCCAGACGCAGTCTCTCATTTGGAAAAATCGGCGTTAAGTCTTCAAAATTCCGCCGCTGGGCGACCACGGACGGATGATAGCCGTTAATCGTCGTAATATAAAGCAGTGCGCTGAACTTTTCGCCCTGTGTCTTGATTCTTGTATTGCCTCTTACGATATCCCCGGTTTTTAGTCCGAAACGGCGAATCTGTGACGGCGATACATAGACATCATGCTCGCCTGGCAGATAATTCTCGCAGCGGATAAATCCATATCCGTCCGGCATTACCTCTAAGATACCGTCCGCCGTAACACCGCTGTCGAGCTCGGAATTGATATCATCCCTGTTTTCTCCCTCTGCCCTGCGCGGCCTCGTCTCACGCTGAGCCTGGGATTCCGGCCTTTCTGTTTTTTCTGTCCGCTCTGTCCTGTTCGACCGTTCTGTCCGCTCTGTATTTGCCGGCTTGTCCTGTCTTACTGGCTCTGTTTTCGGGTTTTCTTCCTGCTGCGGCTTTGCAGACTCCTTTTCAGATTCTGACTGCTCATTCTGCTCTCTGAGTTTTTCGTCTTCTGCTACCATTCTGTCAATCAAATCCGCTTTCTTTAACCCGGTAACGCCTTTTAACTCCCGTGCTTTGGCAAGTTCTCGAAGCACTGCCAAAGATAATGTTTCATATTTTTCCCTCATTCAAATTCTCCTATTCTCATTCTTCGTAATTCTGGGATTCAATAATCCGAACGTCATAAAATCGCTGAAGTCTGTTTGAACAAACCGTGAATTCAATCTGACCATAGATACATGATTGCTGTAGTCCCGTTTTGGAAATGAACTGTAACGGAATTCAGTCACTGATAATCTGTCTCCTGCTAAGACTGAAGCAGACTGCAGCACATGATTGAACTTATTATACACCATTGTTTGGAAAATAGGAAGCCCTTTTTCTTGATTTCTTAAATTTAGAGGATGAAAGGGGGAACAGTTCAGAAAGGGAGGGAGACATTGTGGCTGTGCGGACGCCGGGAGAGGGGATTTGCACGGTCTTCCTGCGGCTGCTCCAGAATGTT
>CANDJC010000269.1 GCA_947384955.1 uncultured Eubacterium sp. | reverse complement strand
ATGCTCTGTCTGTTCCTTTTTCGATGCATATTTCAAAAATCTCATAAATTCAATTACCTTCTCTATCATATCTTCGGGAAGGTCTTTTGCTTCTCTAACCAATGTATCGTATGCCATAAAAACACATCCTTTCAGCTGTATTTGTATTTATAGTTATTCATCTGCTAATATCCAATCATGAGATATAACAATTTAAGCCGTACACAAAATATACTTCTTGCCAATTCATCATTTTATACAATTTCAATTAAAGTATAACAACCGATACATGATTCACACCCCTTTAGCAGAATAAAAAAAGACCTTTCAAAGAATAATTTCCATGAAAAGCCTTTATTTTCAATCATTCCAGAGCTGCTAACCGGAATCGAACCGGTGACCTCAACACTACCAATGTTGCGCACTACCGACTGTGCTATAGCAGCTTATAAAATACTGTACATATAGAACTCTGGCTGCTTAAGAAATCAACCTTTGTTATAATACTATAATTACTGGGAAATGTCAATATATTTTTTGAAAATTTAAGCGATACCAATGGATTTTTTTATGTATTTTTATTTCCCATCCAGAAAAATTTTTGTATAATAATCATGCAGGCATTCGATTCTGTATGCGGCAGTCAGTTTGGAGGTGCATTATGAAGATTGATAGAATGATTGGTATCCTGGCAGTTCTTTTACAGCGCGATAAGGTAACAGCTCCGTATCTGGCTGATAAATTTGAAGTATCCAGAAGGACAATCAGCCGGGATATTGAAGCACTGGCAAAAGCGGGAATTCCGATTGTCACGTTTCCGGGTGCCGGAGGAGGCATCTCTGTAATGGAGGGATACCGGACGGACCGGACCATTTTGACATCTGCCGATATGCAGGCGATTCTGTCAGGACTCGGCGGGCTGGACAGCATCAGCAGTACAAAATACTACCGACAGCTTATGGAAAAAATTTCAGCAGACGGCGCTTCCCGGGACAAAGACCGGGACATGATTGTAGATTTGTCAAAATGGAATAAAGAAACGGTATCAGCCAGGATGGAGATGATAAAAGAGGCCATTGAAGAAAAGAGCAGAATATCATTTCACTATTATTCCCCGAATGGAGAGTCGGACCGGATGATTGAGCCGTATCATCTGGTATTTCAGTGGTCTGACTGGTATGTATGGGGATACTGCCTGATGCGCGAAGACTACCGGATGTTTAAAGTTTCAAGAATGCACGCACTGGTAAACACAAAACAGCCCTGCGCCAGACGGAATGTACCAGCGTATACCTGTGACCGGATGCGCCATAAAAAGGGTGGAATATGCGCCACAGTCAGATTTGACGAAGCTGCAAAATGGCGCCTGGCAGATGAATTTGGCACAGATTTTCTTAAGTATGATGAGAACGGGAGCTTAACGGTAACGTTTACGTGGTCAGATGTATCTTCGTTTTATGAGTATATTCTTTCCTTTGGCGATAAAGCGGAAATACTTGCCCCGGAAAGTTACCGGGAGGGGTTTTTGGAACTTTTAAATAAAATGCTTTCTTTATATAAAACATGACATACACATGTCCTGTTTCCTGCGATATAATATCCGGGAAAGAAAGATTAATAGGAGGTTTTGCAATGGCGTTTGATTACAAGAAAGAATACAGGGAATTTTACATGCCGGGAAAAAGACCGGAAATTGTCACCGTGCCGCCCATGAATTACATAGCAGTCCGCGGCCAGGGCGACCCGAATGAACAGGACGGGGAATATAAACAGGCAGTCGGTCTGCTTTACGGTATTGCATTTACAATTAAAATGAGCAAAAAGGGAACGCATCAGATGGAAGGATATTTCGATTATGTAGTGCCGCCATTAGAAGGCTTCTGGTGGCAGGAAGGGGTCAGAGGGGTTGATTACAGCCGGAAAGAATGCTTCCAGTGGATTTCGGTTATCCGTCTGCCTGATTTTGTGACCAGAGAGGAATTTGAGTGGGCGAAGGCAGAAGCAGAAAGAAAAAAGAAAACTGATTTTTCCAAGGCAGAGTTTTTATCATATCAGGAAGGGCTTTGTGTGCAGTGCATGCATATCGGGCCGTATGATAACGAGCCGGAAACGGTGACGCGGATGCATGAGTTTGTGAGCAGGAATGGATATGTGCTGGATATTTCGGATAAACGGCTGCATCATGAAATTTATCTGAGTGATGTCAGAAGGACTGCGCCGGAAAAACTCAGAACGGTGATTCGGCATCCGGTTCGGAAGTAAACAGTTTCGACTGGGGAGGGGGAGGGGATTTTGGCGGCTCGGACGCCGGGAGAGGAAATTTGCCCGGTCTTCCAGCGGCGGCTCCAGAATGTTAAGAAGCCCTAAGTATTCTGCATTTACGCTGTGGCCCCGGACGGTCGCGGCACCTAGTTCGCCCTGGCCTGCAGCCAGCAGCTAAAGGTGCCGCTTCGGCTTCGCCGCCTGGCTGTCTTGCAGAATACTAAGGGCTTCTAAACATTCTTCCAATGCCGCTGGAAGACCGGGCAAATTTCCTCTCCCGGCTGTTTTTCGGCAGACGTTACATGTTACATTTCGAATAAACAGATACTTTCCGGCGGCCGTTTACGGTCTGTCCCGCTACAAAAAAAATTCAGCAGAGTATCTGCTGCAGCTTTTCATGTAAAACCTGTGAAAACCAGCCGGGTGACGGGAAGATGCACTGGATTCCTGCGACATTGGAGGAATGTTTAGAAGCCCTTAGTATTCTGCAAGATAACCAGGCGGCGAAGCCGAAGCGGCACCTTTAGCTGCTGGCAGAAGGCCAG
>CANDJC010000268.1 GCA_947384955.1 uncultured Eubacterium sp. | reverse complement strand
GCCGCAGGAAGACCGGACAAATCCCCTCTCCCGGCTGTTTTCTGGCAAGCGTTACGTGAAGCCTTCGGGGTACAGCATGAAGCTTTTCAGTGGCAGTTTACGGTTCTCTTTTTTGAAACAAATAACTCCTGTTTACAGGTTTTCAATTCTATATGATAGATTGATTATGCAGTTAGAACTAAATATAATATATCGTTCTAAATTTTGTAAAGTTACGTTAAATTCTCAAAACTGTAAACTGGTGAAAAATCACGAGTTTACAGTTTTTCAGATTTCGATATATTTTTATAATAATCAATACTATATCTTTTTTATTTTCGCTTCTATTTAATTTGTTAACCTGTATTTTGTATCAAATCGCAAACTTGCAAATCAGTGTAAAAATAATAAAGATAAATTCAGCACAGCGCCTGCGTTATTTCATGTAAAGCCTGAGAAAACCAGCCGGGTGACGGGAAGATGCACGGGCTTCCTGTGACATTGGAGGAATGTTTAGAATCCCTTAGCATTCTGCTAAAAAACCAGGCGGCGAAGCCGCAGCGGCACCGGTAGCTGCTGGCATTCAGCCAGGGCGAATAGGTGCCGCGTCCCGTCCGCAGCCACAGCCTGAATGCAGAATGCTTAGGGATTCTTAACATTCCGGAGCCGTCACAGGAAGCCCGTGCATCTTCCCGTCACCCGGCGTCCGAGAGGCCAATATACCCCCACCTGTCTGAGCAGTCACTGCATGAAAGAGATAATCACAAAACCCTTGCATTCTTCTTCATTTTGCAGCATAATGACTATACAGCAGATGCAATCTGTAATCCAATCAAATCCAAAGAAAGATTTTCAGCAAGGCTTCAATAAATGCAGCAGTGCCTGAACAGCTGTCAGTTCTATAAATCATACAGCAGTTAAAACGGAAAGGAGAAAACATGAAAGTAATTTTTTGTAAACCAAAGTTATCCATGAATCATACAGAATGCGCAGACCAGTTTTTTGAATTCTGCAGGGAGGTTCTGGATACTTACGTGGCTGAGACAGAGTATATTTCGACTGCATACCAGCTAAATCAGCGGCTGGCTGCGGAAGCACATGCCAATGATATTTTCATTTTTTTTAATAACGAAGATGGGAAATATGAGGAAAGATTTTTAAGGCTGATTGAAAAATACGTTCGTGCAAAGAGCAGGGTATGGGCTGTTGCAATGGAAAAAAATCCAGAATGCAGGCGCCCGCCGCAGCCGATTTCTGACAGGCAGAGCTTTGATGTATCATGCCGGAATGAGAACAGGCATCCGTCTCAGAATAATATGAGGGCCATTGCGCAGATTTTTGCCAGGAAAATCGTTGCACAGACACTGTCGCCGCTTTACCGTGACGAGGTTTTATATTTTATCAGCCACCGCAGAAGCGACGGGGAAACGATTGCGGCAAAACTGGCGGACGGGTTAAAGCTGCTTACAAGAGAAAGAAACGTGTACCGCGATGTAGTAAATGTAGAGGTTGGCAGCGATGCTCAAAAAGACATCGACAGGAATCTGGCTTTTAGCGATGTCTTAATATTTCTGCAGACGAAAGAAGCACAGGATTCCGATTATATTATTAAGGAATTATGCTATGCGCTGGTTCATGATATTCCTGTTTTATGGATTCAGATAGATAAAGCGCCATATGACGGCCTGGCGATACGTCCAGGGGAAAAGCCGGTGCTGAGTTATCAAAGCGCAGATTTTGACTGCCCGAAGCGGCTGACGGAAATGGTAGATGAGATAGAAGAAAACTGCTTTCAGCTGATTATGAATACTTCAAGCCAGGTATTTTCTTATGTCGAATGTCTGAATGATATGAGCAGCTCTCATAAGATAAAGATGACAAATGATAGTAATGCCGCACTTGCTTATGAGATAGAATATAAAACAGATACACCCGATAAATATGACAGCGGAATCCGCAGGCATTATATTCAGTGCTTTGGGCGAAATCCAAAGGAAGCGGATATGAAACGTTTTATTCAAAGCGTGAAAAAAACAGGGGTATATGAACGCAGTCACAGACTGCTTTTATTGTCAGGTCACGGCGGGGAGGGCATGCAGACGGAAGATGCCAAGGTTTTAGATGAAAACTTTGAAGATTATATCATGAATCTGGAAAAACTTATTGGTGAAAAAAAACAGAAGAACGGAAAAAGAATCATACTTTCGGGGGCGTTTCCAGACTGTGATGAAATCTATAAAAATTCCCTGTTAGAAGCGGTTCTGGTTTACGCAAGGGAAATTATAAAAAATGGATATACACTCGTATTCGGAGCACATCCTACATTTCAAGAGCTTATTTTTAAAATTGGCGAGGTCTATGCATCTGACATGAAAGAATCTATCGAGATGCATATGGACAGGGCATACATCGGCGGTTATCATTTAGAGGAGCTTCAGAAAAAATGTACGCTTATCCTGGCGGACGGGCTTGAGGAAATGCGGAAAAATATGATTTGCAGAGAAAAGAGCGAGCTTTTAATCTGCCTGGGAGGAAAAATAAAAGAGGATAAGTCTCAGCAGGGGGTGGATATTGAGGCGGAGCTGGCAAAATCTGTGGGAATTCCGGTAGTGTTAGTCGGTACTGTTGGAGGGCGGTCTGGCAGCTATGCGTTTGAACGGATACAGACAAAGAAATGGGATGATTTAAATGCGCTGGGGGCGGAATTTAATGAAAAACTTTTTTACCATGTGAATCACAGGCTGATGATTAGGCAGTTATTAGAACGGATTAGATGATGATGTTTTTGTGAATGGGGGGGGAGGGATAATGGCTGCTCGGACGCCGGGAGAGGAGATTTGCCAGGTCTTCCTGCGGCTGCTCCAGAATGTTAAGAATCCCTAAGTATTCTGC
>CANDJC010000267.1 GCA_947384955.1 uncultured Eubacterium sp. | reverse complement strand
GGGGCCACAGCGTAAATGCAGAACGCTTAGGGATTCTTAACATTCCGGAGCCGTCCCAGGAAGCCGGTGCATCTTCCCGTCACCCGGCGTCCGAGAGGCCATCCCATCCCCCATCCTCCCCTTCTACACATCCCCAAACTTATACCCAATCCCCCAGACCGTCACCACATATTTCGGACTGCGCGGCATTTCTTCTATTTTATTCCGAAGTCTGCTAATATGAACATTGACAGCATTTTCATCTCCCAGATAAGTATCCTTCCAGACAAGCGAATAAATCTGCTCTTTCGTATACACCTTTTTCGGATTTTTCATAAGCAGCGCTAAAATATCGAATTCTTTTGCGGTTAATTCGATTCTCTGCCCTTTTTTGTAAACCGAATAATCACCCGTATTCACCGTCAGCTCCCCTCTGGTATAAAACGTGTCTTCCTCCCCGCCGCCCTGTGCGTACTGCGTGCTTCTTCTGATATTTGCTTTGATTCTGGCCAGTACCTCTGCCACGGAAAACGGCTTTGTCACATAGTCATCCGCCCCTAATCCCAGCCCTAGTGTTTTATCAGAATCTGTATCCTTTGCAGATACAATAATAATCGGCACCCGGCTTTTTTCCCTTATGACCTTCATGACCTCGATTCCGTTTCTTTTCGGAATCATCAGGTCAAGCAGCACCAGACTGTATTCGTCCGCAAAAAACTTTTCACAGGCGCTTTCACCGTCAAAAGCAGTTACCACTTCATAATTTTCAGTTTCCAGAAAACTCTGCAGCATGCTGTTTATTTCTGCATCATCTTCCACTAACAGGATTTTCATGTTCTATTCCTTTCCTGCACAGGTTACCCGGAATCTCTACCGTAAATACAATGCTCTCATCCGCACTGTCAGCCCGGATAACCCCTCCGTGCAGCTCTACAATTTCTTTTGCAATCGCAAGGCCAAGCCCCGCTCCTCCGGTTGCCGAAGCCCTCGAGGAATCGATGCGGAAAAACTGCTCAAAAATATGCGAAAGTTTCTCCGGCGGTATCGTGCGTCCGTGATTTTTCACCTGAATCCGGACGATGTCCTCTTCTGCCTCCATGGTAAGCAGGATTTCCGTACCGGCATAGCTGTAGCTGACCGCATTACGTATCAGATTGTCAAATACTCTCTGCAGCTTGTCCGGGTCACACAAAAGCTCGACTCCGGGCGCGGTCTGCGTACGCCAGTACAGTCCCTTTTCCGCCAGCACAGGCTCAAACTCGCTGACAATCTGTTCCAGCATCCGGCTTAAATTAATCGTCTCTTTTTCCAGCGTAAGCGTCGTAAGGTTAAACCTTGTAATATCAAAAAACTCATTGATTAAATCTTCCAGCCGCTGCGCTTTATCCAGCGCTATCGCAGTATACCTTTCCCGCAGCTTTTCGGAAATCTGCGGCTCATCCTGCAAAAGGTTCAGATATCCAATCACGCTTGTAAGCGGCGTTTTCAAATCATGGGCCAGATAAACAATCAGGTCATTTTTCCTCTGCTCTGCCTCCTTTGCAATCAGTGCGCTTCGTAAAGCCTTCTCCCGCAGCAGATTTAATTCATCTTCAACATTTCTGACCGCAGACGGCAGCTCAATCGGCTCCTCCGTCGGATGCGCCAGCCTGCCCGATGCCTGTACCACCGCATCCAGATACCGAAACGGCCTTGCTATAAAATAATATGCCAGAAGGATACTGCTAAACAGACACAGGAACGCATACACAATAAAAAGGTAGCGTTTAATCCCTGTAAGAACCGGATACAGCAGTTCCGTACCGTACCAGATTCTGCTTGTGCAGATGCTCCATGCCAGTACGCCGGCCGCACCGATGAACAGGGCGGCGCCTATGACAGCTATGGTATACTGCAGCATCGCCTGTGATTTGATAGAATCATTTCTCTTTTTTTCCCTCTTCTTTTCCGGCTCTTTTTTATTCAATGGTATACCCCACTCCCCAGACTGTTTTAATATATTTCGGCTTCCGGGCCGGTTCCTGCATTTTCTCGCGGATTCTTGCAATGTGCGTCATCACGGTATTATTATTATCCAGATACTGCTCGCCCCAGACGGATTCAAATAATTCCTCTGAAGACACGACATTCCCGCGATGCTCGCATAAAAACCACAAAATATTAAACTCAATCGGTGTCAGCATCAGCTCTTTGCCATTCAGCATGCATTTATGGCTGCTTTTGGATATATGAAGCCCCCGGAAATCAAATTCTTCCGCTTCGCGTACTTCCGATGTATTATACCGGGTATACCGCCGAAGCTGAGACTTCACCCTTGCCATCAGCTCTAACGGATGAAACGGTTTTGTAATATAATCATCCGCTCCGAGCGCCAGGCCGGTGATTTTATCCATATCTTCTACTTTCGCTGTCAGCATAATAATCGGATACAGATGTTTCTCCCGGATTTTCTGGCACAGCGAAAACCCGTCCATATCCGGCAGCATCACATCTAAAATCGCAAGGCTCAGGTCAGTGTGCATGGCGCATGCGAGCGCGTCTTTGGCTGTGTAAAATTTAAAGACTTCAAAACCTTCGTTTTTCAGATAGACTTCTACTAAATCTGCAATGGCAGTTTCATCATCTACAATCAGAATTTTTTCCTTCATGTTCCATACTCTCCCCTGGTTTTCAATTTCCCGGGCTGTATTTTCCCGCCCTTTTAGAATATCCTAAACTGACAGAAAAAACAACTCTTTTAGACAAATTGTGTATTGAGGGTGTTTTGCATGGATGGTGTTCAAGGGAATTTCTGAGAGGCAGGCTGTGTTTATCGTTTATGGGGGAAGCTGGACTTTTTATTTTTCGGCTGGTTCAGAAGGGAAGTTAATAAGTATGCTGTGAAATGATGTTTGGGTGAAGTAAATGGAAGGAGAATTTAGACAGGGGGCTGGTGGTGTGGTTATAGGGTGTTTCTGATGGGACACCGGATGGAGAAATGTTTTCCTTCGGATACTCCGCTTCCAAAAAGCAGGAAGTTCTAAGTT
>CANDJC010000266.1 GCA_947384955.1 uncultured Eubacterium sp. | reverse complement strand
GAACTCGTGTTACCGCCGTGAAAGGGCGATGTCTTAACCGCTTGACCATGGGGCCCTGTAGGTAATGTTTTATGAATGACCTAACGAAAGATATGTTATCATAAGTGAAAGTATTTGGCAAGGGGTAAATTAAGATTTGTGAAAAAATTTTTCGACAGGATAGAAGAATTTCGACATGGAATGAACTGGCTCAGCTGTTACAATCTCCAAAAATTTATTGCAAAATACAGATGTACATATTATAATGGCATATAAGTGAGCCGACTGTTATACAGTATTTCAAAAAGAAAAGCAGGCATCGGGATGCAGAAAGGATGGTAAAAATGGAGCTGTTTGATAAATTAGGAGATACAATTGTATCAGTATCAAAAGATGCAACACAAAAAGCAAAAGATCTTTCGGAACTGGCAAGAATACGAATGGAAATGCGGGCAAAGAAGGATTATATAAATAAACTGTATCTGGAAATAGGAAAGTCATATTATGAGCTGCACAAAAATGATGAAAACAGGGACTTTGAAGAGCATATGCAGCTGATTCAAGAAGCACAGGACAGTCTGGAAGAGCTGAATAAGCAGTCTGGTCAGATTAAAGGCACAGTCAGGTGTGCGCAGTGCGGGCAGGATATGCCGCTGGAAGCTGATTTCTGCAGTAAATGCGGTTCCAGGCTGGAAAAGCCGCAGGCGGAAGATTTGGAAACGATTTTCGAAGATGAAGATATAGAAAAATCAGAAACGGCTGAAGAAAAGCCAGCAGAGGAAGCAGCTGCAGTTACAGAAACCGTGAAAATAAAAGAAACCATAATATCTGAAGAAACGGAATCTATGCAGGAAACACAGGTGTCCGAAGAATCATAAACGTATCAAAAACTGTGGAATCATGTTTGGAAAAAACAGAATACGTAAAGGAGTGTTACAGGTAATAAGATTATGAACAGTAAAGGAAAATATTATATAACAACAGCAATTACTTATGCTTCAGGAAAGCCGCATATTGGGAATACTTATGAAATCATAATGGCTGACGCGATTGCACGCTTTAAAAGGCAGCAGGGCTATGATGTGTTTTTCCAGACCGGAACAGATGAGCATGGGCAGAAGATTGAATTAAAAGCGCAGGAAGCAGGTGTAACGCCGAAAGAATATGTAGACAAAGTAGCGGATGAAATTCAAAAAATATGGGATTTGATGAACTGTTCTTATGATAAATTTATCCGTACTACAGATGATTATCATGAAAAGCAGGTTCAGAAGATTTTTAAGAAGATGTATGAGAACGGCGATATTTACAAAAGCTCTTATGAAGGGCTCTATTGTACGCCGTGTGAGTCTTTCTGGACAGAATCTCAGTTAAAGGACGGAAAGTGCCCGGACTGCGGACGGGAAGTAAAGCCGGCGAAAGAAGAAGCATATTTCTTTAAAATGAGCAAGTATGCAGACCGCCTGATTGCCCACATTAACGAACACCCGGAATTTATCCAGCCGGTTTCCAGAAAAAATGAAATGATGAATAATTTTCTGCTTCCGGGGCTGCAGGATTTATGCATATCCAGAACGTCTTTTCAATGGGGCGTGCCAGTGGATTTTGATGCGAAACATGTTATTTATGTATGGCTTGACGCGCTGACAAACTATATTACCGGCATCGGATATCACTGCGACGGACAGTCAGATGATTCCTTTGAGAAAAACTGGCCGGCTGATTTGCATTTAATTGGCAAAGATATCATTCGTTTTCATACACTTTACTGGCCGATTTTCTTAATGGCTCTGGACCTGCCTCTGCCAAAACAGATATTCGGTCATCCGTGGCTGATTCAGAGCGACGGCAAAATGAGCAAATCCAAAGGAAATGTACTGTATGCAGATGAACTGTCAGACTTTTTCGGGGTTGATGCGGTGCGTTTTTTTGTACTGCATGAGATGCCATATGATAATGACGGTTTAATTTCCTGGGAACTGATGGTAGAACGGCTGAATTCTGAGCTGGCAAATACACTTGGAAATCTGGTTAACCGTACGGTTTCTATGAGTAATAAATATTTCGGCGGCATTGTGTCTGCATCCGGAGTAACAGAAGATGTCGATGCAGATTTGAAAGAAACGGTTACAAAGACGGCCGGGAAAGTATCTGCGAAAATGGATGAATTAAGAGTTGCTGATGCGATGACTGAAATTTTTAATTTATTCAAGCGGTGCAATAAATACATCGATGAAACAACACCATGGATTCTGGCTAAAGATGAGGCTAAAAAACCGCGTCTTTCAGAGGTTTTATATAATCTGACAGAAAGTATTACGATTGGCACATCTTTATTAAAGAGCTTTATGCCGGATACAGCGGAAAAGATTTTCGCACAGCTTAATACTCAGGCTGTAGAATTTGACCGTCTCAGTACGTTTGGGAATTATGCCAGCGGTACAAAGGTAACCGAAAAGCCGGAAATCCTGTTTGCGCGTCTGGATATCAATGAGGTAATGGAGCGGGTAAATGCACTGCATCCGCAGGCAGCAGAAGATGATTCGGCAGCTTCGGACGGCCCGGTGATTGATATAGAGCCAAAAGAGGAAATTTCATTTGATGATTTTGAAAAAATGCAGTTTCAGGTAGGCGAGATTATTGAGTGCAGGGCAGTGGAAAAATCTAAAAAGCTGCTTTGCTCACAGGTGAAAATCGGAAGCCAGGTAAAGCAGATTGTATCTGGTATCCGTAAATATTATTCGCCGGAAGAAATGGTGGGAAAGAAGGTTATGGTACTGGTAAATCTGAAGCCTGCGAAGCTGGCGGGGGTTTTATCTGAGGGGATGCTTTTGTGTGCGGAAGATGAAAATGGGCAGCTTGCGCTGATGGTGCCGGATAAAATGATGCCGGCGGGGGCTGAAATCTGCTGATTCTGCTGATTTTGATAGGCTGTGGCTGCTCGGACGCCGGGAGAGGGGATTTGCCAGGTATTCCCGGAGCGGTTCCAGAATGTTAAGAATCCCTAGGCATTCTGCATTAAGGCTGTGGCTGCGGACGGGACGCGGCACCTAGTTCGCCCTGGCCTGCAGCCAGCAGCTAAAGGTGC
>CANDJC010000265.1 GCA_947384955.1 uncultured Eubacterium sp. | reverse complement strand
GTAAAGGTTTCGACAGGGGTTTTGAAGCTGGAGAAGCGAGCCGCAGGAGATGCGTCAACTCTCAAAATTAAAATTAAATGCTAACGATAATTTAGCATACGCTGCCTAATGGCAGCTGTCTGATCTAGCGCACCTGCACGCTGGAACCCAGGCATCGACGATGCAGGAAACGATGCATGCCAAGCTTTGCACATGCAGGCGTATCATGAAGCTACTGAAACGGTAACCGTGTCTGTGCGGGTATCGCAGAGGGAATGTCAAATCACAGCCTACGCTCGTAGAAGTACAGTGGAGAGGTCTTTGGACACGGGTTCGATTCCCGTCTATTCCAGCAGAAAAGCCGGAAACACGTAAAATCAGTGTTTTCCGGCCTTTTTAAATGTCAGTCCGTTTCTCATCTGCGCTGCCTGTCCGCTCTGTTTTTGGCTTTTATGGCCGACTGGATAAGAAGAATAAAAAAACCGGCCGAAAATGGAACTGTGACAAAAAGAAGCAGGGAAAATCCTTCTTTTGAAATGATGCAGATACTCTCAGCCAGCCATATCATACCCCAGACAATCCAAAACAGCCATAGCGGAATCATACACTGGATTTCTTTCCATAAGGTGTGTTTTCCAGATTCTTTTTGTGCTGTATGTTTCTTCTGTCTGCTTAACATCGGATGCTCTCTCTTTCGTGAGTTGTTCTTTCTTAACCCTCATTATACTATAAAATTGAAAAAAGTCCATGTCTGTATTGGATGTTTTCACAAACAGGACGGTATGCCTGCCGCGGTGACCTGGTTTTGGAATGTCAGAATCCGCGTCTTGCGGAGTGATAAAAAACAGTATATAATAATGCAGTAAATAAAAGAAACCGGGGGCAGAAAATCATGGATAAGAAAAGAATGATAAAAGTACAGGAACCAGTCATCCGCTTAAACGGCGTGCATTCGGTGGGGGTTATTGGAGACCCTGGATGCGAAGGACTGGGTACTTATAATATGAAAGTATATGCAGGCGCGCTGGAAGAAAGCGGCAGGGACGATATTACACTGATTGCAGGAGACCTGGTGCCTGCCGGGACAGAGCATTATTATCAGATGATACAGGAAATGACAGAAGCACTTGCGGGAAACGATGTTTATACACTCAGGGGAAATCATGATACAGGAGCTTACAGCGAATATTTCGGACTGAAAAATTACGCCCTGTTAGCAGAGCATTTTGCGGTTATCGTGCTGGACAATGCGTTTCGTACCTTTGAAGAAGAGGGACTTTCGCTTTTAAAAGAAGTGCTGAAAAGGGACGACGTTCAGCAGGCGGTGATTGCGTTTCACATTCCGGTTCCGAATCACTTTATTTTAAACTGCGTATCCGATGAGGAATTTTCGCGTCTGAAAGAAGCATACGGGCCATGGAAAGAAAAGGTAAAATACATGCTTTGCGGGCATGTGCATTCCCGGTTTGAAGACTGTGTGGATGGGATTCCGCTTATCTGTACAGGAGGCGGAGGAGCAATGATTGAGGATGTGTCGAAAGAAATCCGTGCCTGTGATGTTGAGCATCATATTGTCCATTTTTACGAAGAAGGCGGAAAGCTCTGCTGCCGGTTTTCGGACCTTTCCGACGATGGATACGGACGGGAACGCAAGGACGCAGTCTTAAAGCAAAAGCTTCAGGAAACGGTTCAGGGAGAGATGATGGCGCATTTAAAATACCTGATGTTTGCGGACCGGGCAAAACGCAGGGGAATGGAAAAAATCGCAAATCTGTTTTGCGCACTGGCAGCTTCCGAGTATTATCATGCAAGGAATTTCTATTCTGTGCTGGAGCATCCGGCTGCATTTACGGAATCGGTGCAGACATTTGTGCCGGGAGAGGAATTTGAGTATGAGCGCCTGTATCAGATGATGGGAGAATATGCGTCTGAGCATCAAAGCCCTCTGGCAAAACAGGCCTATCAGGCAGCGGCTGCGGCGGAAAAGGAACACGCTTCGCTTTTGAAGCAGGCATCCGGCATGGAAGCTTTCAGCGAAGAGACGATTTATGTCTGCCCAATCTGCGGCTATGTGATGACAGGCAGCACAGCTATGGAACGCTGCCCGGTATGCGGCGGTCCGAAGCGCCAGTTTGAAGTGTATGAAAATAAATAAGGCAGCCGGAGAAATCAGTATGAGGATAGAAAAAAGGCAGCCTGAAGTATAAAATATCATAAGGAAAGACGGCAGTATGAAAAAGATTATGGTGGTAGAAGATGACAAGGCGTTATGTAACGGTATCTGCCTTGCGCTGAAAGCAGACGGACTGTCTTTTGTGCCCTGCGGGACAATCGAAGAAGCAAGAAAGGAACCCGGGTATTTTTCCTGTGACCTGATGATTCTGGATGTAGGGCTTCCGGACGGAAACGGAATGGATTTTCTGCGGGAGCTTCGAAAGACTTCTTCGATGCCTGTGATTCTTCTGACCGCAAATGATTTGGAGACGGATATTGTGGCGGGACTGGAATCCGGGGCAGACGATTATGTAACGAAGCCGTTCAGCCTGGCTGTGCTGCGTGCAAGGGTGAATACGCAGCTGCGCAGACTGGATGCGAAAAAGAAAGAAGTGATAAAGCTGGATGCGTTTATGTTCGATTTTTCTGAGATGAAATTTTGTAAAGGGGATGAGGAAATCGAACTTAGCAAAACGGAACAGAAGCTTTTGAAGATTTTGGTGGAACATGCGGGGATTACGCTGGAGAGGGGAGTGCTGGTGGATAAAATCTGGACGGATGGGGCGGATTATGTGGATGAGAATGCTTTGTCGGTGACGATTAGAAGGCTTAGAGGGAAACTGGAGGATTGTCCGGCGAAACCGGAGTATATTAAAACGGTGTATGGGATTGGGTATGTGTGGGCGGTGAAGAGGGGGCAGGGGGAGTGAGTTTGGGACGCCGGGCGGGGGAATTTTTTCCTTCTTATGTTCCGCTTCCAAAAAGCAGGAAGTTCTAAGTTTTCTGCGGGAAGGCTGTGGCTGCGGACGAACCGGCGCCTGATGCCCTGGCATTACTGGCTGCTGCAGGCAGTGGCATTGGCAGGCGCCTTTTGGGGACTTCAAAGTTTCATCAGAATACAGACTATGTGTCCCCAAATCCTGGGTAATGGGCAGAAAACTAAGAACTTCCAGCTTTTTTCCAGAGTCACATAAGAAGGAAAA
>CANDJC010000264.1 GCA_947384955.1 uncultured Eubacterium sp. | reverse complement strand
TTTGTCGGGTAGAGCGTATAAAAAGTACCGATAGATATAACTGCCTTGTCGCATAAATTTTTAATGCTTGTCTTTTTGTACCCTTGCGCTATCCAGCATTCCTCGCATAGTTCTTCCAGTTTTTTGCGGATTGCTTTCTTATCAGCGTCCGAAAGGACTGGCTTTGACGGCATAAGTTCACTTCTCCTTTCTACTGAATTGTATTTACGAATATTCGTAATAAATATTCACAAATGAATAATAGCACGATGGATAGCTGTTGTCAAGCAGACAATTTAATTTCACAATCTACTCCAGTAAAAATTCGGTTTTTCTAAATATTTGATAGGTATATAGGTATAGACACACACTCCGGGCTTTAACTGCCTGTCTGTATAGTTTTCATTTCGCAGATAAACTTCAAGTAAATCTGCGATATCATGTTCTTAATGGGTTCGACTGGCTGCTTACTACTACGCAGGCTTATATCCAATTTTATCGAAAAGTCAACACTCGAAAACGAAAAAAACGCCTAATCTCAACCGCTGTTTTTAGGAAAGTACCTTAAATTTTTTCATAATTTACTTGACACTGCCTAGTCTATATCCTTTGCTTTCATAAGTTTCAATTCCTTTTGTCTGTATTCATACCGTCCTGCAATCCAAAATAAAATAGTGACAATAAAGAAAACAACATAACTAATAATAAGCTGTGTGGAAAAATAGGTTTTAGATATTTTCTTTTTGGTCATTCAATTCAATTTTTTGAATGAACTTATCTAATCGTAATCGAACAGTTGGATATGAAACCTCATACAATTTTGCTATTTCTTTTAAAGAACCGGAAATGTGTATAACTGGCCGACATTTTCGCCGGAATTAAGATAAGTTATGGCGATAGCGGAATACCATAACTGATATACCAGCATTTCCTGCTGGTTTTCGCTTTTCCTCATCAGAGTAACATCAGCCTGCAGCAGCTTTAACATTCACGTCCCGGTTTACCACGTTACCCTGTCATTCCACCCATCGGATTGTCAGTTCTCCTAAGATTTCAGTTTATTCAGCCTTTCGACTTTGTGAGTAACCTTTTCAGTTACGAACTAACAAAAGGACACTTCTCTAAAATTTTCTTTTAGAAAAATGTCCTTATCGTACAAAATATGGAATTGGATTTATGAGTACAGCTATTCATTAACGCTCATTATTCTTTATTATGCGTTGTAAAATTGTTGTAAATTTGTTGCAGTTTACAAGTTCAAGTACCGCAAACCCTTGATTTTACTGGTTTTCTTTGACAAGCGTTTTCATCGTGGGGAAGAGCAGCACATCGCGAATAGCCGCCGAATTTGTCATAATCATAACCATTCTGTCAATCCCGAATCCAATCCCCCCAGTCGGCGGCATACCGATATCCAGGGCATTCAGAAAATCCTCATCCGTATGATTCGCCTCTTCATCCCCCGCTGCAAAAGCCTGCTCCTGGGCAGCAAAGCGTTCGCGCTGGTCAATCGGGTCATTCAGCTCAGAATATGCGTTTGCCATTTCCCAGCCGTTTATAAAAAATTCAAACCGTTCCACATATTCCGGATTATCCGGTTTCTTTTTTGTCAGCGGTGAGATTTCAATCGGATGGTCCATAACAAAAGTCGGCTGAATCAGGTGTTCTTCTGCATAGTGTTCAAAGAACAGGCTGAGTATATCGCCCTTATGATGACGCTGTTCGTATTCGATTTTATGCTCATCCGCGAGTTTTTTCGCTTCTTCGTCTGAATGTATTTCATGGAAATCCACTCCGGCGTATTTCTTAACCGCATCTGTCATTGTAATGCGTTCGAAAGGTTTTGACAAATCAATCGTATGTTCGCCGTACTGCAGCACTTCACTGCCTGTTACTTCCTTTGCAACATGACGGTACAGGTTTTCTGTCAAATCCATCATTCCGTTATAATCGGTATATGCCTGATATAATTCCATTAAGGTAAATTCCGGGTTATGTCTGGTATCCAGCCCTTCATTGCGGAATACGCGGCCGATTTCATATACGCGCTCCATGCCGCCTACAATCAGCCTCTTTAAATACAGTTCCAGTGAAATCCGAAGCTTCAGGTCTTCGTTTAAGGCATTAAAATGTGTTTCAAACGGCCTTGCCGCCGCGCCTCCGGCGTTTGATACAAGCATCGGGGTTTCTACTTCCATAAATCCCTGGGTGTCCAGATAACGGCGGATGGCACTGATGATTTTCGAACGCTTAATAAAGGTGTCTTTCACATCCGCATTCATAATCAGGTCGACGTATCTCTGGCGGTAACGGATATCCGTATCTGTCAGGCCGTGATATTTTTCCGGCAGAATCTGCAGGCTCTTTGACAGAAGCAGCACTTCTTTTGCATGAACGGAAATTTCCCCTGTCTTTGTCTTAAATACAATTCCTTTAACGCCTAAAATATCTCCGGTGTCATATTTTTTAAAGTCTTTGTAGCTGTCCTCTCCGATATCATCTCTCGCTGCATATACCTGGATATTTCCCTGTAAATCCTGGATATTGCAAAAGGATGCTTTCCCCATGACGCGCTTAAACATCATGCGTCCTGCAATCGATATTTCCTGATTTTCGAGTGCTTCAAAATGCTCTTTGATTTCCAGACTATGGTGTGTCACATCATATTTTGTGATTTGAAACGGATCTTTCCCTTTATCCTGCAGCTCCTGCAGTTTTTCATGTCGTACTTTTAATAACTGGTTCACATCCTGATTCTGCTGTCCGGCCATTTTTTTTCCTCCACTGCGTTATACATTTGATCTTTGAATTTCCAGCACTTTATACTGTAAAACTCCTGCCTGCGTCTCTACGTCTACAATATCTCCGATTTTGCGGCCAAGCAGTGCCCGTCCTACCGGAGACTCATTGGAAATTTTTCCTTTCAGGCTGTTTGCTTCTGTCGAGCCTACGATTTTATATTCGAGTTCTTCATCATATTCACAATCCAGGATTCTCACAAGGCAGCCTACGTTGATTTTATCTAAGTCTACTTCTTCTTCTACAACTACTTCCGCGTTTTTAAGTATTTTTTCGAGTTCTTCAATACGTGCCTCTATATCGCGCTGTTCGTCTTTTGCTGCATCATATTCAGCGTTTTCTGATAAATCTCCCTGTTCTCTGGCTTCTTTTATTTTCTGAGCAATTTCTTTTCGTTTTACCAGTTTTAAATCCTGTAATTCATTCTCCAGCTTCTGCAAGCCTTCATAAGTTAAAATGTTTTTCTTTTCCATTGCCTTTCAACCCTTCCTGAATTCCCGAT
>CANDJC010000263.1 GCA_947384955.1 uncultured Eubacterium sp. | reverse complement strand
TAATTACCAAGCCTTAAAACAGACAGATAATCCGGTATTATCCTTCAAATATTGCCCCATAACTTATTACACTTTCTTTCATTTTCAAACATCTATATCTTTAGTATATTATACCATAAGTTCGACTACAATCAACACTTTTTTACATTTTTTGCATATAAATTCATTTTATATTCAAAACCAATTTACTAAAACACTCAGCAAATCCGCTCTGGCACTCAAATATAATGCCAGCCACATTCACCTATTTCCAAAATATACAAAAAAAACGCACCCCTTCACCCCAAAAAACAATCCAATAAATTATTATGGGCGATAAAATTCCATCGCCCATAATATCCCGTCACAAAATTACACAATCAAACTTGAAATTTTATATACCTCTCGCAAGCCTCTACCATCCTTTCCTTCTTCATTTCCCGAAAACCGACTGACATTATCCCGTTCTCATTGATAACACACAGCACATCATGCTTCGATTCCACGGTAAAATAAGTCCTTAAATATAACGGAGGCTCCTGCTTCGGCCAGATAGATTTTTCCTCTCCAATGCCGGCAGGTACCGCCATAAATCCTTTAAACCCCATATTCCTTATTAATTCAAATAAACGTCCCCGGCCTATACCATTTTGAATCTCTTCCTCTCTCAAAGCATTCTCCTGCGGCCCGTCTATTCTTTGTCTTAATACTCTTGCCATTAAGTAAATATCCCGGTTCACCAGCATTCTCCTGGCTTCAGCAGCATCCGGCTCAGTCCGGGATGCTCCGCTGGCACCTCCTGCATGAATCAGATAAAGCTGACGGCCGCGGGTCAGAACCGCAAATCCACAGCCGGTAAGTGCACCGCTTACTGCCATGATTCTTTCCTGGTCATTTATCCCATATACAATTCCCACCGCACCCGCAGTATTCGGATTCGCTACCCTGAAATATCTCAGCGGTATCCTGATATAATGATATACAGCCTTATCAGAATAAAGCAGAATGTCATTAAAAACACGATTTTCGCTTACGAGCAAAGAATGTACCGCAAGTCCGTCATTTACCTGTTCCGGTTCTTTTAACGGCTCTGCTCTGGAAATATAAACATATGAAACAGGCTGCCTGCCTTCCACATCTATGAACGAGTAATGCCCGCACACATACGTCAGCACATCCGGCTTTAATTCCCCTTCAGCCAGTGAAGGTGTAATATCAATATCCATATCCTACGCCTCCTCTTTCGGCACCCGCACCGTTGTCATAGTCATAATATCCTCCCCGTTCCTGCGCATATTCTCCAGCTCCCGCAGCTTCGACCCATATGTTTTAAGCGAATCAATGATTCCCTCAAAATACTCCGACCCGGAAAGGCTTTCGTATCTGCCGGATTTATCCTTTGCCGGGAGCTCCTGGAACCAGCCGAGAATCTGCGGCCCCGGTATCCGCAGAATAAACTGCGCCTGCGTATCGCTCTGGCTGCTCAGACCGCAGAAGCTTTCTTTTGCCCCTCCTCCCGAAAGGCGGAATCCCATAAAGCTGGAAGACGTACTAAACGCCGCTTTCTTAAAGTTCTCATAATCATCCCGGTTTACATTGGACATATTCGCACGCATTACAACATCCTTTACAACCAGGAATGCCATCGGAATCGCCGGCAACAGATACGTGCCGCCGTCCGGTGCGGCTGTCAGCTGGCTTCCTGCATGAAATTTTCCTTCGGATATGCTGCTGTCTGCTTTGTATGCATCCAGGATTCTCTTTGCCGTAAGGCCCGCTCCGCCGAATATGGATTCTTTCAGGCGGCGAAAGGACGGCGTCAGGTCCAGGATTCCCGCATCAAACCAGCCGCCGCGGTCAATCGTGACCTTTGTGGCTCTCATGCCGATTGTAAAATCGCTGGAAAGGAAAGCCTTCATAAACTCTGTCTTGGACAGCGCGTACTCCCCTTCTGAGCGGAAGCTGGAAAAGAACTGTGCAATCGATGCCTTAACTGAGGAATAAATGCTGTCGGAGCTTTCGCTGATTCTGCTCTCCACCTGGCTGCGCCCAAACACAATGTCCATAAATGCGCTGTCCTCATTGTACATATTGCCCGGCAACAGGGTATCGCCGGAATCATCTTCTTTGTTCACCGCTCCGCTTGCAACAATCACCTGCAGCTCTGCCACTTCCTTTGACAGAATGGATATGCGTTCCTTCAGTATCTCAATCTGGTCACTGTAATCCCCCGTCTTTGCTTTCGCATACTTAAGCTCTGCCTCCATCAGTTCATCATATGTCCTGAAATAGTCCAGATTATCGGAATAAAAGTCAAACAGCATCCCGCCGAGTTTTTCTGCAAGCTGCGCATCCAGTCCGAGCGCTTTTAGAAAATCGCCGTCCAGGCTGCCTAATATGCCGCTCAGGCTGTCTTTTCCTCCCGCAATCAGCCCTGCAATGTCTCCTTTTGAAACAACCTCAAAAATCAGCTTCATGGATTCCACCAGCTGGCGTTCATACTCCTCAAAGCAGGCTTTTTCTTTCCCATCCAGCTTTTCTTTCATGGAAACCAGCTCCCGCTCCATTTTTTTGATATCCTCGCTGTCCGTCTGGTTTAAAAGCAGAATCCGCAGCTCCGCCTCCAGTGATGATAATATCTCTTTCTTCACCTGGTACTGCTCTGTCAGGTACCTGCTGTCAAGCGTCAGGTCTTTCGGGCTGAAATTCGGCGACAGGGAGCGGAACCAGTTACTTGGCTGAAGCTGAACCGGAAGTATCTCCATGCTGGCATCCAGGGAACGCCGTACAGAGCTGCGTCTGTTTGCTTTGACCTTTGCAAGCCGTTCTGCCGGAGACTGCACATCTAAGAATCCGAGAATGGTCAGCACTTCATGATAGAAACCGCGTATCACGGCATCCTGAAACAGGTTTTCCAGCGCCTGGTCCTTTGTCCATGAAATTGTCGCCAGCCATTTTGCATATCCGTCCAGATCACCGCTGTCGCTTGCTTTCATGTGCTGTTCAATCTTTTCCTGGTCCCATTCGTATTTCTGTTTTAAGTACCGCATATACATCCGCTGGCAGAACTCAATCCGGGAGCATGTAATCTCCTTACCGTCAATTTCATCTGTAATGCTTTCCATCAAAAACAGCCTGAGTTCCATTTTATCCGTGATGAAATCCTTTACATTCGAGATATCCGGCGTATAGCTGCCAGTCACCGTCTCAAATGTGTCGGAGAGCCGGTTCCCGTTCGGCCCCTGCACAATCGGCGCAATATCCATCAGATTATCCGTCAGCCTAAACTCGTTTTCCGCCACGGCATAAGGCTTGGTCAGGGTGCTGCTGTTATAGTCTTTCATCGGATAGGCATAATCAAGCTGGTT
>CANDJC010000262.1 GCA_947384955.1 uncultured Eubacterium sp. | reverse complement strand
GGAGCCGTCACAGGAAGCCGGTGCATCTTCCCGTCACCCGGCGTCCGAGTGGCCATACCCCAGCCCCTTGTCTAAACTATTACAAGCAGCCCCGCAAATAATTATATAAAAAAGGACACTTGTATTTAACTTCAAAATGACTATAATAAAAGTAACACTTGATTCTAGTCTGCAGAAAGGAACTTCAATATGGGAATGTTTTTAAACAGCCGGATACCATTTGACTTATATGCATCAGCTGCCACAGAAAAATATTTTGTAGACAAATCAAATCTGATTTCCGAACTGATTCCGGCTCTTGGAAAAAGCCAGCGCTTTTTTTGCATTACCAGGCCAAGACGCTTTGGAAAAAGTATGATGGCAAATATGGTCGGCGCTTTTTTTGAGAAGACTGCGGATGCCGGCACATTGTTTTCTGCTCTTAATATCGCCTCGCCTCAGACTGCAGAAAAGCTTCAGCAGGAAGGCTGCAAAAGCTATGATGCCTATCTGAACAGATACGATGTAATATATATAGATTTTAGTGAACTGCCCGAAAACTGCGATTCTTATCCTATGTACATAACACGAATTATAAAAGGATTAAAGCAAGACCTGGCAGAGGCTTATTCAAAGCATTATCCTGATGCAGACCAGTCGTTATGGGATATACTCAAAATCATTTATCAGAAAACAGGAACACGATTTATCTTTATCATGGACGAGTGGGATGCTGTATTTCATATGGATTTTGTTACAGATTCTGATCAAAAAGCATTCATTCTCTTTTTAAAACAGCTGTTAAAAGACAAGGTTTATGCAGAACTCGCCTATATGACCGGCGTTCTTCCAATTGCGAAATATTCCGACGGTTCTGAACTAAATATGTTTGCGGAATATAATATCGCTGTATCAAAACGCTTCAGCAGTTATTTTGGATTTTCCAGAGAAGAAACCGACAGACTGTATTCCATTTATAAACAGACATGCAAAAATGCCGCTTTTACGCGTGAAGAGCTGCGTATCTGGTACGACGGCTATCATACAGCAGAGGGCAGTCAGCTGTACAATCCCCGCTCCGTTATCTGTGCCCTGACTAACAATCAGCTGCAAAACTACTGGACTAGTTCCGGTACTTACGATTCTGTATTTGAATTCCTAAAAGACAGCACAGACGACATTCGGGATGACATTTTGCTTTTGTTTGCCGGAGAATCCGTCCCATCGGATATTTGTGAATATGCTGCTTCTTCTATGCGCCTGGAAACAAAAGATGAAATCTATTCTGCTATGGTTGTTTACGGACTGCTTACTTATCAGGACGGATTTGTATCTATTCCAAATAAAGAACTGACAGACAGCTTTGCTTCCATGATTGCTGCCGGCAGGTTTTAAAAACGCCTGCTGGCAGCCATATCATATATCATTATCTGCGCTCTTTCGGCAGCGCAATTTTTTTATCCACTACAACCTGTTCCTCCAGGCATTCAAATATCCGTTCCACTTCTTTTTTATCCATTTTCTTCGTAAAAAGACTTACAATCGGAACAATCACAAGCCCCGCCACCATCGCAATCGCTCCCGCGTTAATCGGCGATGCAATATAAGACAAAAACAGATTTGACACGGTAATGCCGACTCCGGCAAAGAAGCTGGCCCAGACAGCCGCGCGGGTCACGCCTTTCCAGTACAGCCCGTACAAAAACGGCGCAAGGAACGCCCCTGCCAGCGCACCCCAGGATATTCCCATCAGCTGTGCGATAAACTGCGCAATCGATTTGGGCGGAAACAGAGCCAGTACAACCGAACATACAATAAAGAACACCAGCAGTATCCGCATACAGAGCAGCTGCTTTTTATCACTCATCTTTTTAATGATATTATCTTTCAAAAAATCCAGCGTCAGCGTAGAACTCGATGTCAGCACCAGAGAAGAAAGCGTGGACATAGACGCTGAAAGCACCAGCACAATGACAATCCCCACCAGCAGGTCCGGCAGTGTCGACAGCATGGACGGAATAATGGCATCAAAAATAATGCTGCCGTCTTCTTTATAAATAGCCGGCGTTTCAAACAGCCTTCCGAATCCGCCCAGAAAATAACATCCCCCGGATACAACGATTGCAAAAAAAGTAGAAATAATCGTACCCGACTGAATCGATTTTTCATCCTTAATGGCATAAAATTTATGTATCATCTGCGGAAGTCCCCAGGTACCTAAAGATGTCAGAATAATCACGCCTAAAAGATTTAACGGGTCCGGCCCGAAAAAGGAAGTGAACGCACCTTTCTGCCCCATCGTCACCGCCACATCGCTTTCAAATTCAGAAAGAGAGCGCACAGCATTTAAAAATCCGCCCTGTCCGTTTAAAACTGCCGCAATTACAGCCACAATGCCCGCAAGCATAATCAGTCCCTGGATAAAGTCATTGATAGCCGTCGCCATATAACCGCCCAGAATCACATACACACAGGTCAGCGCTGCCATAACAATGACGCATGCTTCATACGGAATGTCAAAAGCCATCCCAAACAGCCTCGAAAGCCCGTTATACACAGAAGCAGTATAAGGAATCAGAAACACAAACGAAATGACCGATGCCGCAATCCGAAGTGCATTGCTCCCGTAACGTTTTCCAAAATAATCCGGCATGGTAGATGCGGACAGGTGATTGCTCATAATCCGGGTGCGTCTTCCCAAAATTACCCAGGCCAGAAGAGAGCCAATCAGCGCGTTCCCGATTCCAATCCAGGTAGAAGCCAGCCCGTATTTATAACCAAACTGCCCCGCATATCCTACAAATACAACCGCCGAAAAATAAGATGTTCCATAAGCAAACGCCGTCAGCCACGGCCCGACGCTTCTTCCTCCTAATACAAAATCATTCACATTGGATGCGTGTCTGCGCGAATACAGGCCGACCCCGATCATCATCAGGAAAAATACGATTAAAAATACAATTTTAATTATCAACTTTTCAGACTCCTTTCACATGCCAAAACCTCTTGTGGCCGTAGCAGGTTTTTTATCTCCCCAATATATGCTTTTAGCTTTCGCTTTTTCCCAAATTATTTCTAATCCTTCCATAGTTCACGCATTTCTCTTATCTTTCATTACTAAATGATTCTGCATTTACAGATAACAGTTCAGGACAGGGGGGACATGTCGGCTTCGCGGACGCCGGGTGACGGGAAGATGCACGGGTTTCCTGTGACGGCTCCGAAATGTTAAGAATCCCTAAGCATTCTGCATTTACGCTGTGGCCCCGGACGGGACGCGGCACCTATTCGCCCTGGCCTACAGCCAGCAGCTACCGGTGCCGCTGCGGCTTCGCCGCCTGGTTTTTGTGCAGAATGCTAAGGGATTCTAAACATTCTTCC
>CANDJC010000261.1 GCA_947384955.1 uncultured Eubacterium sp. | reverse complement strand
GCCAGAACCCTGCCGCAGAAAACTTAGAACTTCCTGCTTTTTGGAAGCGGAACATAAGAAGGAAAAAATTTCCCCGCCCGGCGTCCCATTAAAATTCCCCCATATTAATTAATGAAATTATGCGCAGGAAACAGATATTTTAGGAAAGGAGATGCAGTTTGAATCAGAAATTAAAAGAAAAAATTATGGAATCCCTGTCAGCAGTTCTCCCAATTACAGGCATTGTACTGCTTATCAGCATTCTGTTAGTTCCGTTAGAATTAAGCACCATGTTCATGTTTCTGACAGGGGCAATTATGCTTGTAATAGGAATGGGATTTTTCCAGCTTGGAGCCGAGATGTCCATGACACCGCTTGGAGAAGGCATCGGCGTACAGATATCAAAAACGAAGCACATTGCTCTGATTATTGCCATTGGGTTTGGAATGGGTGCAATTATCACGGTTTCTGAGCCGGATTTACAGGTACTGGCCCAGCAGGTGCCGTCCATTCCGAATACGACACTGATTCTTACCGTAGCAGCCGGAGTAGGAATTTTCCTTGCAGTGGCGATTGTAAGAATCCTGTTTCAGATTAATCTGTCTGTGATTCTGACGGTGCTGTATATTGCGTTAATCGGGATGTCTTTTCTTGTCCCGAAAGAGTTTATGGCAGTGGCTTTTGACTCTGGCGGTGTTACGACGGGGCCTATGACGGTTCCGTTTATTATGGCTATGGGTGTGGGGCTTGCTTCGGTCCGCGGCGATAAAAATGCATCCAGCGACAGTTTCGGACTGGTTGCATTATCCAGTGTGGGGCCGGTGCTGGCTGTGCAGATTCTGGGGTATTTTTTTAATCCTTCTGAGGCGGCGTATACGGCTTCGTCGCTGGCGGATGTTGTGACGACGAGGGACCTTCTGCGGGAATTTTTGTTCAGCATGCCACCGTATGTGGAAGAGGTTTTCATTTCGCTGATTCCGGTAGCGGCAGTATTTTTTATTTTCCAGCTGTTTACCCGGCGTTATCAGAACAGGCATGTGAAACGTATTGTTGTTGGATTTGGATATACTTACATAGGGCTGGTACTGTTTTTGTGCGGGGTAAATGTAGGATTTGCTCCGGTAGGCTCGTTTCTTGGAAAGGAAATCGGCGCGGCAGGCTGGCGGTGGCTGCTTGTACCGATTGGGATGCTGATTGGTTATTATATTGTAAAGGCCGAGCCTGCAATCCAGGTATTAAATCATCAGGTAGAAGGCGTTACAAACGGTGCGGTATCTGCAAAAGACATGAACCGCTGTCTGTCTGTCGGCGTATCGGTCAGCGTGGGACTTGCGATGCTTCGTGTGCTGACAGGAATGCCGATTTACTGGATTGTGATTCCAGGTTATATTACGGCGCTTGTGATGTCGCGGTTTGTACCGAGAATGTTTGTAGGTATTGCGTTTGACTCCGGCGGGGTTGCCAGCGGGCCTATGACGACTACGTTTTTGATTCCGTTAAGCATCGGCGCCTGTGAGGCAGTGGGCGGGAATCTTATGACAGATGCTTTCGGTGTTGTGGCTTTAGTGGCTCTGACACCGTTAATCGCAGTCCAGATAATGGGAATCCGGTATCAGATTGTGTTAAGCAGGCCGGATACCGCAGCTGCAGACAGGAAGGTTCTGCCTGCGGATGATATGGTATTTGATTTTGAAGATGACGATATCTTTGACTTTGAGGAGGATGAAGAGGATGGGTTCGAATGAGAAAAAACCGGCATTTCGGATTTTATTTCTGATTGCGACACAAAAGCTGGTGCACAAAGCGGTGGACCTTCTGAAAGAAGAAGCAGTGCCTGTGCAGTATATTATGTATGCCCAGGGTACAGCGTCCAGTGAGATTATGGATATGCTCGGCCTTGGCGGGGTGGAAAAGGATCTGATGCTGAGCCTGATGCCAAAGGCGTTAGCGGATGCACTGTTAAAAAAGATGCAGAAAAAGCTGCACCTTGGCATGCCAAATACCGGAATCGCATTTACAGTGGCTGTAGCTGGGTGCAGCGGGCATACGGTCAGACTGATGGATACGATGCAGCCGAATGAAGAAAATGCAGCAAGAAGGGATGAGTGGGAGCGTATGGAACATAATTACAGCGCGGTAGTCGCAATTGTAAATCAGGGATACAGTGAAGAAGTCATGAATGCAGCAAGGCCGATGGGGGCAACTGGCGGCACGGTATTTCACAGCCGCCGGATTGGCAGCGAGGAAGCGCAGAAATTCTGGGGGATTAGTATCCAGGAAGAACGGGAAGTGGTGCTGATTCTGGCAGAGAGGGAGAAAAAGAAGGAGATTATGAAGGCCATTAATCAGGCATGCGGGATGCAGAGCGAAGCACACGGAATCGTGCTGTCATTTCCGGTGGATGAGATGACCGGATTTTAAGCGTTTTTCTGTATCCGGTTCTTTGCGAAGCAGATGCCATTGAATAAAACGTGTCATTTCCCGACAGCCTCTTTCTCTTTTTTGAGAGAAAATTTCAGGGGGCGATGTGACTCGTAAGAATCACACCGTCCCCTGTTTTGAACTAATATCATACGCCTTTGTACTTTTGCGAAGTCTTCCAGTGCAGCTTTCGTGGAAAGGTGCAAAGCCGGGATAATCAGGAAGATTTTACATCGTTGCTGGTTATTGGCTGCTGTTATTCGAATTTACATTTCATATTCTTCAGACGGAATTCCTAAAGAAGATAATTTGTTTTTATAAATTTTTAACTGGTATGCCAGTTCCGGGTTATTTGCTGTGTCAGCTTTTTTAATGCGCTGCAGATTTACATAATAATCAATCGTAATTTGTTTCAGTTCGTCAAGAGTCATATCTGCTTCCATCCTTTCACCGTCCTTTTTATTTTTCAAATGCTGCCTGTAATAATCATTATGGAGACGCCGGTACCTTTCCTGCCGCCATAATAATTATTACAGGCTCAATGAATAACTGTTATTGCTCTTTCATGTCATTTTCATTTTTTGCTGGGTCATGCGTTTCGATGTATTCAATCAGATTCAGTATTTTTGTATCGTTCATGCCGTCAGCTCTCAGGCTTCTTATAAGATTAACGATTTCCTGGCCTGTCATACAATTACCCTGCTTTCTTTTCATCTGTACTGGCTGTTACAGCTTTATCATAACAGATTATGTAAAAGGTGTAAAGCCTGTTTAAATTTGATTTTTCCAATACAACGGATATGCACCGAAATAAAAAAGCTGTAACAGTTCAGACAGCTTTCCATTGTCAGTTTTCCATTGTCAGTTTTCAGTCTTCCTGCCATATAAGAATACAGCAGAGAATTCGCCAGTTTCATGTTAAACCTGTGAAAACCAGCCGGGTGACGGGAAGATGCACCGGCTTCCTGTGACATCGGAGGAATGTTTAGAATCCCTTAGCTTTCTGCCGCGATAACC
>CANDJC010000260.1 GCA_947384955.1 uncultured Eubacterium sp. | reverse complement strand
GCATCCCTATCATCCCTTTTCTTCCTTAAAGCTTTTTGAATAATCTCATCCACATTACTTTCCTTTACTTTTTCCCCTTCATATTTTTGAACTTGAAGCACTGCCTGTTTTGATAATTCCTCTTCACGTTCCTGTTCCATAAATAATTCTTTTAGGTTTTCTGAATCTAAAGCCGCTTTCAAAACCTGTATTGCATATTCGGAAATATTATCCCACCCGCCATACAGATTTTTTACTGCGCAATCAATTTGCTGGTATCTTAAAGGTTCTCCCCTTCTTTCTTGTTCACTCAAAATACCAATAATGTCAGACAAATCCTTCTTGTAACGTCTCCCGGACATTAATTTCATGGCAACAAGATATTCTGCGCTAATTGTCCTGATATTCAACACATTAGAATAGGTACGGTAATACTTAGAGTATTGCGATAATTTAGGACTATAAGAACTCGTATTCTTAAAGTCCGCATTCAGCCAGCCATTTGGCAAACCGAGACGGTCTCCTGCTGCATTAACTGCTTCCTTCATAGCTGATGATGCTGTTATGACCGCATCTATATCATATGTCATTTCTCGAAACCCATAATTGGCAAGAATTGCCGCACCTCCAACTAACACAATCTCAGCAGGCGTATTTTTTCCATTTCTCTTCCGAAACTCTTTTGCCAGTTCCTTCAAATAATAGTCCAGATTTTCTTTGGTAAAACCTTTCTCAACAGACATTCCTTATCTCGCTTTCTATAATATTAAACCTCAGAAATTCGGGAATCGCTTCTTTCAGACATTGTTCTTTCCTATCAAGGGAATCATCCAGCTTTGCAGCAAGAACAATATCTTTTGGATATAACGGCTCTGACAGTGTACAGCGCCTTATATCCTCATAATCATTGCACAGCGGAAGTCCATTTTCCTTACTTAAGTAGTCCACCATAGCCAGAAGATAAAAACTTTCCCGATACCATTGTCGTTCCCAATAAGTCCTTATTTGATTTTCTTTTAAAATATCAATAATAAAGTCCATATCTCCTTTATCCTTCACTAAATGGCAGATATTACTTTTATATATTTCAAAATCTCTTAAATTTGGAGCATTTTCATCTTCTCTAAAACATTCTTCCAAAAGTTCTTCCATTGTCACATGGAGCGTCTTCGCTAATTTATATATTGTTTCTGCGGTACACTTTTCAATCCTGGTTTTTCCTTTCACAATATCTGACAATGTCGTATATGGCACATGGCTTTCCTTAGCACACTGATAAACAGAAAGCTGCTTTTCCTTTAACAAACTCATCAATTCCATTTCTCTATTCTCCATTTCATTGATTCTTTTTCTATTGATTATAACGGCATACCGTGATAGTGTCAAGAAATGAAAATCCATTATATTAACAGTAAAAAGCCCCTGCAAATGGCGTAAACACACCACTTACAAGGGTTCTCATTTTTATCTCTATTCGCCTGATTTCGACAAATTTCTATGCGTTCATCTGTGCCGCAACCTCAGCCGCAAAATCCTCACTCTTCTTTTCAATTCCTTCGCCCGTTTCAAACCGGATAAATTTCTTAATCGTCACCGGAGTACCGGCTTCTTTCGACACCTGCTCTAAATATTTTGCAACTGTCTGCTTGCCGTCTTCTGCCTTTACATACACCTGATCCACCAGGCAGATTTCTTTCAGCTCTTTGCTGATACGGCCTTCAATCATGCCGTTGATTACTTTTTCCGGTTTCTGGGATTCTTTCGGGTCGTTCATAATCTGCGCGCGTAAAATTTCTTTTTCGTGTGCAATATACTCTTCGCTGATTTCATCCCTGCTGACATACTTCGGATTCAAAGCTGCAATCTGCATACACAGGTTCTTTACGGCTTCTTTCACTGCGTCATTCACAACAGCAGTTTCTGCCACTGCCACTACGCCGATGCGGCCGCCGCCATGGATATAATCAACGACACAGCCGTTTTCTGCTTCTGCTTTTTCAAATCTTCTGATTTTTAAGTTTTCGCCGATAACCGCTACCTGTTCTACAAGGGAATCTTTCACGGTCTTGCTGCTGTCTTCTAACCATGCCTCTTCCATAAATGCATCCATATCTGCTGCATTCGATGCCAGTGCCTGTTTTGCCACTTTTTCTACATACGCCTGGAATTTTTCGTTCTTAGCAACGAAGTCTGTTTCGGAGTTCACTTCCACAATCGCTGCTCTTTTATCATCTTCCACAATAACTCTTACGATACCTTCTGCCGCAATGCGGGAAGCTTTTTTCTCTGCTTTTGCCTGTCCGTTTTTTCTTAAGTATTCAACAGCAGCGTCCATATCTCCGTTTGTCTCGCCTAATGCTTTTTTGCAGTCCATCATGCCTGCGCCGGTCATTTCACGCAGTTCTTTTACCATTCCAGCTGTAATAGCCATTTTATTTTCCTCCAAAATTAAAAGTTTTCCTGTATTTGTGTTATGCCTGCGCAGCTGCTTCTTCCATCATTTCTGCTTCTATTTCAGCAGTTTCTTCTGCTTCGCCCTGTTTTGCTTCGATGACTGCATCTGCCATTTTAGAAACAATCAGTTTTACTGCACGGATTGCATCATCATTGCCAGGAATTACAAAGTCCAGTTCTTCCGGGTCACAGTTGGTATCTGCGATGCCGATTAACGGAATTCCCAGGGTATGAGCTTCCTGTACACAGATTCTTTCTTTCTTTGGATCTACAATAAAGATTGCATCCGGAATCCGTTTCATTTCCTTGATGCCGCCCAGATTTTTCTCTAATTTTTCCTGCAGTTTCTTTAATGCAAGAACTTCTTTTTTCGGAAGCACGTCAAAGGTACCGTCTTCTTCCATTTTTTCAATGCTCTTTAACTTCGCAATACGGCTCTGGATTGTCTTGAAGTTTGTCAGCATGCCGCCTAACCATCTCTCATTTACATAAAACATGCCGCAGCGCTCTGCTTCTGTACGGATTGCGTCCTGAGCCTGCTTTTTCGTACCGACAAATAAAATCGTGCCGCCGTTTGCTACAATGTCCGCAACTGCGTTGTATGCGTCGTCTACTTTTCCGACTGATTTCTGTAAATCAATGATGTATATGCCGTTACGCTCTGTGTAAATGTACGGAGCCATTTTCGGATTCCATCTTCTTGTCTGATGTCCGAAATGAACACCGGCTTCCAGTAACTGTTTCATTGAAATAACACTCATTCTTTTTTCCTCCATTCGGTTTTACTCTGCCATATGCTTCCGACTGCAGTACGACCCGCGGGACGGGCACCTGTATTGCTCCACATATGTGATTTTTTGATCTGACTTGTTTACTATAGCATAGGATGAGGGCGGGTGCAAGTGTTTTTTGGAAAATCATGTGTGCTGGCTGATGAGCGGGGGGGGGGGAAGTGGCTTCGCGGACGCGGGGGGGGGGGGGGGGGGGGGGGGGGGGGGGGGGGGGGGGGGGGGGGGGGG
>CANDJC010000259.1 GCA_947384955.1 uncultured Eubacterium sp. | reverse complement strand
TTTCGGCGAAGGACTGAATATTGTAAAAGACCATCTGGATTCTAAAAACTTCTATGCATTCAACCCGGAATTTGATATCCGGCGGAAATAATCATTTGAAATATCTGAAAATCAGGCAGGCCGCTTATTTTATCAAAGCGGCCTGGTATTCTTTTGTAAAGCTGCGTAGTCTGTATATTTTAAACAAGCCGGATTCTTCTGTCATCCTGTATCACAATTATCAGAAAACCTCTTATCCTCTTGCAATCAGCACCTTTTTTCCGCAAAAAACAAAACCATATCTGCGTATCCGCTCTCTTGGAACCCCCTTCTCCACAAGCAGCTCTTCATACCTGCGCTGCTCAATCTGTTCCAAAGCTTCTTTAGCCGTATCCTGCAAGTTCTTCTCCCGTCCGGTCTCCTGCACCTTAAATTCAATCACCATGCCGTCCATCCCGGACTTTCCAGGTTCCAGCATCACATCATACCTTCCAAACCCGCTCTCTCTGTTCGAAGTCAGCACATACCGGTCCGTCAGTTCTACCATCAGACCCAGTACAAATCCATGATAAAACCGCTCCGGCTCCTCCTCAGACGGATTTTTTCCTGTATCAAAATAACTGAATGTATGCATAGCAATTTTGTTCATATAAGCATTCATTGCCCTGACATCATCTGACAGAAATGCCTTGATAAAATCATTGTATCCGCAGGAAGTTCCGGCAAACCATTTCCGAATCAGACTGCGAAACATCATTTTCACTTCAAAATTCGTCAGCTCTAACTGATACTCCTCTTTCCATTCACCAAAATCAGACATATAAGCCTGGAAATTTCTTACCTTCAGATAGCCGCTGGCAAGCAGCAGACTCCATACCGCCTGTTCATCATCATCAAGCTGTTCATAAACAATCTGTTCATCGATTTCCGCAGTAATCGCGCCTCCCTACAGTAATCTTTCAAAATCTGCTTTCAGCTCCCTGCTTCCTCTTTGTATCAGCTTTTCGGCCAGGCTGTTTGAACTTGTGTTTGCCCAATAAGCAGATAACTGTTTTTTATCCAGACAGTTCAGAATCGACCATGGATTATAAATATCTGTCTTTTTTCCAAATTTAAATCCATCATACCAGTTCCTGACCTCCTGCCTTCTTGCTGACATGCCAGATTCCTCCAGAGCAGCAAATACCTCTTCTTCTGTAAATCCAAAGCAGTCCGCATATTTTTCAGATATCGCAGTAATGACCTCCAGATTATTCAAATCTGAAAATACAGACTCTCTGCTTACCCTCGTGATGCCTGTCATAACAGCGCGCTCTATAATCGTTTTCAATGATTTTGCTAAAATCCTGTTCTCCAATCGCGATTGTTCTTGCCATACCGTTTCCAGCCTCCTACACATTTTGCTTTTACATCATACCGCCCGTCTTTTCAAATTCACTAAGATAACCTCCATCAATTAAAACTTCTTTCCCTCGAAAAGCAAACGCATAAATCCTGATGCTGTCCCTTTTAATACCTTCAGACTGCAGAACCGCTGCATATTTCCTGTCCATAATCTGTTCCAGCGCCGCTTTTGCAGTATCCTTCAGATTCCTTTCTGTTTCTGGATTTATAACCTTAAATTCAAATATAATCCCGTCATCTGCACTGCTTTGAGGCTTTAAAAGTATATCATATCTGCCAAAACCGCTTTCCCTGTTCGAAGTCATTACATACCTGTCACCCAAAGACAGCATCATTCCTAAAACAAGTCCGTGGTAAAATCTTTCAGGCTCAGCCTGATCAGACGGCCTGTTTCCAGAATCAAAAAAACTGATGGCTGTTAAAGTTATTTTACTGATAAATATATTCATATTTGGAATGTCACCCAGCAGTAAAGCCTTCAAAAAATCCTGATAACCGTACCGGTTATTTGCAAACCATCCATGAATCATTTTTTGAAATATAGAAACAGCCTCCAGGTTCGTAAGAGAAAGCCTGTATTTTATTCCAGCCAGGCCGAGCAGCGGCTTTCCTGTTTCATATCCTGATATCTTTAAATATCCGCTGGCAAGCAGAAAGCTCCAGACTGCCTCATCGCTCTCATCCAGCTGGTCAAATACAATCTGCTCATCAATGGCGGTACAGATATCTTTTCCATGCAGTAAATCCTCTACGGCAGTTTTGATTTCAGAACTTCCTTCCTGTATTATTTTTCCAATCAGTTTATTGGAGCTGGTATCTGCCCAGTAAGGCGCAAAATTTTTTTCATCTAAAAACTGTGTGATGGACCATGGATTGTAAATATTTTTACAGGCGCCAAACCGAAAGCCGTCATACCACCGCCTTACTTCATCCATGCGATTCCAAAGCCCGAATTCTTTCAATGCCGCAGATACCTCGCTTTCAGAAAAACCAAATACGGTTTCATACTTTCTGGATGTCGTCGTCACAACAGCCAGATTATTCAAATCCGAAAATACAGATTCTTTGCTTACTCTTGTGATTCCCGTCATGACAGCACGCTCTAAAAACGGGTTTGTTTTGAAACCGGAGTTCATAAATCTGCGCATAAAACCAGCCAGTTCTCCCCAAAAGCCGTTTACATACGCCTCCTGCATGGGAGCATCATACTCATCCAGTAAAATAATCACTTTTTTGCCATAATAGGTACATAAATATTCGGAGAGCAGATTTAAAGAAGAACAGATATCACCGGCGCATGCATCCTGGCTCATTATTTTATAAAACTGATTTCTGTCAGACTGTAAAAAACAGTCAGATTCCATCAAAAAGACATGCCTGCGGTATTCCCGTGCGACCAGCCTGCAGATATCAGAATACACTTCCTCATAATAACTTCCTTTTACATCAGCAAAGCTAAGAAAAATTACCGGGTATGTCCCCTGAAGTTCCTGGTACTCTTTTTTCTTCCAGATGTCCAGATTTTGAAACAGGTCACTTCTTCCTTTATATTTGACTGAAAAAAACTGTTCTGTCATTCTCATTGTCAGAGTTTTTCCAAACCGCCTGGGACGTGTAATCAGTGTTACCGTGTCTCCGTTTTCCCACCACTCTTTGATAAAATCTGTCTTGTCGATATAAAAATAATTGTTCTCAATGATTTTGCAAAAATCCTGTTCTCCAATCGCGATTGTTCTTGCCATATGGTTTCCAGCCTCCTTAGTCTTTTCTGCTGTACCTGCTGATTGATATTATACTTTTATCCTGATGCGGAGTCAATGTATAGCAGAGTCATCATTCGGAGGGGGATGCAGGGACAGCTGCAGCAGTTTGGGAGTGGATTGTATTTTGGCCCCTCGGACGCCGGGTGACGGGAAGATGCACCGGCTTTCTGTGACGGCTCCAGAATGTTAAGAATCCCTAAGCGTTCTGCATTTACGCTGTGGCACCGGACGGGACGCGGCACCCAGTTCGCCCTGGCCTGCAGCCAGAAGCTAAAGGTGCCGCTACGGCTTCGCCGCCTGGTTTTATAGCAGAAAGCTAAGGGATTCTAA
>CANDJC010000258.1 GCA_947384955.1 uncultured Eubacterium sp. | reverse complement strand
TCCAGCTGCATCTTACTTACATAAACGGCATCTGCATAAACATTCCCATAAACTTCCCAGCTGCATCTTACATCTTTACATGAAACTTTCCAGCTGCTAAATAAATACTTTCATAAAACTTCCCAGCTGCATCTTACATCCCGCCACATATAAATCCACCCAAATACCTCCCGCATTTCATGTAAAGCCTGCGAAAACCAGCCGGGTGACGGGAAGATGCACTGGCTTCCGGCGACATTGGAGGAATGTTTAGAATCCCTTAGCTTTCTGCTACAAAAAACAGGAGGCGAAGCCGAAGCGGCACCGGTAGCTGCTGGCTGCAGGCCAGGGCGAATAGGTGCCGCGTCCCGTCCGGGGCCACAGCGTAAATGCAGAATGCTTAGGGATTCTTAACATTCCGGAGCCGGAGCCGGAAGCCAGTGCATCTTCCCGTCACCCGGCGTCCGAGAGGCCACTCCCCCCCCCGCAAAACATCCTACCGCACCGCCACACTCCCCTCCTCATACGTATCAAAGCACACCGAATCCACAATCTTTCTCGTATCACAATTATACACCACAAAATTCATCCCCCTTCCATTCTTACAATACTCGCTCCCATTTATCTTAATAGAAGCTTCCGCATTCCCGCACCGGTTCCCCGCGCTCGTCATTTCATACGTAACCAGACCGCCGCGCACCGTCCCCTCCGCCTCCAGCTCCTGATAACCAGACTTCTCCACAACCGCATTTCCATTAGAAACCGCCGCAAGATAACTGCACCCATACTCCCCTTGCAGCGCCGCCTGAAGCCCGAGCTCTCTGAGATTTTTTATCACAGACTCTTTCAGATTTGCCGTGCATTCATCTTTTACAGAAAGAAAGACACTGTAACGCTCATCCCGGACCGCCTTCGTATATTCCTCCATATCCGTGATATGCGTCAGCTCGCAGTCTTTTTTTATACCCTCATAATATGCCCTCGTCTCTTCCCACTGAGCATCTGAATGCCCGCCCATGCCATACCAGCTTTTCAGACTGCGTCCTATCTGCCTTGTCACCTTCTGCGCACCCCACAGACTTCCGTGCCCGCCGTCACAGCTGTCCGTTTTAAAATCCAGCCCTGTTTTACGGTATAAGCTCTTTTCATTAAAATCCAGAAAATGCAGCCCGTGCGCATCCGCATACTGCTGTAAGGCGAGTGATTTTGCTGCATTCTGAGTCACAGACGGCGTTTTTACCAGCACAAGCCGGATATCTTCCTTTCTGCACAGCGATTCTATCAAATCCAGATACTCCTTCATAAGCGGAACCATCTCTTCCGCCTGTTCTGCTTCTCCCTGTTCAAAGGGCGCAAAGTTCTCTGCACCGCAAAATGCCGCCTGTGGAGCATACCCTTTTAATTCCGTATGCCCTGACATTTCCCGAAACGAAAAATCATCTTCTAAAAGCCCTGTCCATCTTGTATGATAGCGGATATTCGGAAAATAATAGCTGGCTAACGACTGATTTTCATCCAGTCTGCATATCGCAGCGGCCGCTTCTATCTTAACAGGGGACCACTTCATGTAATCCATTGCCTTCCTCGTACAGCTTTCCGCCGTATTCAGCGGCTCATTCGTATTATAAGGAAACAGCATATAACAGTCTAACACCACGGCCTCTGGCTTTTGGAAACGCAGCGCCTCCTTCAGCCAGAAATAAGATGTGACAAGATTCTGCTGCTCGCATCCGAGATTGTAACCTGTGATTTTGCATGAATCATATAATTCCTGCGGCAAAAAGTGAGAGGCCGCGTGACTGCTGCCAAAGAATAAAACGTCAGCGGTATTTTCCTCCATCTGATAAAATCCCAGATACGCTGATGTCGTAGGCCATGACGAATTAAAAAAGAATTTCGGCACGATAACCTGCCATGCGAGCCGGATACAGACGCACAGCACACATAAAAATACCGCGCATTTTCCCACAGACCTAAAATGCTTTTTCATACTAACCGCCTCCTAAAATCCCCTGTAAATAAAATCCTGTGCATCAAATCCAAAGCCATATGTACCAAAAATCATAGTTCCAAGTATCGCCGCAGTATATACAGACCAGCGCATGTAAAACGGCATGCGCAGTATGGAATCCCTGATACTCTCCCCTCTTTCCTGCTTTCGCTCCACAAATGCCAGAAGCAAAAGGGAAACCGCCAGCACGCACCATTCTTTCCAGCTCAGCCCGAGCGCTAACAGGCTGTCATTGAAAAAAATCCATGGATTATGTACCGTAAACATGCTCATGACCATATCAAGGCCGGTTGTCAGACTGTCCGCACGGAAAATCACCCACGCTGTCATCACCCAGAAGAACACGCCCGCCCGCTGCAGCGCTCTTCGCACAGACGAAGCTTTGTGCAGCTTGAAAACTCTTTCATACAGCCAGTCCTGCATTCCAGCCGTCATATTTCCCGCAGTCTGATACGCCGCATGCAGCAGCCCCCAGAATAGAAATTTATATCCGGCCCCATGCCAGATACCGCTGACGGCAAACGTCACCGCCAGGTTCAGATACTTAGACAGCGTTCCCCTGCGGCTCCCTCCAAGCGGAATGTAAATATAATCCCTCAGCCAGCTGCTCAGCGACATATGCCACCTCCTCCAGAAATCTTTGACGGAAACTACCAGATACGGGCGCATAAAGTTCCCTTTTAAATGAATTCCAAAAAGCCCCGCACTGCCCCGGCAGATTTGCGTGCATGCTAAAAAATCCGCATACAGCTCCAGACTATACAGCACGCCTGCCGCGAAAACATAGCATCCCCTGTATATGTCCGGGCGGCTGAAAATTTCATTTACCGCGACCGCTGCCTTATCCGCAATCATAAATTTCAGAAAAAAGCCCCATACAATCAGCTGAAATCCTTTCGCAAACTCCCGCTCATCAAACAAATGACCCTGGTAAAGCTGCCCGGCCAGCTCTTTGTAACGCGGAATCGGCCCCTGGACAATCTGTGGAAAAAACAGCACGAACAGCGCATATTTCGCCGGATTTTTCTGTGCGTGTATTTTTCCTGTATAAATATCCGCCAGATATGCCGCCATCTGCAGCGTATAAAATGAAATCCCAAGCGGAACAATCCAGTGAAAGGACGGTCTGTGCAGCAGCCCGGTCAGAAAATCCCCGTTTTTGACACAGAACCATGGCAGCACAGTCAGTACCAGAGCCGCGATAAAAACAGCTTTTTTTATCCTGTGCCCGGACCTGAAATCCCTTTGCCCCAGATGCTCCAGACACAATCCCGCCGCATAAGTCATCAAAACAGATGCAAGCACTATCCACCAGCCCGTTTTATACGCCAGAAAATAAAATGCTATGCTGCCGGCAAGCAAAACCATCCACCGCCAAAATACCGGAACCGCATAGTAAACTGCCGCAGCGGCGGCCAAAAACAGATAAAAGCTAATCGAAGTATAATTCATATGCTCACTCTGCCTCCCGTTTCTTATATTGTGTACTTTTTG
>CANDJC010000257.1 GCA_947384955.1 uncultured Eubacterium sp. | reverse complement strand
ACGACTCAAAATCGTACGGGAAACCATATGGGTTCAAGTCCCATCAGCGGCATTTCAGGATTTAATATAACGAAGTTTTTGTACCCCGGAGTGGCTGGCTCTGGGGCTTTTTGTGCTTTCGTAACCATGTGTTTGAAATAAGGCTTTACCTGCCGATGAATTTTATTAAAGGAAAAGAGGAAAAGGCTGTTATAGAATCTGACCAGGGAAGCCCAGGGCCTGGACTGATTACAGGCATAGAAAGGGCAGACTGGGCAGATTAAAAACGCACTGACTGTTATAGTCAATGCGTTTCTTTTTTGATTTTTCTTAGTATCTCTTTAAGTACGGCAGTTATTCAGGCTTGCTGCGTTTGGTGCTGCTATAAAATCAGCACCGCCTGTCCGGTATTATACAGGAAATGCAGGAGTATCGCGCCCCATAAGCAGTTCGTTTTCTGATACACAAAGCTGCACAAAAAATGCAGAATAAATAGAACCAGAACATGAAATCCAGTCAGTACATTTAATGAAAATCCGCTGACAGCCCAGTGTACGGGATAATGCATCAGTACAAATAAACATGCTGTGCATAAGGAACACATGGCTGGATTTTTCAGCAGTCCGTTTAACCGGGTCTGTATATATCCGCGGAACGTAATCTCTTCCTGAACCGCCCCGATTGTAAATAAAGCAAGCAGGTTTATTGCCGGAACATGCAGGACAATGCCAGCGTGTTCTGCTGTAACAGCATGCACGGCAGTTATGGTTAACAGCAAAACAGCCAGGAGGGTTCCTGATATGCAGCTGTCAATAAACCTATGGCCTGTCAGCCCGATTGTTTCCGGTTTTTGCTTTGCAATTATCAGAAGCACAATGCATACGGCTAATGATGTCAGCGAAAAAACGATTTGCAGAATAGTTAGCATAACGGCGCTTAAATTTGAAGTATACGACTTTCCCTGTATCCATAATACCGCTATGTATATGCTGTATAACAGGAGTGCTTTTCCTGCATCAGACTTATCGAAGTTTTTCAGGTTTTCTGAATAATCTTTTGATATAAACATGCTGTTCTCCCCAGACATTACCCAAGCCATCCGTTATAGTAAGCCATTACCCCTAAAACGGCTCCTCCGAAAGCTGAGAGAATCATAATGCAGATTCCGATTGGATGTCCTTTAAAATACTCCGCTAACATTTTTAAATCTTTCATCTGAAATTCCTTTCTAAAATACGGTTATGCTGTTACGGCCGCTCTCTGCCAGGCGGTCAGTTTCTCAGTCTGTCTGATGTTCATTCTCCGGAATAATAAGCAGCACATGAAGCACAAATACTTCCCCGTGTGTTTTCACGCTTACCGCTCCATGGTATTTTTCAGCTACCGCTTTGACATTCTTAAGGCCGGTTCCTTTTTTAAAGGTTCCGTTTCCCTGATAGCTGTTTTCGACCTCCATCAATAAAAAATCTCCCTGAATGCGCCCGGATACGCGGATATATTTTTCGGCGCTGTCATCCATATTTTTACATGCGCAGATGGCATTGTCCAGAGCATTTGACAGAATAATGCAGATATCGATATCGCGCAGTCCGCACGGGTACGGCAGAAGGAGGGAGCAGTCCGTATCGATTCCCATGCTTTTTGCCATACCCAGCTTATTTCCCGCCAGGATATCTACAACCGGATTATTGGTGCTGCACGGAAATGACAGTTCTTCTGCGATTTTCTCCATATCTTCGATATAATGCAGCGCCTGTCTGGGCCTGTCGTTTTGCAGGAGCTCTTTCAGCACCATAATGTGGTTTTTAATGTCATGGCGGAAGGATTTTGTTTTCTCATAGCTGGTTTTTGCTTCTTCTACATACTGGTTCAGAGAATGTTCCTCCTGCTCCAGCAGTGACAGCTCTGTGCTGAGGCGGAAGCTTTGCAGCAGCTTTTTATAAGTATACAGAATACAAAAAAGACTGGCAATTCCTAAAAGCTGTATCACGAACATCTGGTAGTGGTTTGAATATACCGTAACTCCGCTTTCATCCGTAACAACCATGCCATAAATAAAAGAATTGATATATTCATCCATAATAAAAATCATCAGAATCGGAATTAAAACCAGATACACATGCTGCTTTTCTATCGTATCAAAATAGGAAAAATAACGGTATACCAGAAAGCAGAAAACTCCGGTCAGCAGCAGTGACACAAAATCACCGGACAGCATAAATACAATGCCGACCATGTTCTGGTCAAATCCCGACATGAAAGGATATAATGCACTCAGAAGGGAATTTAGAATCCCATAGCTGAGCTGCATTATCTCAACCACCAGCGCCGCGTACAAAACAGAGGATTTCCAGTCCGTATGGCAGATAAAAACGCCGCCAGCTACAAGCAGCAGCAAAAACGCCCCGAATTCCGCCATGGTTTCTGACTGGACAGCATGTACTACAGCAGACGCGCATCCTGTAAACAGGAAATAAAAATAGAACCTTACTCTCTGATGCAAAAGCCTGGTTAAAAAATAGAACCCGAAAAGAATCTGTACGCTTTCCGTAATATATACATTATAAATCTCTATGAAATCAGCCATTTCACATCCTCCTGTCAGGAAAGCCCCGCAGCATATGGTTACGTATTTTTCATATACTGCAGAATCACATTCGAAAACTCCCTGCTGCGCAGCCGGGATACGGGTATCTCCTTACCGCCTGCCATGTAGGCTGTCCCGTTTTTATAGCCTCTTAAATACTTCAGATTAATCAGATAGCTTCTGTGGCACCTGAAAAATCCGGTATTCAGCCTGCCTTCTAAATTTTCAATCCGGTCATAATAATCAACGACCTCGGATGAGGCTAAATTCAGATAGATTTTCCGGTCAATGATTTCGCAGTATACAATATCCTCCTGAGAAATGATGCGGCTTTCATATCCTTTCTGAATCAGCAGGCTGGCCTTTTCGGCATTTAGCATGGAGCCTAGCAGACGCTCCATTGTTTTTTCAAAAGCCGCTGTATTTATCGGTTTTAGCAGATAATCATATGCCTGTACTTCAAAGGACTGAAATACCATTTCCCGAAGGACGGTAATAAAAATCAAATATCCACGGAACCTGCGTTCACGCAGCTTTCGCGCAGTTTCCATGCCGTCTGTACCGCGCATCTGAATATCTAAAAACAGGATGTCAATCTGTTTTTCATAATTCAGAAGTTCCTCTCCGCAGGAAAACTGTACGGTATGTATTTCTATGTTTTTACTGCGGAAAAAGCTGGATGTCATTTTTCGGATTTCATCGGACATTAATTTTTCGTCATCACAGACTGCAATATGAATCACATCATCTCCTCCTGGCGCATGTTATTGTTTTTTATTCAGGATATTTTATTGTAAACTGCCTGAAAATGCAATGCAACTTATTTGCTGCGAAATGCTTTCTGGATGATGCAAAATGGAGGCAGTTCAGGCAAGGGGGGCGTTATGGCGGCGCGGACGCCGGGTGACGGGAAGATGCACCGGCTTCCTGGGACGGCTC
>CANDJC010000256.1 GCA_947384955.1 uncultured Eubacterium sp. | reverse complement strand
ACATTCTGGAGCAGCCGCAGGAAGACCGTGCAAATCCCCTCTCCCGGCGTCCGCGGAGCCAGTACATCCCCCTTTCTAAACTTTTTCCGTCAGTCCGTCTTAATCCGCTCCACCAGTGACATCCTGTTCTGTTCCTTTAAGCACAGAGCAGAAAGAACCGCCGGAATCAGAATCATGGCTGCTGCATAAATCAGAACTGCCGCTGCCGGGAACTGATAATGCAGATACGAAGCCGATTTTTGCATAAACCGGATAAATCCATACCCCGCCAGCGTACCCGCCGTTAAAGTAACCGCCAGATTGGGCAGTGCCAGAAGAAAGCTCTCCCATAACAGCATCCGGCGCATCTGGCGCTGCTGCATGCCGACGGATTCTAACATCGACAGCTCCCTTTTTCTGGATGCAAAGCTTCCAATCACAGTATTCATCAGATTGAACATGCTAAACAGGATAATCAAAAAGGAAATGCCATAGATTTCCGCCTGTTTTTCCTGAATCAGGCCGGCGTCTTCCAGTTTTTTCTCCCGCAGCGTATACATGGATAAATCATCATATCCGTTTACCAGCTTTCGTACTGCTTCTTCCGTCTGCAGACCGTTTTGCTCATAATCTTCTACCGATACCGTAAATGTATCCGCCGTATTGAATGATTTCCACAGTTTTTTCATTGTCACATCTGATACGGCAAAATCCGTGCGGTCACTGTTCTTTCCTGCTGACACAAGCTTCGCGGATACGGCTGCGATTTCTAACTCTGTCTGATGTTCTGTTCCGTCAAAATGTCGGAGCGTCAGTCTGTCTCCCGGCTGAAAGGAAACGCCGTTTATTTTTTCAACAAAATCCGCATCCGTAATCAGTACCGCATCGTTTTGCACCATATAATCATAGCTTAAGTTTCCTTCTGCGGGAATCTGAAAATATTCCGTGTCATCTTTGGTAAGCGGGCAGAGCGGCTGCGTAAAGATACTTCCCTGATATTCAATAACACAGGTCACGCTGTTGTCTTCTCTGACATTTTTTACATGAGGCAGATTTAAAATACTGCTTTTCAATTCCTGATTTAAGTGCCCTGTCAGCTGCATCTGCGTAATTCCGTATGCGTTTTGCGAGGTATGGCCGTCATACAGATATTTTATTTTGATTTCTCCGTTTTCAAACTCTTCCTGCCTGGAAAAATCATCTTTGTCCCAGGATGCATTCCATGTAGCGGCTGTCATAAATAAAATGCCGCCCAGGGCAAGCGAAGCCGTCACAAGCAGCCATTTTTTACGGCTGCGACTGCTTTCCATCCTGGCTAACACATACGGTGTCAGCAGTCTGCGCCCGCGTAATCCGCCGCCGTGTTCCTTTCCGGCTGCCAGATGCCCGCTGCTTTCCCTTCCGGCTGTCGATTGCCTGCTGTGTTCCTTTCCAGCTGTCAGATACCCGCTGTTTTTCTTTCTGGCTGCCGGATGCCCGCTGTGTTCCTCAAAATCGCGTCCGGCGCTTTTTGCTGCCTGTATCGGGGATATTTTAGACGCGATAAGAGCCGGTTTTCTTACACAAAGCTGCACAATCACAATCGCCGCAGCGCCTGTGGTAAGGCATACCATCCCGTAATTGAAAAAACTCCATCCGTCCGGCAGCAGAAAATAAGCAAACAGGCCGCCTGCCAGAAGCGCTGGCGGCGTGGCAGCGCCGCTTATCAGAAGTCCTTCCCGCCGTATCATTTTTTTCACCTGCTTTTCGGTCATCCCGACAGTCTGAAACTGTCCAATCTGCTGCACACGGGAAATAACGGAAAAGTAAAAGATACTGTAAATAACAATGCCTCCGGCCAGAAAAAGAAGCGCCCCCAGAAACAGAACCAGAGCCGTGCCTGTATGCTCAGACTGAAGCATCTGTTCAAATTTTCCGTTTGTGTTCACATTCTGCCTGTCAATTCCGTAATCGGCGGCAATCTGATAAACCGCTGCCGAAAAAGAATCATACCCCATCGTATCCGCATCCCGAATCCGCACAAGCGCTTCATACGGCATATCTTTCATAACCGGGCTTTCCGCCGCAAATTCCGCCGATGTATAAATATGCGTTCCGGCTGCAGCGCGGCTGTCTGTAAAAGCACAGACTGTAAATTCTTCCATTGCCTGCCCGGTATTCAGCATGACCTTCGTTCCCAGCTTTTCTTCTTTTTTCAAAGCAGTCAGAAATGCTTTCTCCACAGCAATTTCATGATAAGCATGCGGCGCTGTGCCTTCTGTCAGTTCATAGGTACGAATCTGGTTCCCGTTTTGCGTTCCAAAAAATACATACTGATACGCCGCACCATCTGTTTCATATTTTTTTTCGCAGTATTTATAAGGCACGGATTCCGCAACTCTCGAATCGTTTCCAAGCTCCTGCGCCTGCTTTTCTGTCACATTCATATATAATACATGCTGCATCTGCTCCAGCATCCTTTTTTCCGCCAGCTGATAACCGCTGACATACAAAGATACCGTGCTTGCAAGCGTTACCGCAAGAAAAACCGACAGCGCGCAAAAGAAACTGGACAGCTTTTTGGAAAGCAGGTTATTTCTGGCAATCCGGTAAAGAAGCCCTTCGTTATTATTTTTATCAAATCCCATGCTCACCACCTGCTTTCCGTAATTTTACCGTCTTCGATGCGAATCGTGCGGTCCGCAAGCTGTGCGATTTCCTCGTCATGCGTAATCATCACGATAGTCTGATGAAACTGCCTGCCCGTATGCTGCAGAAGGCCGATGACTTCCCGGCTCGTCTGGCTGTCTAAATTTCCCGTCGGCTCATCCGCTAAAATAATCGCCGGCTTTGCCGCTAACGCCCTTGCAATCGCAGCTCTCTGCTGCTGTCCCCCTGACAGCTTATCAGGCCTTCTGTCCAGCTTATCATCTAAGCCCAGTATTTTTATAATATTTTTTGTAAACACTTCATCCGCCCTGCGGCCGTCCAATTCTACCGGAAGCACGATGTTATCATAAATATTCAGATTCGGTATCAGGTTATAATTCTGGAAAATAAACCCGATTTTTCTTCTTCTGAATATCGCAAGCTCATTTTTTCCCATGCCGCTTAATTCCTGTCCGTCAACGGTCACGCTTCCTTCCGACGGCGTATCCAGCCCTCCCAGCATGTGCAGCAGCGTGCTTTTTCCAGAGCCGGACGTACCGACAATCGCGGTAAAACTGCCCTGCTCCACACTGAATGTAACGCCGTCAAGCGCTTTTACTAAAACGGGCGCAGAGCCATAATATTTGGTCAGATTCTGTGCGCATAAAATATCCATCCTGGTCATCTCCTATTCCATTTCTGCTTTTCTTTCCGACTAAAGCATTCTGTTTTCATCAGAGCTTTCTGCTTTCATCAAAATACTCTGCTTTTTGTTAAGCTTTTTTTGTAAAAGTTTATATAGGAAGGGGACATTATGGCTCCGCGGACGCCGGGAGAGGGGATTTGCATGGTCTTCCCGCGGCGGCTCCAGAATGTTAAGAATCCCTAAGCATTCTGCATTTACGCTGTGGTACCGGACGGGACGCGGCACCTATTCGCCCTGGCTTCCTGCCAGCAGCTACCGGTGCCGCTGCGGCTTCGCCGCCTGGTTATCTGGCAGAATGCTAAGGGATTCTAAACATTCTTCCAATGCCGCGGGAAGACCATGCAAATCCCCTCTCCCGGCTGTTTTCTGGCTGGCGTTACATACGTGAATTCCGG
>CANDJC010000255.1 GCA_947384955.1 uncultured Eubacterium sp. | reverse complement strand
CTGGCTGAATGCCAGCAGCTACCGGTGCCGCTGCGGCTTCGCCGCCTGGTTATCGTGGCAGAAAGCTAAGGGATTCTAAACATTTCTCCAATGTCGCAGGAATCCGGTGCATCTTCCCGTCACCCGGCTGGTTTTCGAAAGTTTTACAGGAAAATGGCAGACATTTTGCTGAACGGAATATTATATTATCTGAATGATTTTCATAGGTTTTAAAGAAGAACGCCAGATACTTTGTGAATATCCTGTTATCTGGATGATTTTCACATGTTTAAATAAAAAAATTCTAAACATTTCTCCAATGTCGCAGAAAGCCGATACATCTTTCTGTCACCTGGCTGACTTTCGTAGGTTTTACAGGAAAATTGGCTGACATTTTGCTGAATATTATATTATCCGGCTCGTTTTCATAGATTTTACAGGAGAACGACAGATACTTTATGAATATCCTGTTATCTAACAAGTTTTCACATATTTTACAGGAAAAACAGCCGACTCTCCTCAAAAATTTTAACATGGCATCTATAAACTGCCGCCAGAAAATCCCCCAGCTGCACCCAAAATGTTACATGTAACGCTTGCCAGAAAACAGCCGGGAGAGGGGATTTGCCCGGTCTTCCTGTGGCATTGGAAGAATGTTTAGAATCTCTTAGCATTCTGCCCAATAACCAGGCGGCGAAGCCGCAGCGGCACCGGTAGCTGCTGGCATTCAGCCAGGGCGAATAGGTGCCGCGTCCCGTCCGGAGCCATAGTCCAGATGCAGAATGCTTAGAGATTCTTAACATTCTGGAGCCGCCACAGGAAGACCGGGCAAATCCCCTCTCCCGGCGTCCGTACACCCCAACCCCCTCCCCCCCCCTTTCCTAAACTATCACGCCTTCTTCTTCCAGACTCCCGCAATGTTTTTTCTTTACAATCCCCGCACACAACGCTATAATAATAAGAACAGTCAAAATTAACCACTAAAGGAGAATCTGCCATGAACGAACTAGAATTAAAATACGGCTGCAACCCAAACCAGAAGCCTTCCCGGATTTTTATGAACGACGGCTCAGACCTCCCCATCCGCGTCCTAAACGGCAAGCCAGGCTACATTAACTTTCTGGACGCCTTCAACGGCTGGCAGCTTGTCACAGAATTAAAGAAAGCCGCAGTCCTTCCGGCCGCAGCCTCTTTCAAGCATGTTTCCCCGGCAGGCGCTGCAGTCGGACTGCCTTTAAATGAAACCGAGCGCCAGATATACTGGGCAAACGATTATGATATTTCCTATTCTCCGCTGGCAAGCGCATACGTAAGAGCCAGAGGCGCAGACCGCATGTCGTCTTTTGGTGATTTTATCGCACTTTCCGATGTCTGCGACGTGCCGACGGCAGAATTTATCAGCCACGAAGTATCCGACGGCATCATCGCTCCCGGATATGAACCGGAGGCGCTGGAGATTTTAAAGAACAAAAAGCGCGGCACATACAATGTGATTGAAATCGACCCTTCCTTTCAGCCCGCACCTGTGGAGCGCAAAGAGGTTTTCGGCATTACCTTTGAACAGGGACGCAATGAACTGAATATTGACAAAGATTTTTTCAGTAATATTGTCACAGAAAACAAAGAACTTCCGGATGCCGCAAAAACAGACCTTGCCATTGCCATGATTACGCTGAAATATACACAGTCCAATTCCGTATGCTATGTAAAAAACGGACAGGCCATCGGCATCGGCGCCGGACAGCAGTCACGCATTCACTGTACCAGACTTGCGGGAACCAAAGCAGACAACTGGTTTTTACGCCAGTCCCCTCAGGTATTAAATCTGCAGTTTCGGGATGATATCAAACGCGCTGACCGTGATAATGCGATTGACCTGTATATCGGCGAAGACTATATGGATGTGCTGGCAGAAGATGTATGGGCGCATACGTTTAAAGTAAAACCGCCTGTATTTACAGCAGAAGAAAAACGTGCATGGCTTCAGAAAAACTCCGGTGTCACACTCGGTTCCGACGCATTTTTCCCATTCAGCGATAACATCGAGCGCGCTTTTAAAAGCGGTGTGAAATATGTGGCACAGCCGGGCGGCTCCGTACGCGACCAGGACGTCATTGATGCCTGCAATGCCCATCATATGGTTATGTCATTTACCGGAATCCGTCTGTTTCATCATTAATGCTTCAAAAAAATCCGTTACAGCCTGCCTTAACTGTAACGGATTTTTATCCGGACTAATAATGCCTCTCCCAGTCCAGCTCCTGTTCTTTTTTTAAATCCTCCTCTGACATATACTTACGGAAGACTTTTTCCAGAAACGTATCATATATAACCGCCACCCCGGCCGGTACAATCAGAATCATCAGCGGCGATACATAAAGAATCAGCCCCGCGGCTATCAGCACCACAAGCACCAGCAGCGACCACGGCAGATTCAGCACCGCGATAATTGCCGCGTTTTTCATCGTATCCTTCATGCCGTTTTCAAATCTGGCAGAATAGGTAAAAATATACACACACCACACTGCCCAGAAAAACATCAGAAAATAAAAGACATAATACAGCATCCCCATTTTAGAGCCCTGCTGCAGATAAGAGGACATAATGCGGCTGTCTGTAAATAAAAATGCAAACAGAACAGCCAGAATCAGCCATATCTTTGTCGTCTGCTTAAAGTTCGATTTAAAAGCGCTCCAAAAACTCTGCCAGATATAACCGCGGTTACCGCACAGCGATTTATGTACCGTATAATAAAATGCCGTTGTAGAAGCGCCAATGGTGACAATCGGCAGACAGAACAGCAGCCACAAAAGACTCGCATAAAAAGCATCAACCACTTTATTCATGCCTCGGAAAAATCCATTATCATAGTTAAATATATTATTCATCCCTGCTCCTTTGTATAGAAAATACCAGCCAGTTTCCCGTCATACACATAAAAATCAGTCATCTGTGCACCGTCTGCGTTCATCCGGTGCAAAAAATCACCGTCACGGACATACGTGCCAGTCAGCCTGCTGTTTTCCTCGCCCGACGCACTTTTGACCGTATAAGAATAACTGCCGTCCTTTTCAAAACGCACCGCATACTGCTGTCCGCCAATATCTTTCATGGTACATTCCGCTTCAAAAGTCTGCTCAGACGGAAGCGCGCCTTCATAAATATAGTTTTCCGGAATCAGCAGATTATCCAGAATATGAAATGTCTCCGTCTCGCTTTCTGCTCCCAGCTGCTCATTTCCGTCTGAGGTCAGCGTTACCGTATCGTTTTCCGCCTCGTAGCTGCCTGTCATCAGGGAACGCTCACCCCACAGCTCCTCGTAAGTTCCTTCTTTTGCATCAAACTTGTAAAAAACTGTAATCGATTTTGTTTCTGAGCCGTTAATCGGAAATTCACAGGAATAGGTCCCGTCTACACGTCCCCGCTTTTTCTCGTCAGAACGAATCGCAAGGGCTGCAGCCGCTATGATAACTGCCGCTATGACTGCTGCTGCAATAAATTCTGCGGGTATTAACTTTTTCTTTTCTTTCATATATGCACCCCGGTTCTATTTTGTACTGCTTATGCTTTATGGTTGGATATGTCCATAAAGACTTTTTTATTATAGCATATTTGTCTGGATACATAAAGAGAAATTAAAACAATTCACAATTCTGACACAAAATGCGGAGCGGTTTGGACTGAGGGGGGGTGGGGGTTATGGCCTCTCGGACGCCGGGAGAGGGGATTTGCACGGTCTTTCTGCGGCGGTTCCAGAATGTTAAGAATCCCTAAGCTTTCTGCATTTACGCTGTGG
>CANDJC010000254.1 GCA_947384955.1 uncultured Eubacterium sp. | reverse complement strand
CAGCCTTGATGCAGAATGCTTAGGGATTCTTAACATTCCGGAGCCGTCCCAGGAAGCCGGTGCATCTTCCCGTCACCCGGCGTCCGCACAGCCAGCCCCCAGCCCCCGCCTATGATAAAATTTTTCTATAGTTAATGGAATTAATGTACTATGATAAAAATAGACTATGAAAAGAAATCCCGCTTCAAAATACTATCAGCCGGAAAAATAAAACTGTCAAAAAAGAAATAAGATAAACCTCAGCATATCGGTTCAGGCACCTGGCTGAAAATAAGCATCCTCCTGCTTTTCTTCCAGCCAGTCCCTTTAAAAACCCATTATAAGCAGCGCCCAACCGCCAGCAAACCCTCTCAGGCCTGTTCTTCATTCAGCCTGCTCAGCCGTATCGCCTGGTCAGCCGCAATGCAGGCATCAATAATCTCCTGAATATCCCCATTCATGATTTTATCCAGTTTATACAGTGTCAGATTAATCCGGTGATCCGTAACCCTTCCCTGCGGAAAATTATAGGTACGGATTTTCTCGGAGCGGTCGCCGGTTCCAATCTGGCTGCGGCGTGCCTGGGACTCTGCATCCTGCTGCTTCTGCAGTTCCAAATCATAAAGCTTGGCCCGAAGGAGCGCAAACGCCTTTTCCTTATTCTGCAGCTGTGATTTCTCAGTCTGGCTGTAAATAACAATCCCCGTCGGATAATGAGTCAGGCGGACCGCCGAATCCGTCGTATTGACACACTGCCCGCCGTTTCCGGATGCACGCATCACATCGATACGGATATCCTTCTCATCAATCTGGACATCCACTTCTTCTGCTTCCGGCATAACAGCTACCGTAATCGTAGACGTATGAATACGACCCTGGGATTCTGTTTCCGGCACGCGCTGAACCCGGTGAACGCCGGATTCGAATTTCAGCCTGGAATAAGCTCCCTGCCCGGATACCATAAAGTTTACAGACTTCATGCCGCCGATTCCGATTTCTTCCATTTCCAGTGTCTCGATTTTCCAGCGGCAGCTTTCCGCATAATGCACATACATCCGGTAAATCTCCGCCGCAAACAGCGCCGCCTCATCTCCGCCTGCGCCCGCACGGATTTCGACAATTACATTTTTATCATCATTCGGGTCTTTTGGCAGCAGCAGTATTTTCAGCTTATTTTCCAATTCTGTGACCTTTGTCTTAGAATCATTCAGCTCTTCCTTGGCAAGCTCGCGCAGTTCGTCGTCAGACTCCTCTTCTAACATCAAAAGGCTGTCTTCAATGTTCTGCTTCGTCTTTTTATAATCTTCATAGGTTTCCACAATCGGCGCAAGAGAGCTCTGCTCTTTCATCAGACTGCGAAAGCGGCCCGTATCATTTGCCACATCCGGCTCGCTGAGCTGGTTCATAACCTCCTCATACCGGAGCAGTAAATCCTCTAACTTATCAAACATGTTCTTCCTCCAGATTTCCTGACTGAAACTGCCGCGGCAGACAGTCCGGTTATATGCGCCCTTTTACCACTCTTTCATGCCGTGCCAGGTCTTTAATGACAGACACCTCCCGGTATCCGGCGGCACACATCATATTTGTCACCGCAGGCCCCTGGTCATATCCGATTTCCAGATACAAATAGCCGTCCTGGTTCAGATAATCCCTGCTCTGCGCAATAATCAGACGGTAAAAATCCAGTCCGTCCGCCCCGCCGTCCAAAGCTCCCGCCGGTTCGAAATCACGAACCTCCGGCATCAGATTCAGCATATCCGGCTGCGCAATATAAGGCGGATTTGAAACAATTAAATCAAAACGCCCGCTTATATTTTCATACAGATTGCTCCGTATCCATTCGATATCTGCTTCATGCAGCTTCCCATTTTCTTTTGCAACCAAAAGTGCCTGCTTGGAGATATCGCTTCCTGCCGCCGTCATGCCATGGGCGTTTTTCATAATGCTGATGACAATACACCCTGAGCCGGTGCCCAAATCTAAAATCCGCATGCCCGGCTGGCATATTTTTAAAACCTCTTCTACAAGTGTTTCCGTATCCTGCCTTGGAATCAGCACATTCGAGTTTACTTTAAAATTCAGCCCCATAAATTCCTGCTCGCCTGTAATATACTGCAGCGGAATCCGCTCTGCACGCTTGCGTATGGCAATCTCATACTCTGACTGCTGCTCCAGCGTCATCGCTTCTTCCATATGGGAATAATAAAAGGTACGGTTAATTTTGCACACATTTTCTAACAAAAGCCAGGCATCCAGCTTTGACTCTGTAACGCCCGCCTCAGCTAACACCGCGCTTCCCCACTCCGTCGCCTCACGATAAATCATGCAGTCCCTCCCTTCTTCGCCAGGGCAGATGCACTGACAGTGTCATGACTTCCAATTTTCCTTTCTATAAGCCTTCCAGTCAAACACAGCCTCCACAGACGCGATTCCAACCTCAATCATAGAATCATCCGGTTCTCTTGTCGTCAGCTTCTGCAGCGCTAAGCCCGGTCTGCTCAGCAGATTTACCAGCGCATTCTCGCTCTTTCCCGCGAGCCGGATAAATTCATATGCGCATCCTGCAATGACTGGTACTAATAACAATCGTATCACAATCCGCATCATACCGGAATCCGTACGGATAAACAGGAAAAAAATAATACTGATGCATACAACCAGAAACAGAAAGCTGGTCCCGCACCGTTTATGCAGCCTTGAACTCTTCCTTACATTTTCTACATTCAGTTCCATTCCGTGTTCGATACAGTTGATGCATTTATGTTCTGCACCGTGATACATAAACACCCTCTGAATATCTTCCATGCGGGATATCAGCAGAATGTATGTAAAAAAAATCACCATGCGCAGGGCACCTTCGAATACGGCAAGCAGTGCCTGGGAATGAATCATTTTCCCAAATAACGCCGAAATAAAATAAGGAATCATCATAAATAAAACCACCGCAGCTGCTACAGAAACGAACATCGTAACACCCATTACAAACGATTCTTTCGCTTCATTTTTATTCTTTTCCCCGTCTTCTTCCTCAAAAAAAGATGCCGAATACATCAGCGTCCTCATGCCGAGCACAAGCGAATCGATAAAATTCACAATTCCGCGCACAAACGGAATCTTTTTTAATATTCCAAACGGCAGAATCCCGTTATATTCTTTTGTATCTACAATAATCTCCCCATCGGGTTTTCGCACGGCAACCGCATACTGTCCGCCGTTTTTCATCATCACGCCTTCCATGACAGCCTGTCCGCCGATTCCGGAATATTTCATAATCCCTCCTGGAACACTTTACTGTACACAATCGTAAAAAAGGTTGAGATTTCACAACCTCAACCTTATCTGCCTCATTTCGTGTTCTATTTCATGCCATATTTCTTATTGAACTGTTCAATACGTCCACGAGCCTGGCTTGCTTTCTGCTGGCCTGTGTAGAATGGATGACACTTGGAACAAATTTCAACGTGAAGCTCTTTTTTTGTCGAACCTGTCACAAATGTGTTGCCACAGTTGCATGTAACGGTTGCCTGATAGTATTCTGGCTGAATGTCAGTTTTCATTATTTTCACCTCGCATGTATCATAATTCATAATCAGTCTATTTTGCTCGAAAATTAACAGCTATTTAATAGTAGCATATTCGGATTTTATATGCAAGGGGTTTTGTAGATTTTATTTTGAAAATTTGGGAGAGGGATGGCGGAGGGGGAAGAAGGGGGAAGAAGGGGGATGCGGCCTCTCGGACGGCGGGAGAGGGGATTTGCACGGTCTTTCTGCGGCATTGGAAGAAATTTAATAAAAAAAAGGCATACGGAATATAAACATTGGGAACGGGCG
>CANDJC010000253.1 GCA_947384955.1 uncultured Eubacterium sp. | reverse complement strand
TCTACGAATCTGTCCTCCATATACACACCCCCCCCCCCCCCCCCCCCCACCCCCCCCCCCCCCCCCCACCCCCGGCGTCCGAGGGGCCAAAACCTCTCCTCCACTTTTTTACTTGATTATTTCCCCTTCATGGAGTATTTTAAATAAGGCAGATTATCACGGACAGCACTGTCAGACCAGTCACCCTGACAGTCCGTCCGCGCACAGCACAGGGAGGAAACATGGATTTATTTGATTACATGAGGGAGCAAAACCAGCAGAAAGAATCCCCGCTTGCATCCAGGCTTCGTCCGTCATCACTAGACGAAATCGTAGGGCAGCAGCACATCATCGGAAAAGACAGGCTCTTATACCGGGCCATCAAAGCAGATAAATTAAGCTCCGTCATATTTTACGGCCCGCCCGGAACAGGCAAGACGACGCTTGCAAAAGTAATCGCAAATACAACGAGTGCGGAATTTTTACAGCTGAATGCCACCTCCTCCGGGAAAAAGGATATGGAAGAGGTCACCGCCCAGGCGAAAAATAACCAGGGCATGTACGGAAAAAAGACGATTCTGTTTATTGATGAAATACACCGCTTTAACAAAGGGCAGCAGGACTATCTTCTGCCGTTTGTAGAAGACGGAACCGTGATTTTAATCGGGGCCACTACGGAGAATCCTTATTTTGAAGTGAACGGGGCTTTGTTATCGCGTTCTGTTATATTTGAGCTGCATGCGCTGTCTGACGAGGATATCAAAACGCTGCTGTACCGTGCGGTTACAGATAAAGAGAAAGGACTTGGCGCATATCATGCAGTGCTTGAAGAGGATGCCGCGGATTTTCTGGCGGACGCTGCAGGCGGGGATGCCAGGGCGGCTCTGACGGCAGTTGAGCTGGGCGTTTTAACAACTGAGCCGGGTGAGGACGGCAGGATTCATATTACGCTGGACGCGGCGTTTGAGTGTATTCAAAAGCGTGTGGTCCGCTATGATAAGACCGGGGACAATCATTACGATACCGTTTCTGCATTTATTAAAAGCATGCGCGGTTCTGACCCGGATGCCGCGGTTTATTATCTTGCAAAAATGCTGTACGCAGGCGAGGATATTAAATTTATTGCAAGAAGGATTATGATATGTGCATCCGAAGACGTTGGAAATGCGGACCCGATGGCGCTGCAGACAGCGGTGGCAGCTTCGCTTGCGGCTGAGCGCGTGGGCATGCCGGAGGCTCAGATTATCCTGTCGCAGGCGGTTACTTATGTAGCCAGCGCTCCGAAAAGCAACGCGGCAGTCGAAGCGATTGGAAGCGCCATGGAAACGGTGCGCACAGTACAGACGCCTCCTGTACCGGCGCACCTGCAGGATGCTCATTATAAATCCAGCGCAAAGCTCGGGCGCGGGCTGGATTATAAATATGCCCATAATTATAAGGACCATTATGCCGCGCAGCAGTATCTGCCGGACGAACTGGCTGACCGGGAATTTTATAAACCTTCCCAAAACGGGTATGAAAAACAGATTCTGGAATATCTTAAGAAGGTAAAAGAATGGAAACAGGACGGCCTGCATGAATGAAGGTAAAAACGGGCAGGACGGCCTGCATGAATGACAGATGATAAGGAGGAGCCTTTAAATGAAATCTTATTTGGAAATGACGCGCGCAGAACTGTTAGAAGAAAAAGCGCAGACGGAGCAGGAGCTTGAAAAAATCAAAGCTCTTTCGCTGCACTTAAATCTTACAAGAGGAAAGCCTTCGCCGCTTCAGTTAGATCTTTCCATGGATATGTATGACCTGATTAGTTCCAAATCTGTCTTAAGGACACAGGCCGGGACGGACTGTAGGAATTACGGCAGCCTGGACGGAATTGACGAAGCCAAACGGCTGATGGCGGGATTTATGGGCTGCGAACAGGAACAGGTTATTGTTCATGGCAATGCCAGTTTAAGCATCATGTACGATACGATTGCAAGAAGCATGACGCATGGCGTGGCAGGCGGCGTGCCGTGGTGCAGGCTGGATAAGGTAAAGTTCCTGTGCCCGGTTCCCGGCTATGACAGGCATTTTGCCATTACAGAATTTTTCGGCATTGAAATGATAAATATCCCGATGCACGAAGACGGCCCGGATATGGATTTCATAGAAAAGCTGGTCAGCCAGGATGAAGCAGTCAAAGGCATCTGGTGCGTGCCGAAATATTCCAATCCGCAGGGCATTACATATTCAGACGAAACAGTGCGCCGTTTTGCAGCATTAAAGCCGGCGGCTTCGGACTTTCGCATATACTGGGACAATGCTTATGCGGTGCATGATTTGTATGAGGATGAGCGCGATGAGCTGCTGCCGATTCTGCCGGAATGTGAAAAGGCAGGAAATCCGGATATGGTATACATGTTCTGCTCTACGTCCAAAGTCACATTTTCCGGCGCTGGAATCTCAGCTATGGGAATGTCCCATGCGAACCGCGAACGGATGTTAAAGCAGATGTCTGTCCAGACCATCGGGCATGATAAAATTAAACAGTGGGTTCATACAAGATATTTAAAAGATATGGACGGTGTGCGGGCGCATATGGCAAAGCATGCCGCGCTGATACGTCCGAAATTTGAAGCGGTGGACGACATACTTTCCAGAGAGATTGCACCGCGCGGAATCGGTACATGGATAAAACCAAAAGGCGGTTATTTTATCTGTTTCCACGCATTAGAAGGATGTGCAAAAGCAATTGTCGCAAAAGCAAAAGAAGCCGGCATCGAATTAACCGCGGCCGGAGCGCCGTTCCCGTACGGCATCGACCCGAAAGATTCCATCATCCGCATTGCCCCTACATTCCCGGATCTTGAGGAAATGAAACAGGCAGCGGCTGTATTTGCCTGCTGTGTGAAATCAGCAAGCCTGGAAAAATTACTAAACAATTAAATTTTTAGGAGGGAATTATGAAATATACGATTGAAGGCGGAAATCTGCCAGCTGTAATCTGTAACTTAGAAAGCGGAGAAAGCATGATCACAGAAAGCGGAGCCATGAGCTGGATGTCTCCGAACATGAAAATGGAAACGACATCGAATGGAGGCGTCGGCAAGGCGCTCGGACGGATGTTTTCCGGGGAAGCAATGTTCCAAAACCGTTATACGGCAGAAGGCGGAAACGGCATGATTGCATTCGCCTCCAGCTTTCCGGGATGCATCCGTGCAGTCTTTATCGAACCCGGCAAAGAACTGATTGTGCAGAAAAGCGGCTTTCTCGCAAGCGAGGCAGGCGTGGAGCTGTCCATCTTTTTCCAGAAAAAAATAGGCTCCGGCCTGTTCGGCGGCGAAGGCTTTATCATGCAGAAGCTGTCCGGCCGGGGTATGGCATTTTTAGAATTTGACGGGCATGTTGTAGAATATGAACTGAACAAAGAACAGTCTATTATCGTAGACACCGGATATCTGGCAGCCATGGACGGCACCTGTTCCATGGAAATCCAGAGTGTGCCGGGCGTGAAAAATGCACTGTTTGGCGGCGAAGGCCTGTTTAATACCGTAGTGAAAGGCCCTGGCAGAGTGTATCTGCAGACGATGCCGATTAATCATGTGGCAGCCGTGTTAAGGCCGTTTATACAGACGGCGCACTAACCTGGATTTTTCAAAGGCTTTGCCTGAAAACGTCAGGTATTTTGCCGGATTTATCTGGCAGAAAGACTGAAAACGGCTGACGCAGGACATGGGAAATCCACTCCACGGCGTCTGCGGAGACAAAATAGATTCCTTTAGACTGAATTGTGTTTCCAGACTGCGTAATAGTTCAGTTAAGGGGGGCTGGCTTTGCGGACGCCGGGAGAGGGGATTTGCACGGTCTTCCTGCGGCTGCTCCAGAATGT
>CANDJC010000252.1 GCA_947384955.1 uncultured Eubacterium sp. | reverse complement strand
GAGCACACGGCTGTTAACCGTGGGGTTGTTGGTTCGAGCCCAACTCGGGGAGTTTGAAAAAGCCTGTAAACGTTTGTGTTTATAGGTTTTTTGTACTTTAAGAATAAAGAGGGCATGGACATGAAAAGGGAATTAATTTTATGGTCAGCAGTTTCAGCAGCTGTTATGCTGTTTTTTCCATGGCTGACAGTCACGTTCGCAAATGAAGAGACCGGGATGGCAGTCTGCCTGATACTGTTTTATGCAGTGAACCCTGTATATACAGTATTTATCGGAGAAACTGCAGGAAAAGATATCAGACATCTTTGGAGTCTTCCAGTTATAGCAGCTGCTTTGTTTTTAGCTGGTACGTGGATTTCATTTGATATGGGAGATATGGATTTTGTGCATTATGCGCTGTTTTACGCGGTATTGGGAATAGCTGTTATGGTTATCTGCGCATTTGTGAAAAATAAAACAATATACCGTAAGAAGAAAAAATCCTTGACAATTAACTAAATACTCCCTATAATGCATATTATTAAATAAATAAAAGGCTGTGACAGGAACAAGTAAGAATAAGCGGAATATACAGAAAGTAACCGGCTGATGAGAGGTGCATAGAAAGCTTATTACGAATACATCCTTGAGCTCTGCACTGAAAAGAATGGCTGTTATAGCGATGCTTATTAGGCTGCAGCGGGCTGACACTCGTTATTGTGTTAAGGTATTTAATAGATACTCAAAGAGGCAGTACATGGGAATGGAACTGCAATTAAGGTGGTACCGCGGGAACATATACCCGTCCTTATTGATTAATATATCAGTAAGGACGGGTTTTTTAGTTAGAAAGGATAGGAAAATATGACATTATATGAAGAATTAAAAGCAAGAAATCTGATTGCCCAGGTTACAGATGAAGAGGAAATTAAAGAGCTTATCAATAATGGAAAAGCTACCTTTTATATTGGTTTTGATCCTACGGCAGACAGCCTGCATGTAGGCCACTTTATGGCTCTGTGTCTGATGAAACGTCTGCAGATGGCGGGAAATAAGCCGATTGCTCTTATAGGAGGCGGCACTGCCATGATAGGAGACCCGTCGGGCCGTACGGATATGCGTCAGATGATGACGCCGGAGATGATTCAGCATAACTGCGACTGTTTTAAAAAGCAGATGAGCCGTTTTATAGATTTTTCAGAGGATAAGGCAGTGATGGTTAACAATGCGGACTGGCTGATGGATTTAAATTATATTGATGTATTAAGGGAAGTCGGCTCGCATTTTTCCGTAAACAGAATGCTGACTGCAGAATGTTACAGACAGCGTATGGAAAAGGGACTGAGCTTTTTAGAATTTAATTACATGATTATGCAGAGCTATGATTTTTACGTATTATATCAAAAATACGGCTGCAATATGCAGTTTGGCGGTGACGACCAGTGGAGCAATATGCTTGGCGGTACAGAATTAATCCGCCGTAAGCTGAGCAAAGACGCATATGCAATGACGATTAATCTGCTGCTGAATTCAGAAGGAAAGAAAATGGGAAAAACGCAGTCAGGCGCTGTATGGCTCGACGCAGATAAAACATCGCCATTTGATTTTTACCAGTACTGGCGCAATGTTGCTGACTCAGATGTACTGAAGTGTCTGCGGATGCTGACGTTTCTTCCGTTAGAGCAGATTGACGAAATGGATGAATGGGAAGGCAGCCAGTTAAATACGGCAAAAGAAATCCTTGCATTCGAACTGACAAAACTGGTCCATGGAGAGGAAGAAGCCCAGAAAGCACAGAGCGGAGCCAGGGCATTATTTTCCGGAGCGGGAAATGCGGCAGATATGCCTGTTGCCGAACTGACTGGCAGTGATTTAACAGAGGGTTCCATAGACCTGATATCACTGCTTGTAAAATCCAGTCTTGCTGCAAGCCGTTCAGAAGGACGGCGCGCCATTGAACAGGGCGGGGTATCTGTGAATAATGTGAAAGTGACGGATGTTAAGGCAGCTTATACTGCAAAAGATTTATCAGCGGATGAATTTATTGTAAAACGCGGGAAAAAGAAGTTTATTAAAATAAAATTTATTATTTAGAATAAATCAGAAATTCTGGATAATCAAAGAATAGGTACATTATGGATAACTGAGTATTGGGAGAGGTCTGGTTTCCTCTCCCGTAAAAAGAGAATCCTTAAACATTTAGAATCCAAACATACAGACAGGCATTTTCCAGTTATCCGATATCTTATATTTTCTTTACCGATGCTTCTGCGATACTGCAGATAATCTGATACAAAATTCCCGCTAAAGGCCAGATTAACCAGGTATATCCCCAGCCGCCAGTGATAAAGCTTGAAGCAAGATATACAATTACGATAATCGGCCAGTAAATGGATGAAATAATATCTGTTATGTTTTTCGCAGACTTTTTCTTAACGGAAAAATCTTTTTCCTGAAGGAGAACCGCATAGGACTCTTCTTCCATTCCGGCGGTAATAAAGAAAGAGACAGCGATTCCGACAATTATCAGCAGAAGGATGACTGACAGGATATTTGGAAGGTCACTGATGCCGTCTAATGCCGCAGATATTAATAGAGGGACTACGGACAAAATGCACATCATTACACCTGCCGTAATCTTTACTTTAAATTTGTCTTTTCTGTTTTCCCTTAGCTGAACTATTTCCTGCGCATATATTTCATCAATGGTAAAGCATTCTTTCTTCAGATAGCTGTAGGAATTCAGTTTCATGCCTGCATTGATGAATAAACCGACCGCACATGCAACCATACATAAAAGAACGGTAACTCCGGCTCCTGAGGTGATTCTGTCTGAAAAGGAAACCATCGTGTATTGAATTCCGCTCAGGAGAATGAGCAGGGCAGGAGAACAGATGCAGAGAAAAACTCCGGCGGCAATCTGAATGGATGACTGCTTTACTGCAAACAGATATTCAGCTCCGTCTATTTCTGTAAGATGTATTCCGGTATCTTTAGAGGAGCGGAAACTGTTATATTCGGTATCGGATTTATTTTTCACTGTGTCTTCATTTTGGATTTCAGATTTATCAGGAATATCAAATGAATTTCTCTTTTCATCTGGTTCAGAATCTGATTTCGATACTTTTAGCTCTAATTCCTCTGCCAGCTCCTGAATATTTCCAAATTCAGAAATTACGATTCCAATTGCCTCATGTTTGGCTTTTCCCTGCGCAGTCAGCTCATTGTATTTGTCTTCCATCATTTCTGCCAAATCTTCTTTTGCCCGCTGGACTTCCGGTGTCTGCTGGCAGTGCATAAATATATTGTCAAGATAATTTAATATAGTTTCCATTTCTTCACTCCTTTTTGCTGTCAGGACTGTTAGCTGTTAATTTTTGCCGGCTGCATCGTCTGTATTTAAAACCGCTGCAAATTTATCAACGAGTTCTTTTACCTCTGACCACTCTCTGCATTTTCTGGCATAATGAGAAAGACCTTCCGGGGTAATGTGATAATAGACCCGTTTTTTACCATTTGATTTTTTGCCGTCGTAGGATGTGATGTATCCGGCTTTTTCCAATCTGGTAAAAGCTGAATACAGAGTCGTTTCTTTGATGATGTATTTTTCTTCTGATATGGTGCGAATCTGCCTGGATATTTCATATCCGTACGAATCATTCTGCAGTAATAAATTTAAAATGATAATATCCGTGTAGCCGCGGATAACATCATTCGATATCAATCAATCACCTCCGAAAATTATGATTACTACGTCTGTTGAAGTAGTTATATCACAATTACTACGTCAGGTCAAGTAATTTTATAATTAAAAAAATCCCAGAAACGATTAGTCTCTGGGATTTTTAAGAGGCGCAGACCGGATTTGAACCGGTGAATCAGGGTGTTGCAGACCCA
>CANDJC010000251.1 GCA_947384955.1 uncultured Eubacterium sp. | reverse complement strand
AAATGTTTTCCTTTGGATGCGACTCTGGAAAAAAGCTGGAAGTTCTTAGTTTTCTACTCAACACCCAGGATTTGGGGACACACTGACTACCGTCTGGATAGAACTTTCAAGTCCCCAAAAGGCGCCTGCCTGATGCCACAGCCTAAATCCAGCCAGTAACGCCAGGGCATCAGGCGCCGGTCCGTCCGCTGCCGGAACCTTGCTACAGAAAACTTAGAACTTCCTGCTTTTTGGAAGCGGAGTATCCAAAGGAAAACATTTCTCCGCCCGGCGTCCCTCTCCCCAAAACATACCGCATAACCATCAGCTGCCCGTCCGTTTACACAGATTCCCTACACTAAGTTCATGACATTGGAATCTAACCTCATGAATCTGTACGAACGAAATGGTTTTGCTTTTCAGTTGTTTCCCTCCGAATCAGCACCGGGGCAATTATCTTATGAACAGGTTCTTTCAATGGCACAGGCTTCCTTTTTTTGCGCTCTGTCATCTGCTGCACTAACAGGCTGACTGCTTCATAGGCAATGGTATCCGTCTGCTGGCCTACCGTACTGATAGGAATGACGGCCTGTTCTGAAACCGGGGAATTATCAAATCCGATAATCAGATAATCATCCGGCAGAGTTCCGTATTTTTGAATCAGCAGATTTAGCAGGGCATTGGCAGTAGTATCGCTTGAAGTAAAAATTCCTTTTTTCTTTCCGTCCGAGATTTCATCTAATTCTTTTAATATTTCAGATAAAGCCTGGCGCAGCTGGCTGTAATTATCACGAAAATCTTTATATAACACTTTATGGTTTAAATTTTTTTCCGTACAATAATCAATAAATCCCTGAATGCGTCCATAGGCAGGACGCTGCGGGTCGGTTGGCGAATTGATGTGAATCAGGATATCGCAGTTATGGCTGGCAAGCAGGCTGGCAGCCTGAACACCGCCCATATAGTTGTCTGTATTGACGCTGCATATAAACTGATCTTCCCGCTCGATGGCTACAATCGGAATCTGCAGTTTTGCAAGTTCGCTCGAAGGAATGGTGTGGCTTAAGATAATCAGTCCTTCTATTTTATAAGCCAGCAGCTCGTTAATATAGCGCCGCTCGGATTCTTCATCTTCATTTCCAATAAATACAAGGAATTTATAGCCGAATTCTTCATAAGTAGATAAAATCTGGGTCAGTAATTTGGAGTAATAATCATGAAACAGGTTCGGAATCAGAATACCTACAAATTCGCTCCTGCCGTTTGCAAGAATGCGTGCGACCTTGTTTTCCTTGTAATTTAATGCGGTCAGTGCATTTGATATGATTTCCTGATTTTCCAGTGTCAGGGAATCCGGATTGTTAAAGTATCTGGATATCGTTGTTTTGGAAAAATTGGTGTATTTGGCTATGTCGCTGAATGTGATGTTTTTTTTCTGTCCCATAAATATAACCTTCTTTGTGGTGCGGATGTTTCTGGCGGTGCATGAATGTGAGAAGCATTTCAGGCTTCATATAGCTAAAGTATAGCAGAAATGTATTTGCAAAGCAATGAGAAAAATGGCGGTGAAGCCGTGACTTTCAGGGAAAAGCGTAATGACATTTCACAGCATTGGTTCTTCATTTCACGTCAAAGGGATTCATCATTTGCTTCGGACAGCCGAAAAAGAAAATGGAAGACAGCATTACGCAGACTGCACTGCATGAATGCTGCTTCCTTCCCTTTAACCTGTACTGGTTACGGCCAGTGCAGGAAATCCCTTATTCAGGCAGAACCTTTCCTTTTTTTGTAAATTTTGTGTTTACGGACAGTTCTTCCATGCGCTGATAAAATTCGCTGCAGGCTGCAGCATCAGTTATAAGAGAAGTGCAGGCATTGGATGCTTTTGCGGGAAGAAGCTGCCAGACTGCGGTATTGTCAGCGCGCAGTGTCAGTTTTGCAATGGCTGTCTGCTCAATTGTCTGGTAGAAAATAAAGTTTCCGAGGCTGTAAAATATGGGCTTTCCATTATAATATTCCACGCCCTGCAGTACATGCGGATGTGCACCAATGACCGCATCCGCGCCGGCATCAATAAATGCGTGAGCCATGGAAATCTGATACTGTTCCGGCGTGGTATTCCGTTCAATTCCCCAGTGTAAATAGACACATAAAAAATCACAGTGCTTTTTTGCATCTGAAACAGCGGCAGTCAGTCTGGCCGGGTCATAGGCGGAAAATACACCTGGCTGTGCATTTTCTACGTTCCAGGATACTACGGGAAATACTCTGGATGCGGCCAGAAATCCGAAGGTTTTTCCATTTGCTTTTTTTGTAATCAGCCGGCTCGCACGCTCGATGGAATCCCCGGCTCCTGCATAGGAAATACCGGCTTCGTCCAGGGTCTGAAAAGTATCAGACAGAGCATCTGTCCCGTAATCAAGCACATGGTTGTTCGCAAGTGATACAACGTCTGTGCCGGATTCTTTCAGTATGGATACATAAGACGGGTCCGTGCGGAACGTAAACTGTTTATCCGGTGCCTGGCTGCCGCGGGTGCTGAATGGAAATTCATGATTCACCATTGTAATATCAGCCTTAGTCAGTTCTTTTAACAGCGATTCCGACAAAACACCCTGTATGCCGGACTGGTTATAGTTTGCAAGCACATAATCACTAAAATAAACATCCCCGGCAAAGACAAGCGTAGTATCTGCAGTTTTCTCAGAAGACCGGCTGTCCTTATTTTTAGAATCTGATGCATTCTGACCGCTCTTATTTTCATCATCTAAAGAGTCCTGCTTAGCAGATTCTTTCTCAGAAGCCGTTTTGGAAGGGCTTTCCGCTGATAATGAGGAACTGCTGTTTGATGACTCGCTGTCAGAAACTGTCTGTATGATGCTTCGAATTTCTTCCCTGGGAATTTCTTTCCTGGAATCCGGACTGTTTTGCGAGAGGACACTTCTGGTGCTATTTTTGGAGGTGTCGGTCAGTACCCGGTAAGCAGTGTTTATAAGTATCAGGCTGAGAAGCAGGGTGGCAGTAAGCAGTGTCATTCTTAAAAAAATCTGATATATTTTTCTTTTCTTCTTTTTCAATGATGAAGTTCCTCCTTTTGGTATCGTTGGACGGGAGTCTATTCTATTATAGCAAATGAATGGATTATGGCAAGGGGCAGCTTGAATCAAAATGCTGGGAGATTTCGAGGTACATTGAGGATTTTTGCCATGTGCTCTTGGAAATTTAGACCAGCCAAACGTATGATTATTTAAAGCGGGTTATACTAGATAGGGGTGGGTTTGAAAATGCTGAATGATGTGATGGTTATACGCTGGTGATGGAGGGACGCCGGACGGAGAAATGTTTTCCTTCGGATGAGTTACAACGGCTCTGGAAAAAAGCAGGAAGTTCTAAGTTTTCTGCGTCAGGGGTTTGGCTGCGGACGGACCGGCGCCTGATGCCCTGGCGTTACTGGCTGGATTTAGGCTGTGGCATCAGGCAGGCGCCTTTTGGGGCTTCGGAGTTTTATTTTGCGGCAGACAGTGAGCCCCAAATCCTGGGTATTGAGCAGAAAACTAAGAACTTCCAGCTTTTTTCCAGAGCCGTTGTAAAGCATCCGAAGGAAAACATTTCTCCGCCCGGCTGATACTGGCTGAATTTACGTTATAGTTATAGCTGTAAGCTGTTATTATCCGTTAAGCAGTCTTAAAGAATTATATGAAACAGTAAAGGATTTTATGAAACAGTAAAAAATTATATGAAACAGTAAAGGATTTTATGAAACAGTAAAGATTTACATTATTCAAAATCTGAATTTTATTATAGAAGGTAAAGCCTTGCATTTTACCGTTTGCTAAACTTCATGCAGCAGATAAAACTTTCTTAACTATATCCTTAAAGCCTGTAAAGCATCATATAATTGCCATACCGTAAATTCAGCCATCGTAAATTCAGCCAAAATCAGCCGGACGGAGAAATGTTTTCCTTCGGATGCGACTCTGGAAAAAAGCTGGAAG
>CANDJC010000250.1 GCA_947384955.1 uncultured Eubacterium sp. | reverse complement strand
CCTTTGCTTTCATTTTCGCCCCTGCCTCTTTCAGTTCCCATGCCAGCCCCTCCGTAAATGCGCTGACATAAAACTTCGCCGCACAGTATGTCACAGCCGCCGGCACAATGGTATAGCCTCCGCATGAAGACACGTTGATAAGCTGTGTCCCCTCTGCATCCTTATAGTCACGGACAAACAGGGAAGACAGTATCGTCAGCGCCTCAATATTCAGATGCAGCATTGCCCCGATTTTTTTCAAGTCCTGCTCTGCCACGCTGCCATAATTTCCAAAACCCGCGTTATTCACCCATGTCTCTATCTCATAATCTTTCAGCCCCTCATAAAACTGGTACGCATTTTCCGGGACGGATAAATCCGTACTTCGGATGACAACATCCAAATCCGGGCATTCCTCCAATATCTCCTTTTTCAGCATCTTAAGATTATCCGTGCGCCTTGCTGCTATGACCAGATTTTTTCCCCGCCCTGCAAATGCCTTTGCCGTTTCATAGCCAATGCCGGAGCTTGCCCCGGTGATGACTGTATATTTTCCTTTTTCCTGAACCATTTGATAATCCTCCTTCGATTTGGTATAATCCAACCATACAATGTAGAGTGAACTCTATGTCAAGAGGATTGGAGTGATTTTTTATGGAATATTCTATCGGGGAATTTTCAAAGCTGACGGGGCTTGGCATCCATACCCTGCGCTACTATGAACAGGAAGGGCTGATTGCCCCGAAACGCAGTTCCGGCAACCGGCGCTGCTATTCCGATAAAGACCTCGCATGGATTGCATTTATCAAACGGCTGAAAGACACTGGCATGCCCATTAAGGAAATCCGGCACTATGCCGAGCTCCGCGCTGACGGCGATTCAACCCTTTCTGAAAGAATGGAAATGCTGGTGCAGCACCAGCAGGCGCTCAATGAGCAGATTGCGCGGCTGCAGGAGCATAAGATAAAACTGGATGAGAAAATAGAATTTTACAAAAATGAGATTGAACGAACACCCTGAATGGAATGTACCAGCCATTCCCCGGCATGGGCGTCACCTCAATCTCCTGCCAAAAGGCCGGCATTTCCTATTAAAATTAAAAGTACAGGAACTGCTCTCACAGTCCCTGCATCTGTTACTGTCATATCTTTCCTGTCTGTTTTTGCTGCACCGCATATTCATCCTGACCTATTTCACATGCTGATGCGTAAACAAATGCTCCTGGCAATACTCATAGTTGCCAGCACACTTTGAACAGAACCTGAACTCCAGTGACGGGTCGTCTAACTCTGTCCTCCCGCAAATCGCGCATTTGTGCTTTGTAATCCCGGCATTTTTCGGCCGTCTGACCGCCTGGCGGAAAGCCTGTTTTCTCCGCACCTCCCTGGGTGAATAACGGTACAAATCCCTGGTTGATAAAAAGAAAATCAGGAAATTCAGCAGCGACATAACCATTACAATCCTTGTCGGCCACGGGCTTTGAATCAGGTCAATCAGCATCAGCACCGCGTACACATATGCCATCCACTTCATTTTAATCGGAATGATAAAATAAAGCATCACCTGCATATTCGGATAACATACTGCAAATGCAAGGAAAATGGACATACATATATAATAAGTGCTGACCTGCGAGCCCACAAGCGTCCCCATAAAGGCCGCATTGCCGTAAGCAGCTGTCATAATCAGCCATGTCACAGCCGCACCAATCAGTGTATATATCATTCCGCCAAAAATATATACATTATACCGAAACGCTCCCCACGTCCGCTCCAGGTTCGAGCCGAGCTGATAGTAAAAAAGCATCATGATTACATAAAAAATAATACTCTGGGAAGAAGGCGGAATAAGCACCCAGGTGACAAGCCGCCATACCTGCCCGTGCAGAACCTGATACGGGTCTAACATCAGAAAGCCCAGCATCCCGGGTGACAGCCTGCTAAGCACATATCCTATGACATATCCGAAAATCAGGTACATCGTCAGATTTGAAACTGCGTATTTAGAAAATTTACGCTCCAGCTTATTCATAAAGTTCATTGGAACCTCCCTAAATCTGCTTTCCGTTACATGAAACATGCACATGCGGAAACAGCCCTGTATTTCTGCGGCTGGCAAAATCCTTTTCATACAGCCGCAGATTTTCTTTCCTGTCATGAATTATATTAATACAGACATATTTTGTCAATCAGACGAGAGCTTCCCTTGCAAAATTTAATAAAAATTTCATAACTGTCTAAAATCCGGCATATATTTCTTATAAATCAAAGACATCCATTGATTCCTCAGCGCATCGGACTCCTCATAGGATTCGCAGCCAGATATTCCTCCATCATGCCTTCACTGACCGTACCCCTCTCCCATGGCATACCCCCGGCCATCTTTGCACAAGACTGCTCCGGGCGAAATCCCATCATAGATGAATTCCCCGTCATAGATGAATTGCCGTTTTCCCAGTTTCTTTCATCCGGCATCATCATGCGTCCGTCACCCATGCCCTCTCCGTTTCCAGGCATCATCATCCCGTCATTCATACGCCCGTATCTTCCAGACTCCGTCATTCCGCCATTCATGCGCCCTTCATTTCCCGGCATCACCATTCCGCCATTCATGCGCCCATCATTCCCCGGCATCACCATTCTGCCATCCATACGCCCGGCATTTCCTGGCTCCATCATTCCGCCATTCATGCGCCCGGCATTTCCCGGCTCCGTCATTCCGCCATTCATGCGCCCGGCATTTCCTGGCTCCGTCATTCCGCCGTTCATGCGCCCTTCATTTCCCGGCATCACCACTGCGTCATTACCCATACGCCCGGCATTGCCTGGCATCACCATTCCGCCATCACTCATATGCCTGTCATTTCCAGACACAATCGTTCTGTCACTGCCCGCACGGTTTTCTCTTTCCGGCATCACCATTCCGCTATCCATGCGCCCGGCATTTCCTGGCACCATTCCGCCATCATCCATACGCCTTCCGCTTCCCGGCATCATACTGCTATCGTTCATGCGCCTTCCGCTTCCTAGCACCATATTGTCATCGTCCATGCGCCTTCCGCTTCCCGGCATCATATTGTCATCGTCCATTTGTCTGTCACTGCCCGGCACCATACTGCCCATGTGCCTGTCACTTCCCGAAAACATCATTCCGCCATTATCCACACGCCCGGCATTTCCTGGCATCTGCATTCCGTCGTCAGCCGTACGCCTTCCGCCACCCGGCATCACCATACTGCCATCGCCCGCCAGACTTCCATCACCCGGCATCGCCATACTGCCATCACCCGCCAGACTTCCATCACCCGGCATCGCCATACTGCCATCGCTTGCCAGACTTCCGTCACCCGGCATCGCCATACTGCCATTGCCCGCCAGATTTCCATCACTTATGCGGCCGCCGCTTTGCGGCATCGCTGTACCCCCATCAACTGCCCGGCTACCGTCACCCAGTCCCGGCATGCCTCTGCTCATGCGCCCGTCATTTTCCGCCAGCATACTGTCATTCATACGCCCGTCGCGCTCCGGCATAATACCATCCACCATGCGTTCTGCATCCTCCGGCATTTGTACATTTCTGCTCTCTGTGCTCTCTCTCCCTGAACATGCACATGGATGTCTTCTGCATCCACACCCGCAGCTGAAGCCGCAGCCACAGCCAGGCCCCGGTATTATCAAAGGCACGCAGATTTCATCACCCGGCTGCAGATTATAAACATCCACATATGGATTTGCATACATGACTCTCGACAAAGGAACCCCGTATTTTCTGGCAATTTTATACAGTGTATCACCCGGTTTCACAATATGCAGAATACTCCTGCACCGCATGCGTCCAGCATCATTTCCAAAAAAATTATTCATTTGAAATATACCTCATATGCCTATTCTTATAACAGTGTATTCTCCTTTCCCCAAAAAGTGCCTGATTGCTTCAGATTTACATTATTCAAAATCTAAATTTATACAGAAAACAGAGCTTTACACTTCGACACTTGCTGAACTTCATGCAAAAGATAAAACCTTATTAACTATTTTTAAAGCTTACAAATCATTCAATAACTGCCATACAGTTAATTCTCACAACGTAAATTCTTACAGCGTAAATTCTTACAGCATAAATTCTTACAGCATAAATTCTTACAGCGTAAATTCTTACAGCACCAGCCGGGCGGAGAAATTTTTTCCTTCGGATACGACTCTGGAAAAAAGCTGGAAGTTCTTAGTTTTCTGCTCAATACACAGGATTTGG
>CANDJC010000249.1 GCA_947384955.1 uncultured Eubacterium sp. | reverse complement strand
ACCTCCCGCCTTCAAGCCCCCAGCCCTTCGAAAAGCCAAAAACCTCCCGCCTTCAGGACGATTTTTTATAAATATTCAAACAGTTCCTTCGCCTGCTCCTTTTTCGTCGTATCCTGAATATCCAGCACCCGTACTTTCACCGCCTTCGTCCCAAACTGTATCTCAATAATATCCCCAGCCTTCACTTTTACAGATGCCTTCGCCGTATTCCCATTCACCGTCACCCGCCCTGCATCGCATGCTTCGTTTGCAACCGTCCGCCGTTTAATCAGCCGGGATACTTTCAAAAATTTATCCAGTCTCATTTTATTCCTTCTTTCCCGAATTTTTTTAATACAAAAGGAGGCCGCTTAACAGCCCCCTTCTGTCATGATTTATTCGTTCACTAAATCCTTTAATGCTTTTCCTGCTTTAAATTTAGGCGCTTTTGATGCCGGTATTGTCATCTCTTCACCTGTCTGCGGGTTCCGGCCTGTCCTGGCTGCTCTCTCAGACACCTCGAAAGTCCCGAAACCGACCAGCTGTATCTTCTCACCTTTCTTGAGCTCTTCAGTGACAACATCTGTAAAAGCTTTTAAAGCTGCCTCTGCATCTTTCTTGGATAATTCAGCCTTGTCGGCAATAGCTGAAACCAGTTCTGCTTTGTTCATTTCTACTCCTCCTGTGGATTAATATAATATTGTTATTAATAAGAATCGGAACCATCTTTCCCAAAATACTTACGAATATATTTATACTAACTTTTCCATTGTTTGTCAAGCAGAAATGCCCAATTTATAGCATTTTTGAGCTTTTCTTTGCCTTAAATCATTTTTTGAATCATATCCAGAACCTGTCTGCCTAAAGAAGCAGATTTTTCATCAGCATCTTCCAGAGAAGTACCCTTTACTCCGATATAGAACTTCACTTTTGGTTCAGTTCCGGACGGCCTTACGCATACCCATGCATCATTCTCTAATTCATAATAAAGCACGTTTGATTTCGGAAGTCCGGTAGGTTTTGTTTCGCCGGTTACAAAATCCTGAACTTTATCTTCTTTGTAATCTCTTGCTGCCAGAACCTTCAGGCCGCCGATTTCCTTTGGTGCATTTTCGCGGAGCGTATTCATGATTTCCTGAATCTTTGCAAGTCCTTCAATGCCCTTTAAGGTAATGGATTCTACATGGTCTTTATAATAGCCGTAACGCTCATACATTTCCAGCATAGCATCCCAGAGTGTCATATTTTTCGTCATGTAATAAGCGGCTGCTTCGCACAGTGTCATAGAAGCGACTACCGCATCTTTATCTCTGGCATATGTACCTGTCAGACAGCCGTAGCTTTCTTCCATGCCGAATAAATAAGTACCCTTTCCTGTTGTTTCAAATTCCAGCATTTTCTGTCCGATAAACTTAAATCCGGTCAGAACTTCTACCAGCTGTATGCCATAGTATTTTGCAATGGCATCTGCCATATTGGTAGAAACAATCGAGCGGATAAATGCTCCGTCCTCTGGAAGCGAGCCGTTGATTGCTTTGCGCTGTCCGATTACATAATCACCAATCAGGCATCCTGACATATTTCCGGTCAGTGTATGATACTCGCCCGTTTTAGAATCTTTGACATAAACGCCGAGACGGTCTGCATCCGGGTCTGTAGCCAGTACAAGGTCCGCGTTTACTTCTTTTGCAAGCGCGAGGCCTAATTCAAAAGCTTCTGCGGCTTCCGGATTTGGATAGCTGACGGTTGGGAAATTTCCGTCTGGAAGCTCCTGCTGCGGCACTACATGGACATTTTTAAATCCCAGTTCTTTTAATACACGGCGAACCGGAATATTTCCTGTTCCATGAAGCGGAGAATATACAATTGTCAGCTTATCCTTTACCGCATCGATGCTGTCCTGATGCAGTACAAGACCCTTTAACTCTTCAATATACGGGTCGTCAATATCTGCGCCGATTGTCTGATATAAGCCGGCTGCCTTAGCTTCATCTAACGGCATTGTCTTTACAGTGGCATAATCTGTAACTTTTTTTACTTCGTCCATAATGCCGCTGTCATGAGGCGGTGTAATCTGTGCGCCGTCTTCCCAGTATACTTTGTAGCCGTTGTATTCCGGCGGATTGTGGCTTGCAGTAATATTAATGCCAGCGATGCAGCCGAGTCTGCGCACTGCATAAGACAGTTCCGGTGTCGGCCTCAGACTTTCGAAAACATATGCTTTGATTCCGTTTGCTGCCAGACATAATGCTGCTTCATCTGCAAATTCCGGAGACATGTGTCTGGAATCGTATGCAATTGCTACTCCTTTTGCCTCTCCTTTTACCTTCTGAATATAATTTGCAAGTCCCTGTGTTGCTTTCCTGACTGTGTAAACGTTCATGCGGTTTGTGCCGGCACCGATAACGCCGCGCAGTCCTGCTGTACCAAACTCTAAATCCATATAAAAGCGGTCTTCGATTTCCTTCTCGTTCCCTTCAATTGCTTTTAATTCTGCTTTCGTCTCCTCGTCAAAATAAGGATTGTCAAGCCACTGCTGGTACATTTCTTTGTAATCCATGTTACGTCCTCCCATTCATATAGTTAATTTTATATCATATCAGGTTTGCGGAACACCTGTTTCCGTACACCCCAATATACCTGTAACTGCCTGACACAGTTTCTGAAAGCTTCCTGCTTCAGAAACCGTTACCTGCCTGTCTGGCCTGTATGATTATTTCAAAAATCGTTACCTGTCTGTCTGCTGGCTCGTACTGTCTGAATCCGAAGATGAACGGTTCAGCCTGTCTAAGGAATCCACCAGGTCTGACAATGTATCCAGATAGTCCGTGGAATCCCCGCCTGTAATAATGTTTGCCAGCGACGAGCCTAAAGCTGCATTCGCGAGTGCACTGTCAGCGCTTTTGCTGTTATCGGAACTGTCTGACGACTGACTCCTTGTATGCGAGCCTGCCCTTGAACCAGCCCTGCTTCCTGCCAGACGTTTTCCTGATGTCTGACCAGACGCTGTCCCCGTGTTATTCGAATTCCCGGCAGTGCCGTTATTATCCGTACTTCCGTTTTTACTGCCCGAAGCCCCCGCATTGCTCGAGCTTCCTGAGTCCGCCAGACTGTTTTGCGAGCTTTCGTCTGTCTGCGCACCTGTATCTTCGCTTAATAATATTTCAATTTTTGCTTTCGGAGAATTTACAACCAGCTGTTTTTTCCATTCATCATACCCCTGCGCATAAACTCCCAGTGTATACACTCCGTACTTTAATTCCATCGGTTTTGCGTAACTAATCTTTTTGCCATTAATCGTAAGAACCGCTCCTTTTACACCTACGTCAAATGTAACCCTGCATAATTTCGGCCCTTCTCCTTTATAGTCGTTTAAATCAATCGTCGTCGTTTTATCCCGCCGGATACGGATTTCTCCAGAATCTCCATAACCGTCATTTGCTACCGAAAATTCATAAACCCCTTCCGGCAGCTCCATTGTCATATCTTTTGTAATCGTTGCGTACACCTTCGTGCCCAGGTTCACCCAGCCGCCTTCAAATAAATCCGTATTCGTCAGAGCAAGCGTTCCGTGTCCTGTTTTGATTACGATTGCATATACTTTCCTTCCAATCCCGTAAACATTTAATACATCACTCTCCCCAATCGAGGAAATGCCTGTCTGTTCACCATCCGAAAAGACCTTCATAAAAGTATCAAACTGATAGCCTGTCCCGGCAATATCAATGCGGTCTTTTTCTGCGCTGACTGCATAATTGCGCACGTCCTCATAATCCCAGGTATCATCTGTAAAGGCAATGGCTCCAAGCGTATCATTGCTGTTCATCCTCTTGATGACAGCCAGATTTCCTTCGCTGAATTCACTGCTCATGGCATAATTGCCGTATTTGTCAAAAAATTCTGTTCCGTCTGTATATTCGTAGCAAATCTCTTCCGCATTTGTCAGATTCATCAGTGTAATCTGATAGTTTACCGTGTCATTTTTCACAATCAGATAATAGGTATCCTTTGCATCCGGTATGTCCGCTGTACTCTGCTCTTCTTCCTGTACCGGCTGATTTGCTGTATTGGCCTGCACTGCTTTCTTTGTGCTTTCCTGCTTCGTCAGAGAACTCTGGCGGGACATGCCGCAGGAGGTCATGAGGAGTGTGGCGGTTATCAGGAAAATTATATTTAGAAATTGTTTTTTCATGTATGCTCACTTTCCTTTGCTTATAATCATTTCTATATTATAGCATGGACGTTTATTCAGTGCAAGCGTTCCGGGAAGGTGTTTCAAAATATTCGGGGAATTTGGAACTGTGAAGGGGAGATTTCCTGAGGGTCGGGACGCCGGGCGGGGAAATTTTTTCCTTCGGATGCTCCGCTTCCAAAAAGCAGGAAGTTCTAAGTTTTCTGCG
>CANDJC010000248.1 GCA_947384955.1 uncultured Eubacterium sp. | reverse complement strand
GGCGCAGAAAACTTAGAACTTCCTGCTTTTTGGAAGCGGAACATAAGAAGGAAAAAATTTCCCCGCCCGGCGTCCCACCAGCCAATTTTCCTCCCCCACACACCACCAGCCAGCTGCCCCTCCCATCAGCACACCCGCCATCACCCGTCCCTCCCATCACACAGAACAGAAAGGATAAATTATGGAAAATAAAGAAGCACCTATCACCACCATAAGTGAAGAAAACATCTACAAAATAAACGGCCGGGTCCCCCTGAGCAAGGCCATCCCCTTCGGCCTGCAGCACGTCCTCGCCATGTTCGTCTCGAATCTGGCCCCGGTACTGATAGTATGCAGTGCAGCCGTCGTAAGAGGAAGCGGGGAATCGCTGACTGCTGTCGAAATCACGCGTCTTTTGCAGTGTGCGATGTTTGTAGCCGGAATCGGAACCTGTCTGCAGCTTTACCCGGTCTGGAAAATCGGTTCGAAACTTCCAATTGTAATGGGGGTCAGTTTTACCTTCCTCGGAAGTCTTTTAATGATATGCACAAACCCGCAGCTTGGCTATGAAGGCATGGTCGGCGCTGTCATTCTGGGAGGTATTTTTGAAGGAATCGTAGGATTAAGCGCAAAATACTGGAAACGGTTTCTGACACCGGTTGTGTCTGCAAATGTAGTCATTGCTATTGGACTTTCCCTTCTGCCCGTGAGCATGAATTCCTGGGGAGGCGGAAGCGGAAGTGAAGATTTCGGAGCCTGGTATCATCTGTTTGTCGGACTGTTTACGCTGGCAGTATGCCTTGTTTCCCGCTATCTGTTAAAAGGTGTTTACAAGAATTTGAATATTCTGGTCGGACTGATTTTAGGATATCTTTTGTCTGTCGTCTTTACCGTAGCCGGAATTGCACCGCTGGTAGATTTTTCAGGGATTACGAAAACGGTTGGGGAAATCGGATTTTTCAGCCTGCCGCAGCCGGTCTTTTTTACAAGCCATATGCCGGTGTTTGATATCGGCGCGTTTTTTACAATTGCCATTGTATTTTTAGTATCTGCCGCCGAGACAACCGGAGCGACCACCGCCGTGTGTACCGGGGCCCTGGGACGTGATATTAAAATCGAAGAGCTGCAGGGCTCCCTTGCCGTGGATGGATTTTCCAGCACGATTTCGGGATGCTTTGGATGCCTGCCGCTGACTTCGTTCAGCCAGAATGTGGGGCTTGTGACCATGACGGGCGTTATCAACCGTTTTACTATTTTAATGGGTGCGCTGATTTTAATACTTTCCTCGCTGTTCCCGCCGCTGGGCGCCTTTTTCAATTCGCTGCCGCAGCCGGTTTTGGGAGGATGTACCGTTATGATGTTTGGCTCGATTATGTATGAAGGGATTAAAATGCTCAAAGACTGCGTATTTAATGACCGTACCATGATTATCGTGTCTCTTGCTTTTTGTATCGGTGTCGGACTGACACAGGCGGATGGGAACCTGTTTGCGGCATTTCCTTCTGCTGTCGGTGATATTTTTAACGGGAATGCAGTGGCTGGCGTATTTGTTGTATCGCTGCTGCTTAGCCTGCTTCTGCCGAAGGAAAAAGAAAATGCTGCATAAATAACCGGATATAAGCTAAAAACTGCAGACAGTGAGTTCAGACTGTCTGCAGCTATGCTCTGTTTCTTATTTATATGATGTAAATTGTCAGCAGCATGGGAATATGTCATTTAATCCGTCATCACAAACTGCATTCACTCCGTCAGATAATTCTATTAATTCGTCATTTTCATCACGGACAAAGAAACCATAATAACCGCTCTGCTCAAGCTCAAATGTAATGTCTTCATCCTCAAAAGGCAGCTCCGTCAGAACCTTATCATTAAAATAAACAACAACTGCTTTTGGAGCCTCAGCTGTCTGGAGTATGATATCTCTTTCAATCATTATTTCTCCCTGCTGCATACTGCTGCCTATTGTGTATTCCCTGTATACCAAATCATGGAAGTGTGATGTCTGCCGGTTTTCTTCTGAATCTGTTTCCATAACAGCTTCTTTCTCCATACTGGCAGTCTGACCCTTCTTCTGACCTGCCGGCTGTTCATGCACAGGTTTTGCTGCACAGCCAGATGTCGTGAAAACTCCTAATATACATACAGACAATATGAATAGTTTTTTAATACGTGCTTTTTTATTCATAATTCACCTCTCGTCTTATTTCGGCTTACTCTGCAGACAAACAAGATTGATACACAGCTGTCATAAGCGCATAAATTCTTATCATGTTTTTTTAATATGTTAACCAGCTATATATTACTTTATCACTTACAAAAAAAATGTCAACACTATAATTATTTTGGAGTGCAGATAGGTTACACTTCACCCCCCCCAATGCCATTAACTTAAACTCTTTCCAGCTGAAACTCGGCTATGCAAAGCCTTGAATTATTATGTTTTCTAATACTGAGCAGGAGTCAGATGGCTTAAGTAAATGACCCTGGTGCACCCCAGGACCTTGCATTCCGCTGCAAAGTCCGTAAAATAAGCCAGGAGTGAATCCAGCCTATTCTGTCATTCGGTTCTACACCCCATTTCTTTTTTTATACGCCGTATAGCCTGCTTTCTCCGGGTGGTCTGAAATGCAGGTCTGTGAATCTTCTTTCATGACATGCAATGCAATCAGTAAATCAGCCCCTGTTCCGCCAAATACAGATATCATAACAAGTATTGATACAGTCCCGGGATAAAGCAGCAAAAAGAGGACACTGCCGGTTCCTAATATGACAAACGGCGCAAGCACCCCGGCTAAATACTGTTTCTTTTTCAATTCTGCGCTGCAGGCACAGACCGGCATCATGCCGCTGATTTGAAACCGGACACTGCTCCATCCCCTTCCGCCTGCGACTGCCCACCCGATACCGTGCAGCAGTTCATGCATGACTGTCACAGCAGCTATGATTACAAGAAACAGAATAGGAAATTTCACACCGCTTATATCCAGCAGCACTGCCCGGTCCAGCAGCAGAAAGCGGTAACCCATTCCTAAAATCAGCAGAAACGGAAGGGAACACAAGCCGCCTTTTATCATTGCCTGCGTATTGGTCATGATAACCTCTTCTGCCAGATATCCTTCCTGTGCTGAAATATTTTGATTATTTTTCATAAAATCATCCCCTTTTCGTTTTCTAATACAAGGATAATATATTTGATTCTTAATGTCAATTATTTCATACTTTATAAATCAAAAAATTTCCAATCAAAAGGCCATTCCATATACGAAGCCTGATTGGAAAATATCAGCATTGTCTTATTCGATTTTTCTTAACACGAGTATAGAAATAATTTCAAGCAGTATCACAGTATCATACAGCCACTGAATTGTATTTGCATAGAAGAGATAGTTTAATCTTTCTGCAAAAAAATCTCTGCCTGTAATATCAGCAATCACATTCGCCATAATCATAATATAGGAAAAAGATACAATACTCGCTTTCCCAATAATTTTCCATCCGCGCTCGTCATGGTTTTTCTTTCTGATAAACATAACAGCCAGTATAATCGTAAGCGGCAGTCCGGCCGTGGCAGTCACTTTTAAAAGCGCCTGGCTGGAAAACAGATTCCATATAAATTCGTAAAACGGCTGCATCTTATACCTCCCTAAAATCAAATAAATCCTCGATTGTAACATCAAAAACCCTGGCTATACTGTAGGCCAGCAGCATCGACGGGTTGTAGCGGTTTCGTTCCAGCTGCATAATGGTCTGCCTGGAAACACCTGTCAAATCGGCAAGCTCCTGCTGCGTCATTCTTTTTGTAGCCCGGTAAACATGTATTTTACTTTCAAACTGATATTTATTTTTTGCCAATAGCCTGCCGCCTTTCTTTGTATTTTATACCGTATCATAAACTTGAGTATAACATATTTCCTGCATTTTGTCGAATAAAGATTTTGACTATTATTATAAGAGATATAAAAATCGAAAAAGCACAAAAATACCGCCAGGATTATATGAACCGAATCGAATGTATAAGAAGTGTGTAATCATAAGTAATTTCAGAAAAATATTTAGAAAGACAGCTGGATGATGAGGAACTTCAAAAAGAACTTTCAGGAGCAGCTGGCACTGACCAGTCAGATATCGGTAAAATTGAAACTGGAAATGAAAATCCTGCGCTGTCAGCTCTTACCCGTTTAGCAGAAGGCATGTGCATGGTACTTCATCTGGAATCCAAACCAAAACCATTAAGATAATATTCCTTTTGACATCAGCCTGGAGCCTGACAAAGAAACCTTTGCCGCTATGTGAAAAGCAGAACAGATTTCGTACAATTCAGTTAAAAAAATTACAAGCCGGCCCGCACCGGAACAAACAGCAGCTTGTCCGGCAGGTAAGCAAATGCAGTTCAGCAGAAACTGCCTTTACTGATACAGAAGAAGTGTCAGAATATTTCTGTAATCATTCATAAATGCCTGATTCAGGATGTGTCAGAATATTTCTCTAATCATTTATAAATACCTGATTCAGGATGTGTCAGAATATTTCTCTAATCATTCTTAAATGCCTGATTCA
>CANDJC010000247.1 GCA_947384955.1 uncultured Eubacterium sp. | reverse complement strand
ATTAACATTTCATACTGTGCGATGAAGCTGCTGCCATACCAGGACGAGGTGTTTTTTAAATATCAGACAGAAAGCGCGCAGGCGTTTCGGTTTGCGCTAAGCGAACAGATTCGTCAGCAGGTATTTTATGCCATTTTCGCGGAAAAGGCCGAAACATGTATAAAATCAAATGCCATATTAAATGCTTTAAAACAGCTAATCCGGCGGCAAGGATATCATCTATAAAAGTTGTAAAGTCATGATTTATTAACAAGACAGAAAAAGAAAGTTCCAACTTACAATCAGGCTGCAAAATGAAATAGCTGAACCAGCAGCTGCCTGACGGAAAACCATTAACTTACAGCCGAAACTATAACGTAAATCCAGCCTCAGCCAGCCGGAGGGAGGAGATGTCTGCTTTCGGATGTGACTTTTGCGAAAAGCTGGAAGTTCTTAACTTTCTGCCCAGTAACCAGGATTTGGGGACACACAGCTTCACGGTATCAGCAGCTTTGAAGTCCCCAAAAGGCGCCTGCCTGATGCCAGTAACCAAGAGCCGCCAAAGTGCCAGGGCATCAGGCGCCGGTCCGTCCGCTATCACAATCCCCGGCGCAGAAAGTTTAGAACTTCCTGCTTTTCGCAAACGGAACATCCGAAAGCAGACATCTCCTCCCTCCGGCGTCCCATTCGCTTATCCCCCTCATCCGCTTCCCATCTCCATCTAATCCAGATAAGGATTAAAATACCTCGCCATCACCAGCATAAAATACCACCAAAGAGACCTCTCCTTAATATCCCTCTCAGCCGTCACAGGCATCTGAGCCGTCAGCTCTCCGTTCACATAATAATTCAGCGTCCCGACCTTCGTCCCCTTCTTTACCGGCGCCTTTAACAGCTGAGGCAGTTCTTCTTTCACCTGCACCTTATCTTTTTTAGACAGCAGCATCATCTGTTCCTGCTGGTTTACTTTTAGCGGAAGCTGCATTCTGGTCTTCAGCAGGCGGTCTTTTCCGGCCCCCTTTTCTACCGGAACCGGGTTTGGCGCATAGTCATAGCAGGTGATGTCGGTCTGCTCGTAATGGTCCATGCCGTACTGAAACAGTTTTCTGGCGTCCTTCCATTTGTATGTCTTGTTATTCGGCCAGCCGCAGGCTAAAAGAGCTATCACAAATGTCCGTTCCCCGCTCTTTAGCGCTCCGGTATAGCAGTATCCTGCATTTCCGGTAAATCCGGTTTTTCCGGTCAGAGCGCCGTCCATCATATGTAAAAAGGCATTGTGATTGTTACAGGTAAAGTTTCGCGGGCCCTGTGTATAGGTTCCGTCGTCTGCCTTTTTCAGACTGTGAAAGCTGTGGCTTGCCGTCCTCGTGATTTTTAAAAATTCGTCTTTTTTCGGAGATTTTGTTATACAGTAGCTCAATATTTTTGCTAGGTCTGATGCCGTTGTAGAATGAATTTTTGTAATGCTTGTTCCGTCCGGCTCTGTGACGGTTTTCGAAGCATCCAGGCCGTTTGGCGTAATAAAATATGTATCGCTGCATCCAATGGAGACGGCTTTTTCATTCATCATCTGCGCAAATTTCTCCACGCTTCCGCCCGCATGCTCTGCAATGGCGACAGCCGAATCGTTATGCGACTCTAACATCAGGGAATACAAAAGGTCTTCCAGTTTATAGTGCTCGCCCTCAGAAATATTCAGCTGGACGTCCGGCATCTTTGCCGCGTAAGCCGACACTTCCACGACATCTTCCATATCTGCCGTCTCCAGTGTCAGTATACAGGTCATGATTTTGGTTGTACTTGCCATGGGCATTGGATTTTCGGCATTCTTTGCAAATAAAACACGCCCGGAACCGGCATCCATCAGGACTGCCGAACGGGCATACAGCTCACTTTCGTTTATTTCTTCCGCAGACTGCGGCTTTGCCAGGACACAGGACGGATAACTAAGATTAGACAGCATCATAAGAACTGCGGACAGGAAACAGAATACTCGCTTCATATGGCATATATGCTCCAAAACTGTATTTGCTTTCATACTATGCGGATGCCGCATCTAATATTCCTTTGACGCCCGCGTCTTTATACTTTCATGCGGATTTCCATTTCTGCCTCTGCTTCATGGCGGAATTCTTCTACCTGTTCCGGTTCTGGCTGCGGCAGTTCGTCAATTGAATTTACCCCGAAGCTTCTCAGAAACTCCTCCGTGGTTCCAAACAGCAGCGGACGGCCGGGTGCGTCCAGGCGTCCGACTTCACAGACCAGGTTATATTCCACCAGCCTGCTGACCGCATGTCCGCTGGAAACCCCGCGGATTTTCTCTATTTCAGCCTTTGTAACCGGCTGCTTGTATGCTATAATCGAAAGTGTTTCCAATAATACGTCTGTCAGCACCTGTTTCTTTGGCTGGCTGGCAATGCGGATTAGATATTCATACATCTGCTTTTTGGTGCACATCTGATAGGAGCCTTCTAATTCAATAATCTGAATCCCACGGTCTTCCTGCTCATAGCGGCGCATCATCTGATGAATCATCTGCTCTGTATCATCCTGCCCAAGCTCCAGGACGTCTGCTAACTTTTCCAAAGGAACGGATTCGCCCATTGTAAATAAGACTGCTTCTATAATGGCTTCTTTTTGTTCCATAGGTGCCTGCCTTTCCATTTATATTGCTGATAAAATCACTGACACGGATAAGCTGTTTCCTTCGGACACTGAAATCAGGCGTCCTCTGCTATCCTTGATGTAATGCTGATATCCTCGAACGGCTGCTCCTGGGATATTTCGATTTTTCCTGTTTTCATCAGTTCTAAAACAGCCAGAAACGTTACAATCACCTGCACTCTGCTGGATTTTTTCTCTAACAGGCCCCGAAAGCTGAAGTTCTTATGCTCTTTTGCATAGCGCTCCAAAACCGAAATCTTTTCTTCCAGAGAAACCTCTTCTTTTTCAATCCGCCCGAATTTCGAACGCACCGGGTCTATTTTGTCTTCCTGCCTTTTCATAACTGCTTCAAATACTGCGTTCAGCTTTGTCAGAGTAAGACCTGCTAAAAGCTCGTCCATATCAAGCGGCGGTACATACTGCGCTACCTCTTTTGGAATCGTCGGCTCTTTGTACATCACCCTGTCCGCGTCCAGCTGCCGGTCTTTTAATTCATAAGAAATGCTCTTATAAAGCTTATATTCCAAAAGCTGCTGTACCAGTTCTGCCCGCGGGTCTTCTTCCTCTTCCTCCCCGGCCGGCTTTTTGGGCAGCAGCATTTTCGCCTTGATGTCAATCAGCATTGCCGCCATTACCATAAACTCGCTCATGATATCCAGGTCCAGGCGCTCCATTTCGTGAATGTATTCCATATACTGGTTTGTAATCTCCACAATTGGAATATCATAAATGCTGACTTTATTTTTTTCAAGCAGATGAAGCAGCAGGTCGAGCGGACCTTCAAATGTCTCTAATTTTACTGTCAGTTCCATTCTGATAACCTCTGTTCTGATTACTCTGATAACCCCTGTTTCACACGCTCAGGCTTTACTGTAATAACCGGAAGCTGTGCGCGGTTAAAAATCCGGATATGAATCGTATGGGTTCCAAGTCCGCGGCTGATATATACTTTTCTGCCGTCAATCGTAAACTCTCCCGCATCATATTTGGGAAACAGCATAAACTGGGGCGAAATAATACTCCCGATACCCGGAATACAGATAAGTCCCCCGTGATTGTGCCCGCAGACTGTCACATCGGCTCCCCACTGCGCATACTGCTTCGCAAACGCCGGATGATGCGCCAGCAGGACCTGCAAGTGCTCCTTAGACGCGTTTCCAAGCTGCGCCGTTAAATAGCCTTCTTCCAGATACGGCTTTTTCCATTTTTCATAAGAGGATAACGGCAGCTCCAGGCCGCTGACACAGACCGTCGTTCCGTTTATGTCCAGTTTTATACTTTCCTGATTGAGCATGATAACGCCTGCTTGTTCCAGACTGTGCCGGTATTTCAGATATTCGTCCGTACAGTCAGCATCCGGCAGCACGGCCCTTGTCTCATGATTCCCGTTCGTAAAAATAACCGGAATTCCCAGCGCGCAGAGATTTCTTACAAACGCCAGGGATATTTCGTATTTTTCAGTAACCGCAGTTACGATTAAATCGCCCGGAATCAGAATCATGTCCGCGTCTGCATCGCGTACAGCCTGCAGCAGGCGTACATTGTCTTTCCCATAAGAAAACGAATGCAGGTCCGAAATAACTGCCATTTTCAGTGTATGGCTTATTTTGGGGGAATGCATTTCATAATGGGTGACCTGGAATTTCTTTAATTCCTGCCGCTGCCAGATGGCATATATGATTACAATAACGCTTATTATACCAATTAATAACTCCATATTCAAACCTTTTTTCTAAAAATTTATTTAAATCGGGATAGTTTTGGCAAGGGAGGGGGAGGGTGGCCCCTCGGACGCCGGGTGACGGGAAGATGCACCGGCTTCCTGTAACGGCTCCGGAATGTTAAGAATCCCTAAGCATTCTGCATTTACGCTGTGGCCCCGGACGGTCGCGGCACC
>CANDJC010000246.1 GCA_947384955.1 uncultured Eubacterium sp. | reverse complement strand
CTGGCCTTATGCCAGCAGCTAAAGGTGCCGCTTCGGCTTCGCCGCCTGGTTTTCGTGCAGAATGCTAAGGGATTCTAAACATTCCTCCAATGTCGCTGGAAGCCGGTGCATCTTCCCGTCACCCGGCTGGTTTTCTCTGGCTTTACATAAAAAAACTGCTGATACTTGGCTGTATTTTTCTAAATGTTTTCCAGTGGCACTGGAAGACAGTTCGTCTTCATGTTACTCGGCTGGTTTTCGCAGAATTTATTTAATATAAACAGCTGACACTTTGATGTATCTTTTAAATTTTTTCCATTGCTGCTGAAAGTCGATACACGTTCAAATCACCTGGCTGCTTTCTCTGGTTTTGCTTGATTAACGCTGACACTCTCCTGTATCTTTCTAAATGCTTCTCCATTGGTACTGAAAGCTGGTGCATCTTCTTGTCATCCGGCTGGCTTTCGCTGGTTTTACATAAAAAACCGCTATACTTTGCTGTATCTTTCTAAATGCTTTCCATTGGCACTGAAAGCTGGTGCATCTCTCGTCACCTGGCTGGCTTTCTCTGGCTTTGTTTGATTAACTGCTGACACTTTGATGTATCTTTCTATATATTTCTCCATTGACACCGAAAGCCAGTGCGTCATCACATCACCCGGCTGGTTTCGCAGATTTTACTTAATAAACTGCTGGCACTTTACTAAATCTTTTAAATTTTTTTCCATTTACGCTAAAAGCCAGTACATCTTCTCGTCACCTGGCTGGCTTTCACAGGTTTTACATGATAAACCGCTGATATTCTCCTAAATCTTTAAGTGGCAGGTATTCCATAAACCGCCTCCAGAAACCAGCCGGTCTTCATCTCCCAATTCTTTCTATGACAGACCTTCTACAAAACTGCCGCCAGAAACTATCTGCACTTCACCCGAAATGTTACATGTAACCTCTGCCAAAAACCAGCCGGGAGAGGGGATTTACCCGGTCTTCCTGCGGCATCGGAAGAATGTTTAGAATCCCTTAGTATTCTGCCACAAAAACCAGGCGGCGAAGCCGCAGCGGCACCGGTAGCTGCTGGCATTCAGCCAGGGCGAATAGGTGCCGCGTCCCGTCCGGAGCCACTGCGTAAATGCAGAATACTTAGGGATTCTTAACATTCTGGAGCAGCCGCAGGAAGACCGGGTAAATCCCCTCTCCCGGCGTCCGCGCAGCCACCCCCTCCCCCTGTCTGAACCATTTACTCCCTTGTTTCCCCCGACAGCACCTTATCCAGCACATCCGCCAGCGGCTCCATAGCATTTAAAGCCTCCTGATATGTATTTGTCTGCGCCCCCGTTTCCACCAGCAGCGATTTCGGCAGATAATGCAGATTATACCGGTATCCCTTCAAATATACAAACCTGGAAAATCCCGGATAATACTCGCTTGCCGCAAGCTGCAGCTGAAACGAAAAAGCCAGGTTGTCAGACAGATTCGGATTATAAAGATAACCGATATCTCCCTGAGCCGTCGTATGGCTTAATCCGTTGAAGAACATAATTGTCGCCGTATCCTTTCCCCCGATTTTTTCCACAAGCCTTGTTCCCTCAGCCACGCCGTCCCTGTGCAGGTCTATCATAACCTGGATGCCCGGATTGTCTTTCAAGAGCTGTTCAAGCGCGGGAGCAGCTCTTGAATAAGCATTGTCGCGGTCCGGGACGTCATACTGGCCTTTGTGGTGGAGCACTTTATATCCGTAGTTATCTTCTAACAGCCTGGTCAGATAATCGCCGAGACCGACAACCGATTCGGAAGCATCCTTCGAATCCGCAAACCGCTCCTGAGAATGGGTATGATAAATCAGAATCTGCGGACTTTCCTGTTTTTTAGAAATGCTCATATCCTTTGCAAGCATCTCCGCTGCGTTCAGCTGCCTGCTGTTCGTTGTGGTCGTGCTGTCCACACGGTAAAAGTTCTGAATCAGATAATCAAAATCGTTGAGCTTCTGCCTGGAAAATTTCTGCACCTTTCCGCCCTGCAGCGCCGCGGATGCCTGGCTGCTGCTCTGGTTTTTTATCTCCTGTATGTCCAGTTCTTCTGAAGCTGCGTTCTGATTTTCCCGCAAAGCATTTTCCTCTAAAAGCTCCCCCGAAACAGCTGCCGCGTCATCCAGATAACCGCCGCAGCTGTCGTCCGCTTCGCCAGGCACCCCGAGGCTCCCTAACGCCGTCTGTATTTCCTGCCCTCTTGTATAACCGTAAATCGGAAGCAGCTCATCCATATTTGCCGCAAGATAATCATAAATGCTTTTCTCTTCCAAATCCGATGCGTCGTAAACAAGTACCGGAATGCAGCTTTGTACTGCCTGATAGCCTAAATTTTCAAAAACAGCAGTGACAGCGGCATCCAGTATTGTATTTTTCGTAATATTTTCCGCATCCATGACATAAATACACACAGCCGCCAGCAGAAACATGGGAAGTGTTCCCGCCCACCACTTCCTTGTATTCTTTTTCTTAAAACGCATGCCAATCCCCCCAAACTGTATTTATAAATCCGTTATCCGCAAAACGCGTGCTTTCCTTAAGACTCCTAACAGTATATGAAAGGCAGCAGATAATTTATGTCTATTCCTGATGACAGCCTGTATCTTCTTCCTGAAGGGCAATGTTAATCCCTTCTGAAACCGTAAAGCTCAGGCGCCTGACTGCTTCGTCGACGTCCTTCGTCGTAACGTAGAGTGTATTTAGCTGAGGCGTTAAAAGCTCCCTCACCAGCTCATATTTTTCCATCATATCCAGCTTTTCATAAGAATTCTCAATCCGGCGTATCTGCTCTGCCTGGCTCATTGCCTCTAACAGATTGTTCATTGTATCGATTACAATCGTTGCCGCGTCCACGACCGTAGGAATGCCGATTGCAATCACAGGAATGCCGACATTTTCGCTATTTAACGCATGCCTGTGGTTTCCAACGCCGGAGCCTGGATTGATGCCGGTATCTGTAATCTGTATCGTCCTGTTTAACCGCCTGGTGCTGCGGGCCGCCAGCGCGTCGACTGCAATAATCACATCCGGCGATGTTTCCTTTACAATACCCCGCACAATTTCCATCGATTCAATTCCGGTCTGTGCCATGACACCGGGCACAATGCTGCTGACGGACTTATGGCAGCTGTCCCCGATGACATATCTGCCGAATTCTTTGATAATATGCCTCGTAATGCACAGATTATCGACAACCCTCGGCCCTAAAGAATCCGGCGTGACGGCACGGTTGCCAAGCCCTGCTACCAGTGTCGTAAATTCTTTTTTCTTCGGAAGCAGACGTTTTAATACCCTCGAAAGCTGTATGGATATTTCCCTGTGGTATCCCTCATCCTCTTCAATCATATTCGGGGCTTCGAGCGTTACATAACTGCCTTTGGGCTTTCCCATCGCCTTTGCACCGTTTTCTGTCTCAATGACTACGCTGCTGATTAAAATATCCGGCGTCGCCTGTTCTTCGTCTAAACGGACGCCTTTAATTTCTACATTGTCCTCTTCAAACTTTTCGCGCGCTTCCAGCGCTAAATCTGTCCGAACCTGATACATCGCAAAAACCTCTCTAATTCTTATCTTATTTACGGAAAGGGAGTGCTGGGTTCTCTTTCCGTATCTCGCAGACGTAACTGTTTGGGGGAGGGGATTGTGGCCTCTCGGACGCCGGGTGACGGGAGGATGCTCTGGATTCCGGTTCCGGCTCCGGAATGTTAAGAATCCCTAAGCATTCTGCATCTACGCTTTGGCCCCGGACGGTCGCGGCACCTAGTTCGCCCTGGCCTGCTGCCAGCAGCTAAAGGTGCCGCTTCGGCTTCGCCGCCTGGTTATTGGGCAGAATGCTAAGGGATTCTAAACATTCCTCCAATGTCACTGGAATCCAGAGCATCCTCCCGTCACCCGGCTGATTTTTGGCGGTTCTGCTTTAAATGACGACTGTTTACAGGTTTGGGATTCTATACTATATATGGATATGCAAATATAGATAAATGCAATATATAGTGTAGTTCTATACTAATGGACATTCAAAACACAAAAACTGTAAACCGGTGTGCTGTTTCGCTGGTATTTACAGTAATTTGATATAGTTTTTATAATATAAAACAGTGCACATTGACCGAAACATTTTACCATAAATATCAACGAGACGATACACTAGTGTATAAATGAGCAAATTTGAAATAATCACCAAAATGTTTTTTTAACGCTTGTAAATATCGCGCTGAATAAAATGTGCAATATAAACGAGATTAAATGTTTTTATTCTTTGACTGGATATTTTATCCTGAATAATTCAAATTGTTTCTATACATCTTTCTGATTTGCTCAATAACAGCTTTACATACAGCTATAGCAGATACTATCCCAAATCTTTACATATTTCCGCCAGCAGGCTCTTCCGCTGAAATCTGCCCGCACTGTGTCCCGGATTTTTCAAGTAACACCTTTCAAAAACCAGCCGGGAGAGGGGATTTGCCAGGTCTTCCTGCGGCATTGGAAGAATGTTTAGAATCCCTTGGCGTTCTGCAAGAAAACCAGGCGGCGAAGCCGAAGCGGCACCCGTAGCTGCTGGCTGCAGGCCAGG
>CANDJC010000245.1 GCA_947384955.1 uncultured Eubacterium sp. | reverse complement strand
CCACAAGCCCCGCCGCAGAAAACTTAGAACTTCCTGCTTTTTGGAAGCGGAACATAAGAAGGAAAAATTTCCCCGCCCGGCGTCCCGCAAAAAACACCGCATCCCCACATCACTAACCCCTCCCAAAAATCATCTTCATATCCAAAATCCACCTGTCAGCTTGTACAGCTTTCCAGATACCCATATAATTCCTGTTCATCCGTAAAATACTTTCCCTCCTCTAATTCCTTACGCTGCTCTGCTGTCATAGCGCTGTATGGAATTCCCGTATGGAAAAAAAGATTATCCGTATGGTAATGAAATACATCCAGATATCCGTTTAAAACTTTCAATTCAAAACGATACTGCGCCGCGTCTTCCCCCACAGTCGTAATCTGTGCCCTGACAGCGCTTTCCCTGCTCTGGGCATGCGGCTGTGCAAAAGCTGCCGCAGCGTCATCTGCATTTGAATCCATGTCCGGCTGCGCCTCACGGGTGCGAAACGCCGGCTCCATATCCTCCTGTCCGTTACAGGAACCGTTCTTTTCATTTTTATGAGATTTATATTGTACAACTGCAATGATTAATGCTCCTGAAATAAGCAGCAGGCATAAAGACAGCCAGAATATCCGCATACTTTTTTTGTGATTCATAATTACCTCCATCGTTAGGCTGTAAAGTCTGATTTACAAAAAGTATGTACAGGATAAATCCATATTATTCATATATTTTTAAAATTTTCAAATACGCTGCAGCTGTGTTAAAATCTGCTCTACTCTTCGGATTGCCTCTTCCACCTGCTCCCTGGCTTTCTGAATCTGGTTTTGAACAAGCAGGTCTATGAACAGGCTGTCCAGAAAATAATCCGCAAAGGTGAGGAAATCGCCAGTCTGTACATTTAAATTTTCATAATCACAAATATGGTTTAATTCGCTCTGGAATTTTTGCATATCTCTTTTTGCCTCGTCCATAAAGGACTGTGCTTCCTTCATTTTCGAACGTTTTACATAGGTAGAAAGCAGTCCTCCCCCAAGTGCATCCATAATGCCCCAGTTTTTGGCGCTGTTTAATTCCTTCTGCGCATTTTTAAGACTCTGCAGCGCGCGGTTTCCGGCAGCGGCAGCTTTTTGGCAGTCTCTTTTCTGATTTATTTCCATAATCGCATCCTTCTTTCACAAAATCCGCCTTTTGAGAAGTTCTTTCCAGGCACTTATCATCATGCATTTTCAAATATATTCATTCAGGTATCCGCCGTCAATCAGAACCTCCTTTCCTCTGAATGCAAATCCATAAATCCGGATTCTGTCCCTTTGAATACCTTCCGCTTCCAGGCTTGCTGCATACTGCCTGTCAAGAATCTGATTTAGCGCAGATTCTGCCGTGCTGTATAAATCCTTCTCTTTTTTTGGACTGTATACCTTAAACTCCAGAATAACCGCATCATTACTGCTGTCCAGCGGCTTCATTATGACATCGTATCTTCCAAAACCGCTTTCCCTGTTTGATGTTATCGCATACTGTCTGCGCAAGTCAACAATAAGTCCTAAAACAAATCCATGGTAAAATCTTTCAGGCTCAGTTTTTTCGGATGGCCTGACTCCTGTATCGAACATGCTGATTGTAGCGGAAACTGCTTTGTTCAAAAACAAATTCATGCTTTCTAAGTCACCCGACAAAAGCGCCTGGATAAAGTCATTATAACCGCAGCTTTTTTCCGAAAACCACCCGTGCACCATCTTTCGAAACAGCAAAAGTATCTCTGTATTTGTAAGCGCAAGCCTGTATTCCAGCCCTTCTTTTCCCATATCAGGGTCAACTGTCACCACTGCGTCAATCTTCAGATACCCGCTGGCTAACAGCAAACTCCAGACAGCAGATTCGCTGTTGTCCAGATCACTGAAAACAATCTCCTCATCTACTGCAGTCTGAAACGTTTTTCCCTGCAGTAAATCTTCAACAGCCTTTTTTATTTCAGAACCAGATTCCCGTATTAATTTTCCTGCCAGCACGTTTGAACTGGTATTTGCCCAGTACAGGGCAAATTCCTTTTCCTTTATATATTTTATGATTGACCATGGGTTATAAATGTTTTCACATTCTCCAAATCGAAAACCGTCATACCATCGTTTCACTTCCCGCATCCTGTCTGATATCCCATACTCAGCTAAAGCCGCTTCCACTTCACTCTCCGTAAAACCGAAAACAGTCTGATACATTCTGGAAGTCACAGATATAACCTGCAGATTATTCAAATCTGAAAAAATAGATTCTTTGCTGACTCTTGTAATACCGGTCAAAATGGCACGCTCCATATACGGATTCGTTTTAAAAGCAGAATTAAACAGTCCTCTGACAAACACTGACATTTCCTTCCAGTACCCGTTTATATACGCTTCTTGCATGGGCGTATCGTATTCGTCTAAAAGTATGATTGCTTTCTTTCCATAATAATGATACAAATATTCCGAAAGCTGACTGATGGACGCATTCAAATCGGTACTGCCGTATTCACCGCTCAGAATATCATTGTAATGTTTTCTGTCCGATTCTAAAAAACATCCATCCTTCATAATAAATGCCCACCGGCGGTATTCCCTGGAAATAATTTTCATAATATCACAGCAGGTTTCCTGGAAACTGGTTCTCTTAACATCTGCAAAACTTAAAAAAATTACCGGATACGTCCCCTGCAGCTTACGGTATCTTTCTTCCTTCCAGACCGCAAAATTTTCAAATAAATCACTCCTGCCTTCATATTTCACAGAAAAAAACTGCTCCGTCATGCTCATAGTAAGAGTTTTTCCGAATCTGCGCGGCCGGGTAATCAGCGTTACATCATCACAGCTGTCCCACCATTCTCTGATAAAATCAGTTTTATCTACATAAAAGCAATGATTCTCTATGACCGAGCTGAAATTTTGCTTGCCTATTGCCACTGTTCTTTCCATAATACGCTCTCTTCCCTTTCTGTGCAGAAATAATCTTTTCTATTTTAAGTATACCATACCGCCGCCGCTGTCTGCAATTAAATAAAAAAATCATCCTTTTTGCAGGTGCATGTACTATAATACACAAATATGGTATCAATGTAATCCGTTGATTCTTTTCATCGTATGACACATGATTCAATACGGCAGAGCACTTAAGGATGTAAAAGCATTTCTTAAAAAGAAAGGACTTTTGTTCAGGGATGGTCTTGCCATATCCATTGAACCCATGCAGAGGAACAGACATATGGAAATCTGTATGGGCATAAATCATATTTTCATACAATGTGATATTCTGCCATATGCCTGCAATATTGTCAGACAAGCGTGTCATCGTATTTGATAAAACGACAAGTATAATTAATTCAGAGTCCCAGAAAGTAATGTGTGATTATTTGCAGAAAGAGGCTCGAAAAGAAAAAATTATTATCATCATTTCCCATAGAGAAAGTATGAATGCGATATGCAGTCGGTTTTTTCGGCTTGAAAATGGTAAAGTATATAAAATCATTTCCCTGCTTTCGATACAGGTAAAATCTTTTCTTATCTCCTATTCCTTAATTCTGTCAAGTTCTGCCAGATTAACACCCATGCTTGTCAAAACTACTTTTAATTCCACATATCTTTTATGCATAGATTCATATACTTCGGGTTCCTTATCTTTTATAGGTATCATCCAGTCCTGCAGCCTGGATAACTCTGACACATAATCTTTTATGATATCCGCCTGTGATGGCATATAATCACCTTCCTTTTTTATTTTATTATACCAGAAGAATGTATCTTTTTTCAAGACTGAAAACTACAGTGTTTCCCCGTCAGCAGACCCTCTTTTGCTGTAAAAATTAAAACAGCTGCCTGCTGGATTTTCCACATAAACTATGCTAAAATGACAGTCATCTCAAAAAATATATCCTGCTTTTTACACAGCAGCAAATTCATTCAGAAAGGAAAATTACCCATGAATATCACCTACAAAGATACCAGAGACTTTACAGCACAAAACCTCCAGGCATTATTCCGTTCCGTAAACTGGCTGTCAGCAGATTACCCGGACAGATTAAAAAAAGCACTGGACCATTGCGAAACAGTATTTACAGCATGGGACGGCGGCACACTTGCCGGACTGATTAACGCGATTGATGACAGCGAGCTGACCGCTTATGTACATTATCTGTGCGTCAGCCCCGCTTATCAGGGACAGGGAATCGGCAGAGAACTGCTGCGGAAAATCAAAGAAAAATACAAATCGTATCTTTATATTATTTTAATTGCAGAAAACGACTCCCTTATCAAATATTACAGACAAAATGAATTCGAATGTATCAGCGGACGGCATGTATTTATGATACAGAATTTTTCATAAACGGGATTTTTGACGGGAAGATATACCGGATTCCTGTGACGGCTCTAGAATGATAAGAATCACTAAACATTCCGCATTTATGGATAACTCGTAAACTAATAGATATAAATAAAAAATTTGTATAACAAAGAATATCTACAACCCCAAATTTGTATAACAAAAAACACCAATATCAAAAATATCTATAATAAATTCCCAGCATATGACACGTACCTTCCCCGCCCAAAAACCAGCCGGGAGAGGGGATTTGCACGGTCTTCCTGCGGCATCGGAAGAATGTTTAGAATCCCTTAGCTTTCTGCCGCAATAACCAGGCGGCGAAGCCGCAG
>CANDJC010000244.1 GCA_947384955.1 uncultured Eubacterium sp. | reverse complement strand
CTGATAAGACAAAGGGCGCACAGGTCATTATAAAAATTCCATATTAGAAATTTGGCGGGCGGTACTGCGGTACCGCTCATTATTACGTTTGCGGGTTATGTGAATGCAAGGCTGGACAGTTACCTGATGATGCTGGAAAAGTAACCATATGAGGGAGGAATTTTTATGTTACACCCCATTCTAACCTGCCTGCATCCGACACTATTTTTCGCTTCAAAATTACATTCCCTCTTGCATTTTTGGAAAGGATTTGATACGGTAATACTAGCACCACTGAATTTCTGACAGTTTATCATTCGGTTATAGGTTACGGGCACAGCAGAAGGCGGTGCAGAAAGGAGCAGATCATGGTTCAGCATGGAGGAAACGGATTTTTTCAAAGTACCTGTATCGATTTTTCAGCAAATACAAATTTTCTAGGTATTCCCGAACCGGTGATGCAGGCAGCCAGAAGCGGTCTTGTGGCAGCCATGCTAAGTCAGAAGGAGCCAGGCGGTACTTTGGGCGGACACATAGCAGAGTGGGAAGGGGTTCAAGAGGAACAGGTATTTTGCGGAAACGGGGCTTCGGAGATTGTCCGCAGTCTGATGCAGGTATTAAAGCCGAAAAAAGCGCTGCTTCCGGCTCCGGGGTTTGAAGAATACACAAGGGCGCTTTCCATGGTACAGTGTGAGACGGCATATTTTTACACCAGTCCGGACAGCGGCTTTCGCATTCCGTTAGAGGAGTTTCTTGAAAGCATTACAGAAGAAACAGACTGTGTTTTTTTCTGCAATCCGAGCAATCCTTCCGCACAGCTTTATGACAGAGAATTTTTAAATGCTGTATTAAAACAGTGTGAAAAAGTACATGCACGTTTGATTCTGGATGAATGCAGCCTGGATTTTGCAGAGCATGCACAGGATATTACCATGTGTTCAAAAACGGCGGAAAAGTCCTTATTTATTATAAAAGATTTTACAAAAATGTTTGCCATGCCCGGTATCCGTCTGGGCTACGGGCTCTGTACAGACAAGGAGCTGATGGAACAGCTGAACAGTACGGCACAGCCGTTCGGGGTATCCGCAGTGGCTCAAAGGGCAGGGATTGCCTGTACGAAAGAACGGGAATTCGTTCAAAAAACAGTAAAAGAAACGGCAAAAGAGCGGGCGTGGCTGCTTGAAGAGTTTGAAAAAATCGGAATCACTCAGGCAAAAGGAGAGGCGAATTACATTTTCTTTAAGAGCCGTCCGAGGCTGCACGGGTTTGCGATTATGCATGGAGTGATGCTGCGTGACTGCAGCAATTTTGAAGGCCTCTTGGAAGGCTATTACCGGGCAGCGGTCCGCAGCCGGGAAGAAAATGAAAAACTGGCTGAAGTATTAAGGCAGTGGCAGAACCTGGCATAACAGGCACAGTCTGCTCTGCCGGGAGGGGAATCATGAATATTCAGATGATAGGGATTGACCATCATGCAGCCGGCGTCAGAATCCGTGAACAGTTTTCGTTTACCGCAGCCCGGGCAGAGCGTGCGATGCAGACTGTGAAAAGTCATGCGTCTGTCAGGGGCTGTGTATTATTATCGACCTGTAACCGCATGGAGCTTTATCTCAGCATGGAGGAAGACGGTGCGGATCTTTTTGAGCTTATCTTTCTTATCAGCCGGATTCCGGCAGACCCGATACAGACCGAGGCAGAATGCAGAACGAAAATCCGCCGGCACTTTAAAGTCCGGAAGGGAAAAGAAGCTGCCAGGCATCTGTTTTATTTAGCAGCCGGTTTCAAATCGCAGGTACTCGGGGAAGACCAGATTCTGACCCAGGTAAAGGACGCGCTGAAAAAGGCCAGGGAGATTTACTGTACGGATACGCTTTTAGAAGTGCTGTTCCGCGACGCAGTGGCAGCGGGGAAAGAAGTCAGGACAAAAGCACTGCCTGTGCGTGACGGTTTTTCAGCCATACACTGCGCGGCCGAAGGATTGAAAAGACAGGGATACGATTTTGCCGGAAAGAAATGCCTGGTCATAGGAAACGGGCATATGGGAAAAACAGCCGCAGAACTGCTGCGGGATGAAGGAGCCCTGGTTACAGTGACTGTCCGTCAGTACAAAAGCGGAATGGTGGAAATCCCGAAAGGATGCGAAAGAATCCATTACGGGGAACGTTACGGACTCATGCCGGACTGCGACCTGGTTATTTCTGCAACCGTAAGCCCGAATCTTACCGTAAGAAAAGAACAGCTGGCTGAGGCAAGAAAAGGAAGGCTGCGCCAGCAGATATACATAGACCTGGCTGTTCCAAGGGATATGGAAGAAGAAATAGGAGGATTAGAAGGCATCCGGCTGTATGATATAGACTCTTTTCAAAATGACGGCATATCCGGCAGCACATGCAGTGGCATATCCGGCAGCACATGCGGAGGCATATCCGGCAGCACATGCGGCGGATTTTACGATACATCTGCTGATATCAAAAACGGCATCTGTGAGAATGCCTGTATGGAAATACAGCAGCGAAAACAGAAGGCAGAAGCGATACTGTCTCAAAGGCTGTCTGAATTCTGGGAAGCAAAGGAGTGCCGGGAACTGGTGCCGAGAATCTGGCAGATTGGACAGAGGGCCGCAGAGGATGTCCGCTGGCGCATGGGGCGGGAGTTAAAGCAGCTGCCTCTTTCAAATGAAGAACAGCAGCTGGCCGGCCTGAAGGTGCAGGAAAGCGCTAAGAAAGTGATAGGGAAGATGCTGTTCGCACTCCGGGACGAGCTTGGAAAAGAAGAACTGGAGCGGTGCGTGGAAGTCTGGGAGAGAATGAAATTCTGATACCGGTATCTATGATAAAAAAACGGCAGCATTAGAGACAGTATTCATAAAAAAAGGCAGCATCAGTTAAGATAAACGGCAGCAGCAGGAACATCAGAACCAGTATTCATGATAAAAAGCGGCAGCAGGGACAGTATTCATAATAAAAATCAGCAGGAGCCAGAACAGCAGAACCTTTCTATGATAAAAGGCAGCAGAGTAAAAATAAGAATAGCAGAAAACGCAATAATAAAAACAGAAAGGAGGGAATATGCCAGCCTATTTTCCGATATTTATCAATATGGAGCAGAAAAGATGTCTTGTATTTGGAGCCGGAAAGATTGCGCTAAGACGCATCCGTATACTGCTGCGCTACGGTGCACAGGTAAAGGTAACGGCTCTTTTTATCTGCGATGAAATAGAAAATCTTAAAAAATCTTATCCCGGACAGCTGCAGACGGAGCAGCGTGCATACTGCATGGGAGAAATTCAGGCTGAGGATACAGATTTTGTGCTTGCAGCGACAGACGACCCAAAGGTGAATGCACATATCAGTACAGAATGCCGCCGTAACAAAATTCCAGTCAGCAATGCTTCAGACAGCAGCCAGTGCACCTTCTATTTTCCGGCGCTGGCAGAACTGGATAACCTGGTCATTGGAATTACCAGTACGGACGGGAATCATAAAAAAGCAGCGGCTTTTCGAAGACAGCTGTGCCAGCAGGGCTTGAAAAAGCAGTCAGAAAGAGACGGGACAGACTGATGGAGCAAACCCCGGCAAAGAGAGCCAGGACGGAGCAGACCGGGCCAGAGCAGGCCAGAACAGAACGAATCAGGCCAGGGCAGGTCAGAACAGAACGAATCAGGCCAGGGCAGGTCAGAACAGAATAAATCAGGACGGAGCAAATCAGAATGAATCAGATTGGGACAGAACAACTCAGGATAGGCACAAGGAGCAGCCGGCTGGCATGCGCCCAGGCAGAGCTTTTAAAACAGTATCTGGAAAGCAGGCATCCGCACCTTCGTGTATCCCTTGTAAAAATGAAAACCGAAGGAGACAGAATTTTAGACAAAAAACTAGACGAAATCGGAGGAAAAGGCCTGTTTGTAAAAGAACTGGATGCTGCTCTGGCACAAGGCCGCACAGATTTATCGGTACATTCATTAAAAGACATGCCTTTTGAGGAAAATGCGGATTACCCGATACTTGGATATTCCAAAAGAGAGATACCGTTTGATGCCCTGGTGCTGCGGCAGGGCTTTGCCAGAATTGATTTAAACCAGCCCATCGGGACTTCGAGTCCGAGACGCAGCGTCCAGCTGCCAAATATTTATCCAGGCTGTCAGATAAAATCAGTCCGGGGCAATATCTTAACGCGTCTGGAAAAACTGGACAGAGGAGAATACGGAGCCCTGGTGCTTGCAGCCGCCGGACTGGTACGGCTCGGACTCGAAAACCGCATCAGCCGCCTGTTCCCCGCCTCAGAGATGATTCCAGCTCCCGGCCAGGGAATACTGGCAGTACAGGGACGCAGAGACTTTGATAAAAGTCTGCTGGAAGATTTTTTTGATGAAAATGCAAAATGGCAGGCTCTGGCAGAACGCAGCTTTGTGCGCGCACTTGGAGGCGGGTGCGCTTCACCGGCTGCGGCGTATGCTGAAGTGAACGGAGATGAGATGATTCTTATGGGACTGGTGCCGTGTGAGGGAGGCGCTGTGAAGACAGTGAGTCGAAAAGGGAAAAAATGGGAGGCCGTGCGGCTGGGTGCAGAATCTGCGAATGCTTGCAAAATCAGCTAAGATATTGACTGACTGAATAAAATTACATATATAAAAATGCGGCTTCTCGGACGCCGGGAGAGGGGATTTGCACGGTCTTCCTGCGGCTGCTCCAGAATGT
>CANDJC010000243.1 GCA_947384955.1 uncultured Eubacterium sp. | reverse complement strand
CTGTTGATAGCGTTAATTTTTCAAAAAGGAATTTTTCAGAAGAACAAATAGAAGATATTAATCAACGAACTGTGGTAAATCACTTGCGAAATGCTAAGTATATTATATTCGATAGAAAAAATTATGTCAGGTATTGTGAGGCAAATCCAAAAGTAATATGGGAAAAGATTGATTTTCAATCTTATTATGAAGCATATGAAGAAAGATTTGGGGTAAGAAAAGAAAGTGCGCAAGGCAATCCGACAATTTCAGGCATCTTGGCGAATTATTATACAGAATGTATATATGCCATTGATGTTCCGTCAATTGATGAAAGAGATGTTGCTGCATTCAAAGAGGTATTGGAAATAAAAAACTTTTGGTTTACAGATGAACTTGAAAGAGAGTTTGAAAAAGTATGTATTCATTCGTCGGATGACGCGTTTAATAGTGCTGCTTTCAAGAGATTAGGGTATACATTAAATATGGGCTATGCATATAATGACATATATAATTCTGTGGTTAATTATTTTGATGCAGAATTATTTTCGTCAGATATTGTGGATTTAAATGAGTTAGATCGGCGGCTTGTGAAATTATCTATTTTTAATTCAGCACTATATAAAAAGAAAATGGACTTAGAATATATCGAAGTGGCACCCAAAATTTTGATGTCTATTTCTCAGGTGGAATATGTATATGGGATTACGATAAGTGATGTAAAAAAATTACAAAAGTGGGTGCTAAAATGTGAAGATAAATATTTTAATGCACATAGTTTGTGGAATAGGCTGTCAGAATCAGGTTTTTCAGAAAAGTTGCAAAATAATGAATGGATGTGTACATGTATATTTAGACAACAGGAAGCGATAGCATCTTTGCAGGTGGCTGGCGGAATTATTTTGTGTAGAGAATATAGCGAACTTAATTTTGGATTAATATGCAAGTGGCTGGTAGAGAAAAATGGAAGAATGACAATACAAAATTTAACTTTGCTTTTTAATGATACTTTTTCAACAAGAGTTCTTGTAAGCAAGATTGCGGAAAAAATGAAAGCATATGGTTTATGGGAGACATTTGTAACAGATTCATTTGAAGAATATATTGATAATCTTGTAGTTAATACGGACTTGGAGCTGGATGATAATGATTTGTTTCAAGAGGAATTTTTCTAAAATGAATGGTTGAATATATGTTTTAAAAAGATATGATTTTATTTAAAGCAGTAAGAAATATTCATACCAGAAAGAGAGGCGCTTGAATGATACCATTAAAGATAGAAACTTTGCTGGAGGGGCGTGTCGTTGAACATGACCGTGTAGAGTATAAAACAGGCTGGAATCCAAATGATATTATTCATTCTATTTGTGCTTTTGCAAATGACTATGATAACACCAATGGCGGATATATCGTCATAGGGGTAAAAGAGAGCAATGGTATGCCGGTATTTCCGTTAGAAGGCGTTCCGAAGGAAAAGTTAGATTCCATACAGCAGGAAATATTTCAGTACTGTAATCAGATTATTCCAAGGTACATTCCAAGAATGGAAGTGGTTGATTATAAGAATGAAGGAATTTATTTGATATATCTATGGTGTTCAGCGGGTGATAGCGGTCCTTATCAGGCGCCGAAATCAGTGTATGTTGAAAATGGCGAAAAAGCTGACAAAAGTTTGAAATATTGGATTAGACCGGCATCGCTTACGACAGATGCCAAGCAGGACGAAATATCTGAATTGTTTGATAAATTTAATTCCGTGCCATTTGATGACCGTGTCAATAGAAAAGCAAAAATTGATGATATCATGAGAGGCTATCTTGAAGATTTTATTAGGAAGAGCAACAGTAGTCTGGTGATGGAACTGAATAGCAGTTCATTAGAGGAACTGCTGCTTGCACAGGAAGTTGCAAATGAGACAGATACGGAATTAGATATCAGAAATATCGGTGTATTAATGTTTGCGGAAAATCCGGAGAAGCTGATTCCGGGGGCATATATTGAGCTGATTCGATTTCATTCAGAAGAAGCCGAGGCATCGGATGATTTTACGGAAAAAATATTTACAGGACCAATATGGAGACAGGTTCAGGATGCTTTGAATTATATAAAGACAACTGTGATTGAGCAAAAAGTTGTAAAGGTTCAGGGTCAGGCAGAAGCAGAACGATATTTTAACTATCCATATAATGCATTGGAAGAAACATTGGTAAATGCAGTATTTCACAAGTCGTATCGTGAGCCGGAGCCAGTGGAAATCCGTATATATGTGGATAGCATTCAGATACTTAATTATCCCGGACTTGCGAAATGGATTAATCTTGAACGTTTTGTATCAGGCAAAGTGAAAGGAAGGAAATATCGTAACAGAAGAATTGGAGAATTATTTAAGGAGATTGACTTATCTGAAAAAAAGGGAACAGGTATTCCTAAAATATTAAGAGAACTGAAACAAAATGGTTCACCGGAGCCTGAGTTTGATATGGATGAGGAAAGAACCTATTTGAATGCGATTATTCGCATAAGAGACGGTTTTGAAAGAAAAGAGAAAATGTCCGAATCAATGTCCGAATCAATGTCCGAATCAATGTCCGAATCAATGTCTGAATTGGAAAGAGCAAGAATGCAGATTATTTTGATTTATCTGGAAATAAATAAAGAAATAAATAGTTCTGCTGCAGCGAAATTACTGGAAGTTGAGATAAAGACGGCAAGCCGTCTGCTGTTGAAAGCTGAAAAGCTAAATATCCTTCAAGGCGCTGGAAAAACAAAAAATAAAGTATATTTTCGAGAATCATGCAAATGAATATCATAAGAATGAATCCTTCAAAAATTAAGAATACATCTTGATTCCGCCCTTCAAATCGCTTATAATCTGATACGAAACTGTACCCGTGCCATGAAGGAAAGAAAGGAATCAGTATGTACCAGGCATTTTTAATCAAATATGGCGAAATCGGCATCAAAGGCAAAAACCGCCATATTTTTGAAGATACACTTGTAAGCCAGACTGCAAATGCGTTAAAGCATGCAGACGGCGAATTCACAGTCCGCAGAGAAAACGGCAGAATTTATGTACAAGCTCAGTCAGCCTTTGATTTTGACGAAGCTGTAGAAGCTATGAAGCAGGTATTTGGCATTGTCGGCATCAGTCCGGTAGTTCTGACAGAGGACGAGGGATTTGAGCGTCTGGCAGAGTCCGTTATAGATTACACCCAAAAAGCATTTGCAAAACAGGATTTTACATTCAAAGTCGTCACTAGGCGTGCCAGAAAAAATTACCCGATGGATTCCATGGAAGTAAGTGCCGCATTAGGAGAGCGCCTGTTAGAAGCATTTCCGGGTCTTAAGGTAGACGTGCACCATCCCCAGGTGACACTGCATGTTGAAATCCGAAATAAAATCAACATCTATTCCCATACAATCCCGGGTCCCGGCGGTCTGCCCGTAGGAACAGCCGGACGGGCGATGCTGCTTCTCTCAGGCGGAATCGACAGCCCGGTCGCAGGCTATATGACAGCCAGACGCGGAGTCAGAATCGATGCCGTCTATTTTCACGCGCCGCCATATACAAGCGAGCGGGCAAAACAAAAAGTCATTGACCTCGCAAAATCCATATCCAGATACACAGGCCCGATTCGTCTGCATGTAGTAAACTTTACCGAAATACAGCTTTATATCTACGATAAATGCCCTCAGGACCAGATGACCATCATTATGCGCCGCTATATGATGCGTCTGGCAGAGCATTTTGCAGGCGAAGACGGCAGCCTGGGCCTGATTACCGGAGAAAGCATCGGACAGGTAGCCAGCCAGACCATGCAGTCACTCGCTGTCACAAACGAAGTATGCACCATGCCGGTATACCGCCCCCTCATTGGATTGGACAAACAGGACATCATCGATATTGCCCAGAAAATCGGAACATACGAAACCTCAATTCTTCCATACGAAGACTGCTGCACCATATTTGTATCCAAACATCCAGTGACAAAACCAAACCTGAAATCCATCCTAAAATCAGAATCACATTTAAACGAACGGATAGACACACTCATGGAAGAAGCCATAAAAACAGCAGAAACAATCCGTATAGAATAGCATCTAGACATCCTAAACTGCCGTCCTCTGAGAAAATTCAGAAAAAGACAGAAGTCCCAGGCATCACACAATTCTATACACCGAAAGAAAATCTTAAAATATAACGCTGACATATCAGGCATTATAGAGAGCCCTGCATCGCCTGAAAATTCAAAAAATCTCAGAAAGACACCAGCCTGCAGGAACAGCCGCAGCGGCAGAGACACCAGCTATCGGAGAGAGAAAATCAGCTGGAGGGAGCAGCGGGTTCCTTGGGATGTGACTCTGGAAAAAAGCTGGAAGTTCTTAGTTTTCTGCTCATCCTCAGGATTTGGGGACACACTGCATACAGCCATAAAAAAATTCCAAGTCCCCAAAAGGCGCCTGCCAGTGCCACTGCTTAGAACTGCCAGTAACGCCAGGGCATCAGGCGCCGGTCCGTCCGCAGCCAGCCCCTTGCCGCAGAAAACTTAGAACTTCCTGCTTTTTGGAAGCGGAACATCCCAAGGAACCCGCTGCTCCCTCCAGCGTCCGCAGCCAGCCCCGCCTCCCCTTGCCAGCCGAACATTCCCGCCCGGCACAGCACCAGCCCCGCCAGCCCAGAAGCACTCCCGCACAATAAAAAAGCGCCAGCCCAGAAGCGCTCC
>CANDJC010000242.1 GCA_947384955.1 uncultured Eubacterium sp. | reverse complement strand
CATCTATTTGTCCATGAAAGGTTTCCGAATGGCCTAAAATTTCCATAAGCCCGCTAATCTGTTCTCCTTCCCATTCCACAGCTATTGTTCCGTATCTTTCACCTATGGAAGTCTGCATTACTATGTTATAGGACTGTTTTGGCATAAGATTTTCCTCCCTCCTGCTGCTTTATTTTCCTTACACCATTTTTCTTGTTTATCATTGATTATATAGAAAGAGCCATAAAATAAAACAGACAATGAGCCTGTCCGTGTTCGATGTCAGACACCATACCGGTAATTGCCTAACAAAATCAGCTTACCAGACACCTGTCTAAAATTGTCTATTGGCTTTTTCATGGTACAGAGATATAATGAGGCTGTTTAGACACCAATGGTGTCAATATTACGGAGGTGGTCTTTTGAAGAATGAGGAAATCTCATTAAAAACAAAAAAGCGCTGGCTCTCTCATTAAAAAAAGCCATGCGCCAAAAGAACTTTTCAAAAATTACTGTAAAAGAAATCATACAGGACTGCGGCGTAAACCGAAATACGTTTTATTATCACTTTGATGATATATATGCGCTGCTCCGCTGGATGCTGACGGAGGAAGCGATTGAGGTAGTGAAACATTTTGATCTGCTGGTCGATTACGAAGATGCTATCCGTTTTATCATGGATTATGCAGATGAAAATGACTATATTATCAGCTGCGCTTATGATGCCATAGGGCGGGATGAAAAAGCCCAAAAACATCTTGAACCGGAGTTTAAGGATTTCCTTGCAAATTTTTATACAGAGGCACTTGCCGGAACCTTAGTTGACTGGGCCAGAGAAAAACACATGAAAGATAAGGAAAAGATTATCCTTTATCTAAAGACAGTCATTGAAACGAACTTAAATTATTTCAATCTTTGATTATTTCAATCTTTGATTATTTCAATCGTACCCGTCCGGGTTCCGGGCATAAAAATACCGCAGCCCCTTGAGACTGCGGTATTTCAGGGCCTTGCGGCGAACTTCCCAGCGTTCGCAGCTTCCTCCACGGAGACGTGAAACCTTTAAAAATCAATACTTTTCAGCATAAAATGCAGGAATAAGGAATGAATAACCTACAGTGGATTACTGCTAGACAAATGTGTGCTGCACATGCTTTATCATTTTTTCAACCCCTTCTGATACGTTCATAGAAGTAAGTTTTGTATCCGGGTATCTATTGTGAAACACTACAAAAAGCTCATGCGCAAATCCCTGCCCAATTTCAGAAACACCTTCAAAATCCAATTCTACTTCCCGAAAACTGTCAAATCGGTTACACAGCCGTCTTGCCTGTGACCGTGAAACCGGAAAATCACCATATATATTTTTTATTGGTATCCTTGTTTTTGTAAATCCCTCATCCACATCCGCAAACATATCCATAACCTCCTGTATCGTTTTATTAGTAAATTTCGAAAGTTCCATATAAATCATTGTCCCTTTTATATCCATATATTTCTTCAGAACCTCAATATTTTCTAAATTGCGTAATGTATCATCGTGATTATTATGAGAAAATATTTTACCATCTGATATAGCTGCAAAACCGTCCAATACTCTTGATGTAAAAAATATCCCTTCACCTGAATGATTTTCTATATCTGTCGTTAATTTCCCTTTAAATAACTCATGAACTGCATCATCTAAAGATTCATACTTGTAAAATTCTTTTATTTTTTTAAAAATGCCAACTCCATTATCCATAATTAGAATTTTAATATTTAGATAATTACTTCGAATTGCCATGCTAACCTTTTCAGCCTCTGAATGATCTATCGCATTATTCATCATTTCCATAAAGGCATACTGCCATATACGCTGAATATTGACAGGAAGCTCCGACACATATTTTTCCAAAAAATCGTCATATATAATATCCTCATCAACTAACTGTCCTTTATCCCTATATAAAACAATTGATTCCTCTTTACATACTAATTGATATATGTTATTTTTTTGCTCTATAACTCCACTTTTTTCTATATTTTCAATAAATTCAAATATTTCATCTAAAGAAATGCCAAAAGCCTCAGATGCGCGTTTTGCAAAATCCATCTGCTCTCTTTCAATTTTTTCTAATATATATCGTTTGATATGTTCTTCTTTTTTATCCATGATTTACACCGGTATTTTTATTATCTTTTATTTTAATAATTCCATGCTATACAAGAAAAATCACAATATGCTTTTCTTACAAATTTAATTACTGCGCCATCATATGGGTTTTACAGCATTCCGATAAGATGCATTATAATATACTTCTGAATCCTTCCGATTCAAAAATTCCAAATAATCCGCATCTATAGTATAAAAACTAAAGTTTTCAAACTCAGCCATATTTCTCCTTAGTCAAAAAGTGGAGAAGATTTCTCCTCTCCACCAGACTTTAATGCTCCACCTTTGGGATCTAGGTAGTGGGACACCTTCTTTAATGCTCCATCTTTTTAATGGGTAGCGGGACACCCTCTTTAACATGATCTCTTTGTCTAGCTCAACTATACATTAATATATGCTCAAAGTCAATAAATTTTGCAAAATCACATATCAAAAATATAACTCTGATTCTCAGAAAAAATATGTAGGAATGATATATAGGATTAATGTATAATTAGTGTAGGAATGGCTTCTTATCTCTCATAAAAAGCCACTCCTAACTGCTCTGAACTGCTTCTAAAATCCGCTAAATATGGCTAATTACTAGAATTTGCCCTCACTTGCAGCCATCTCCACGGAAACAGCTACAGCAACCGTAGCGCCAACCATCGGGTTATTGCCCATGCCAATCAGCCCCATCATCTCTACGTGAGCCGGAACAGACGAAGAGCCTGCAAACTGTGCATCGGAATGCATACGTCCCATGGTATCTGTCATGCCGTAAGAAGCCGGGCCTGCAGCCATGTTATCCGGATGAAGTGTACGGCCTGTACCGCCGCCGGATGCTACGGAGAAGTATTTTTTGCCCTGCTCATTGCATTCTTTTTTGTATGTACCGGCTACCGGATGCTGGAAACGTGTCGGGTTTGTAGAGTTTCCTGTAATGGATACGCCTACGTTTTCATGATGCATAATTGCCACGCCTTCCTGAACATCATCAGCACCGTAACATTTTACAGAAGCACGGAGTCCTTCTGAATATGGTTTTTCATAAACAACATTCAGCTTTGCTTCTTTGTAATCGTACTGTGTTTCAACAAATGTAAATCCGTTGATACGGGAAATAATCTGTGCAGCGTCTTTGCCTAAACCGTTTAAGATAACGCGCAGCGGCTGCTTGCGTACTTTGTTTGCTTTTTCAGCAATGCCGATAGCGCCTTCTGCAGCTGCAAAGGATTCGTGTCCGGCCAGGAAGCAGAAGCATTCTGTCTCTTCTTCGAGTAACATTTTGCCTAAATTGCCGTGTCCGAGGCCGACTTTTCTATGGTCTGCAACAGAACCAGGAATACAGAAAGCCTGTAAGCCTTCTCCGATTGCAGCAGCAGCGTCAGCAGCTTTTCTGCATCCTTTTTTAATTGCAATTGCAGCGCCCACTGTATATGCCCAGCATGCATTTTCAAAACAGATTGGCTGAATTTTCTTTACCTGGTCGTAAACATCAAGCCCAGCATCTTTTGTGATTTTTTCAGCTTCTTCTAAAGAGCTGATGCCGTAACTGCTTAATACGGCGTTAATCTGGTCAATTCTTCTTTCATATGATTCAAATAATGCCATGATATTTCGTTCTCCCTTCCTTACTCTGTTCTCGGATCAATAATCTTAGCAGCATCTGCTACACGTCCGTACTGTCCTTTAGCCTTTTCCCAGGCTGTATTAGGGTCGTCGCCCTTTTTAATAAAGTCAGTCATTTTGCCCAGAGAAACGAACTGGTATCCGATTACTTCATTGTCTTTATCCAGTGCGATACCAGTTACATAGCCTTCTGCCATTTCCAGATAACGAACACCTTTTTCTTTTGTTGCATACATTGTGCCAACCTGAGAACGAAGTCCTTTTCCAAGGTCTTCTAAGCCGGCACCTACTGCCAGGCCGTCGTCAGAGAACGCACTCTGTGTACGCCCGTAAACAATCTGCAGGAATAATTCTCTCATTGCTGTGTTGATTGCATCACATACAAGGTCTGTATTGAGTGCTTCGAGAATCGTCTTGCCCTGTAAGATTTCTGCTGCCATAGCCGCAGAATGTGTCATGCCTGAACATCCAATTGTCTCTACCAGAGCTTCTTCGATTACGCCGTTTTTTACATTCAAAGACAGCTTGCAGGCACCCTGCTGAGGTGCACACCAGCCAATGCCGTGTGTAAATCCGGAGATATCTTCGATTTTTTTAGAATGTACCCATTTCCCTTCTTCCGGGATTGGAGCCGGTTCGTGCTTTGCACCCTTAGCAACCGGACACATGTTTTGAACTTCCTGTGTGTAAATCATTTTAAGACTCCTTTCAATTAGATGATTGATGCTGCGGAAACTGCTGGCGTTTCCGCGAAAGTTTAACATGCCGGGTTTCTGTTGCCCTGCATACTGCATATATTTTCGCACATTTCGTCGAATTCGTCTAGTCCTTTTCCACAAAAATATTGGCGCTATGTGATAGGTTAGAAAAGTATTTAGGCTGCGCGGACGCCGGGAGAGGGGATTTGCACGGTCTTCCTGCGGCTGCTCCAGAATGTTAAGAATCCCTAAGCATTCTGCATTTACGCTGTGGCA
>CANDJC010000241.1 GCA_947384955.1 uncultured Eubacterium sp. | reverse complement strand
TTTTTCAAGTATGGCAGACAACGCTGAAACGGAGGATGCCAAACGGATATCAGGCAGTCGGATAGCTTCATAGTGTCAAGAAGCCGGGTAATTCTGGCAAAGAGAAGAGGGCTGCATAATAACGGTCTCTCTGAGCAGGAAGGAAATTGTGATGGCGGGATACACAAATAAGGTGAAACTCACGTTATGGGTTTCTGTCGTATATGTTTTATCGTTGATATGCTATGTACCTGCATTGTTGGAACAGAACGGAATTATCATTCCCAATGGATTATTGTACTTAAAATACTTATATGTGTGTATTCCCGCTATGGCTGCTATTTTTCTGCTGATTTGCGAGCAGGACATCAGGTTATACTTTACGCGAATGTTTTCAGGGAAAATAACAATCAAATATATTTTAACAGGGGTTATCTGTATGGCTGCAGGTATATTTGGTTCTTACTGCTATTCGTTCCTAGTGAAAACCGACGTATTTAAAAATACATATTCGACAGTAATATCACTATTAACAAGCTGTATATACCTGCTGATAACAGCGTTTGTTGAAGAAATAGCATGGAGAGGATTTCTGCTGGAACGACTTCCTTTTAAGAAAATCAAAAGTGTTCTTTTTGTTGGTGCCGTTTGGGCAGTGTGGCATATACCAATGTGGATAATCAGAAATTCATTGGGCATGGAACAAATTGTTTGTCTTTGTATATGGACATTACTTGTTTCCGTTGTTTTGGGAATAACCTATTATCAATGCAGAAATGTATTGCTGACTGCCATTATGCACGCAGCTTTTAATATCTGTTATTTAGCACCAGCACAATATAACATTGCTGTATTAGCGATTATAATTTTTGCTGGCACATTATTGTATAAAAAATCAGACAAAAAATTTTTGGCTTGATAAATTCCTGAAAATGTGCTTGTTGCAGTTGCCTGCGGCTGTGTTATCGGCCGTGATTTTCGGAGCCGGACATATACTTGGTGTAATGATATTTTTGGAATAGCCTGTAACATGTCTGCATAGGATATAGTGTAACAGAGCAGGAATGGTTTTGCAGATTAGGGGATTGTGCAGTTTGGGAATGATTTTGCAGATTCCGCAGAGCAGGGCTTTTTTCTGCAAATCATGGATTATGAGAAAGAATGCGAAAACTGGGAGTAACGGATATGCTTGGAAACGATTATGCGCAGGCAAGAAAGCAGTATGTGGAGGAGGTAAGACGTTCTTTTCAACATGCTGAGCAGGATGAGTATGAAATGGAACCGGAGGCCGGGGCTGTCTCTTTCTGGAAGGTCCGGCTGCTGATTGCAGTCTGTATTTTTGCTGCATTTGTGCTTTGTGACCAGACCGGAAGCCGGTTTTATCATTATACAACGGATGAAATTGTAGAAATGTTAACAGAAGACAAGTTTCAGCCGCAGTTAGATTCCATAAGGGAAGCATGGAGTTCGTTAAAAGAAAAGTAAGTGCAAAAGCTGTCCGGCTGCGCAGATTTGTATTTGTCTGTGCAGCCGGAATTTTAGCAGTCTGTTTTGGTATCTGCGGGAAATTGAAAAAGTTCATCTACCGTGGTTCCCAATTCCCGGGCCAGACGAAAAGCTAAAATTAATGTCGGGTCATATTTGTCATTTTCAATTGCGTTTACGGTCTGCCTGGATACGCCGCATTTTCTGGCCAGTTCTTCCTGTGAAAACCCTGATTCTTTCCGAATATCTTTAATCGTATTTTTCATTTTATCCGCGATGCCTGATTTTGTAGTACATAAGCACGAAAAAGTAAATGACAGCAGCTGTTTCTAACTGAACAAATGGATTGGCGGCCATAGGCTTTGCAGAAACAAAGCTTTCAATTACATCGATTACCATGGTCACTGCAACAGCAAGCAGGGTGAATGAACTTGTTTTCCATACGATAATCTGACTGCGTTCATCTCCAGGTTTTAACAGTGAAACCAGCATAATCAGGTCTAAAACAGCAAATATGAAAAAAACAGCTCCGATAAAAAATAACTTTGTAAATACCGACGACATCATGTTTCCTCCCTCCAGAATCAGTCTGTAATGTCAAAAAGTCTTGACATTATTTAGTATATTCCAGAGAAGCATAAATGTCAAGAACTTTTGACATCGATGTGTGCAGATACAATCCATTGGTTTTTTGTTTTTTATACATTTATTCTAAATTTATAATTGATACAGAGAATTTAAATCATGATAAAACTTCGGGTACGAAATCTCTACACAGTCAGCATCGGCGATTTCTGTGCCGCCTTCCGCAATGAGCCCTGCTATAGAAAAGGCCATGGCTATCCGGTGGTCGCGGTGAGTGTCTGTAACGGCATAATGCAGCGGTTTTCCGCCGTGAATTACCATGCCATCGTCTGTAGCAGTAATATCAGCCCCCATTGCTTTCAGGTTTACCACAATAGTTTCAATCCGGTTGGATTCTTTTACCTTTAATTCTGCGGCGTCCCGGATAATGGTGGTTCCGCTGGCACAGGCCGCCATAACAGCAATCACCGGAATCTCATCGATTAAAGAAGGAATCATACTGCCTTCTACAACAGTTCCTGTAAGACTGGAGGATTTAACAAGCAAATCGCAGACCGGTTCACCGGATATTGTATGTACATTTAATTTTTCAATATCTGCGTGCATAGCTTCTGCCACGCGAAGAATTCCGTCTCTGGTAGGATTGATGCCGCAGTTTTTAATAAATACTTCTGAATTCGGAACCAGCAGTGCGGCAGCAATAAAATAAGCGGCAGAAGAAATGTCTCCGGGAACTTCGATTTTCTGCCCGGATAATTCGGGCCCTGGCCAGATGCAGGCAGTCGTATTCTGACAGTCTAATTTTGCTCCAAAAGAAGACAGCATAAGTTCTGTATGGTTTCTCGACAGCGACGGTTCTGTCACGCTCACCGGCCCGTCAGCATAAAGTCCGGCCAGAAGGACGCAGGATTTTACCTGTGCGGATGCAACCGGAGACTGGTAATGAATGCCGTGCAGCGCTGAACCGCGAATGGAGAGCGGAGCGCAGTCGGTTCCGTTTAACCCTGAAATCTCAGCACCCATCTGGCGCAGCGGGGTCATAATACGTTTCATAGGCCTTTTTTGAATCGAAGCATCTCCGGTCAGCGTACAGGAAAACGGCTGCCCGGCTAGTATCCCGGATATCAGACGGACAGTGGTGCCGCTGTTTCCAGCATCTAATACACACTGCGGCGCATGCAGTCCAAAAAGTCCCTTCCCGTGTATGAGAATGCGCTCCGGCGTATTTTCGATTTCAATGCCCAGTTTTTGAAAGCAGGAAATCGTAGACAGACAGTCAGCGCCCTGTAAAAAATGTGTGACCTCAGTCGGTCCTTTTGCAAGCGCGCCAAACATAATACTGCGGTGGGAAATGGATTTATCACCCGGAATTTTAAGTTCTCCTTTTAAGGAATGTGCAGGTTTTATTAACATCGTAAACTCTCCTTTTTCATGCATGTCTGACAAGCGGTATGCCGCTTAACGGCGGTATACGGTATAATGATATTTTTGAAGCAGAACATCTGCAGTTTCTAAAGATTTCTGGTCATAAAGCTCAATATGCAGCACTCCGTCTTCAAATTCCCGGTTATGCAGAATTCCGATATTTTTAATGCTGATTCCATTACTGGCTAACAGCGTTGCAATCGTTGCAATTCCTCCGACTTCGTCAATTAAATCACAATATAATTCAAATACCGGCTGCATAGGGCCTGTTTTACGAACGGACAGGGAATCGCGGTAATTTTTGGCAGAAGTAAAATATGCCGTCATTTTTTCTCTGTCCCCTGCTTCAATATAAGACCGGATATCCGCAAGCTGGCCTGTATAAAGGTCAATGAGCCGCAGAATCTGATTTTTATTTGAAAGGCAGATATCCTGCCACATGACAGGCGAAGAGGCCGCAATACGCGTCATATCACGGAAACCGCCGGCTGCAATAGTCTTCATTGTCTCGTCAGCATCGTCTGTTTCCTTCACCAGGTTAACCAGACTGTAGGCAATCACATGCGGCAGATGACTGATAGAAGCCGTTGCAAAATCATGCTGGTCATAATCAAGCACAAGCGGAATTGCTCCGAGCAGGGATACCAGATTCCGGTAACGTTCCAGCTGATGAGGAGCAGTTTTGCCAGCCGGCGTAATGACATAATATGCATTCTCCAAAAGATACGGGGTTGCAGCCGCAAATCCGGTTTTCTCAGAGCCTGCCATTGGATGCCCGCCGATAAAATGCTCCTCCAGGCCGAGTTTTACAACCGCGCGGTGAATATCGCCTTTGACGCTTCCGACATCCGTAATGACAGTATCCGGTGAAATCATATCTTTCAGCTGGTGCAGATATTCCAGGTTTTGCTGTACCGGTGTACACAGAAATATGTAATCTGCATCTGATATTTCATTTAAATTTAACATTTTGTCATTTTCGATGACGCCAGCTTCATAAGCCTGCTTAATTGTAGACAGATGCCCGGAAACAGCATACAGCTTTATCTGCGGGGCAACGCGTTTTAGTGTTTTTGCTATCGAGCCGCCAATCAGGCCGAGGCCGATGAAGGCTATTTTTTGAATGTTCATAAGGGTTTCCTCGTTTCGCGGGCCGGGATGCGGCCGGGATTTTATAGGGGTATTTTAAATTTTTTTTGCGGGAAAGTCAATAGGGGAGGGAGGGGGATGTCTTTCGGGACGCCGGGCGGGGAAATGTTTTCCTTCTTATGTTCCGCTTCCAAAAAGCAGGAAGTTCTAAGTTTTC
>CANDJC010000240.1 GCA_947384955.1 uncultured Eubacterium sp. | reverse complement strand
TTTAGCTGCTGGCATTAAGCCAGGGCGAACTAGGTGCCGCGACCGTCCGGTACCACTGCGTAAATGCAGAATGCTTAGGGATTCTTAACATTCCGGAGCCGGAACAGGAATCCAGGGTATCTTCCCGTCACCCGGCGTCCCCGCAGCCATCCCCTCTCCCCCCTGACTTCACCCCGCAGCGCATATTTGAAAAAAATTCTGTTCAAGGTGGTAATAACGCCCAAAGTGTGTTAAAATAGTAATATCTTTGGTGTCACAGGCAAAAGGGAGAGGGAGAGAAACAGCATGAGTAAGGAAAAAAAGGAAGAAAACGAAAAGAACAGAAAGAAAAGCGGTGCCAGCGGATACCGGCATAAGACACGCAGGCTGAGCATACGCTCGAAAGTTCTGCTTCCAATGGCGGTAATGGTTGCGATAATCTGCTGCTGCATGGCGCTCTTGTTTAAATCACGCATGGAAACAGACATGATTTCGACAGGCGCGGAGCTGGCGGTATACGTAGGAAATCTTGCGGAAGATAATATAAACGGCAATCTGCTGGACAAATTAAAGCCGGGAGACGAGACTTCGGCCACATACAAAGCGCTTGCGAATGCCATGACCAGTACACTGAAAGGCTCGGCAATTAAATATATGTATACGCTTTATACAGATGGAGAAAAAGTGTATTACGGAGTAGATTTGGATGCAGAAGATAGAGAGAATATCGGAACAGAATTTCCAGAACCGTATTCTGAACTGAAACCGGTATTTGAAGAAGGCAAAGAAGTAAAAAGCGATTATATTGACATGACAGAAGGCTCGCCGGTTATATCAGCCTATGTTCCGGTATATAATAACAAAATGAAAGTAGTAGGCGCAATCGGATGCGATTATGAAGCGGCAGGCATTGTGTCAGCGGTGAATGAAACGATGCGCAACGTTGTGTTTATCGGTCTTGCATTTTTTGCTGCTGCGGTGATTCTGTTCGGCCTGATTATCAGCCGCATTACAAAAAAATTATGGGACGTGGATGACAGGATTTATGATATTGTAAACAGCAACGGAGATTTGACGCAGACGATACAGGTAAAATCGGGAGACGAAATTGAATGCATAGCCGGACATGTGAATGAGCTGCTTGCATATATGCGCCAGATTATGACCACGATTTCGGATAATTCCACCAAACTGAATGATTCGTCAGAAAATGTCGTGTCACACTTAAAAGATACGCAGTCTTCGGTTTCTGAAGTATCCTCTACGATGGAGGAAATGACGGCGACAATGGAAGAAACAACATCTTCCCTGAACCGGATTAATGAATCGGTAAATGAAGTATACGCATTTATCGAAGAAATTAACGGGCGTGCAAAAGACGGAGGAGCATTATCAGATGAAATTAAAGAAAGCGCCCAGAAGATTCAGTCCAGTGCAATTACGGAACAGGAAGCAGCAAAGAAACGCACAGATGAAATGACACAAAGTGTATATGATAAGATAGAGCAGTCAAAAGCCGTTGAAAAAATCGGCGAGCTGACCGCCAATATTATTAACATCACTGACCAGACAAATCTGCTGTCACTGAATGCGAGCATAGAAGCGGCCCGGGCCGGAGAGGCGGGGAAAGGCTTTGCCGTTGTAGCGGATGAAATCGGCAAACTGGCTACGGATTCGGCTTCCGCTGCAGAACAGATTAAAGATGTCAGTACAGTTGTGATTAAGGCGGTCAACGCGCTGGCAGAGGAAGCGTCCCGCATGGTGAAATTTGTAGAAGAGGTTGCCATGAAAGGATATTCCGACCTGGTGAAAACAAGTGAGGAATATAATGAAGAGGCCGGAAAGATTAAAGAAATGATGGCGGTTTTCAGTGACAATGCGCAGCAGCTGCAAAATAACATGGACCGTATCCGCCAGGTTATGGAGTCGGCAAATCATTCTGTGGAAGAGAGCGCTTATGGTGTCAGCCGTATTTCTGAGATGTCGTCGAGCATTAACGATAATGTAAAAGATATTGAAGGCCTGGCAGATACAAATATGGATATTGCAAATATGCTGGATATCGAAGTAAATAAATTCCGGCTGCAGTAATACATAAACAACATTTAGGAGGTATGCAGTTTGAAAATATCAGAGTTAAAAAAGGGCCAGAAGGTTACGGTTCGCTGTAAATATAAAACACTGCTGGCAGATATGGAGGCTGAGGTAGCAGGAGTCCGTTCTGAAGTTGTATTGCTGGAACTTGTCAGACATGAAGGGCAGGTCGTAGATTTTTCCAGTCCCCATGTACAGATTATTACAATATATGAAGACGGAAAGGATATGCCCAAAGCCTGGACGAACTGCAGAATCCAGCGAAGAACGGTAGACGGCAGGCAGTATCACGCGCTTGCCGCTCCGAAAACAAGTGTAAAAGTAAACCGCCGCAAAGTATCCAGAATCATATTGAACATCCCGGGCAAACTGAAAATCAGCAATGTGCCGGACGGAGCCGATATCATGATTCATGATTTATGCGTAAACGGAATCGGATTTGAATGTCCTGTTAAAATCGAAGAACAGGATATCCGGCATTTGTATATCCAGTTTGTGGATGAAGAAAGAGATGAAGACGAAGAAGAGCAGATTAATCTCGAAGCAAAAGCAGTCTGGAAAAAAGAACTGCCTGGCGGCGGGTTCTTCTATGGATGCCGCCTGGTGAATGCGGGAGAAAATCTGGGCTATTACATTGCGGATAAAATGCGCAAAGCGCAGCAGCAGTAACGCATGGCAGGTTTAAAACAGGCGAATGTTTCACAGCCTGTGCGGGTGTGTAAAATAAACTGTGTAAAATTTTACAGATTATTTGTCACACCTGCTGAAACTGCTGATACATTCTCTGAAAGTGTCAGGCAGCTTCTCATAATCGTCTGCCTGGGTATTTTAAATATAACGTTCTATAGTTCGGTATTCTTTTCATTAAATTGTTTTTCAACAATTTTAATATTTCCTTTCTAGTTTTTGCGAATCATCCGTTCCAGATTGACATATTCCGGACTCGTTTTAAATTTGGCGTTGAAAATGTCACTATTACTCTTGCTTACATAAATTTTCAGATTTCTCACGGGGTCAGGAACTAAAGCGGTATTTTCTGGTACTTGTGGAAACAGCGGCAATAGAGCCGGACAGGGAAACATGAAAAAGTGACAGACAGAGACATTGTATTTTACAAAGATAAGAGGCGCCAACAATGCTTTCTGCTTGCTGACGCCTCCTAGACTGATATATCCATGGGTTTATGCCATGCCTTTCTTTGATATTTCTTAACAACGATAATCTTAAATGAGGAATGAAATGTTGTTTATTAATTTTGTGTCTTCAGTTTAGTCCATTCGGTATCCATGTCTGTTTTCCTTGAATGCCTTTGATCTGAACCCATATATGAATGTACGCGACTGAATCTCTGACCACTATATTGTGCTATATTCACGGTTTCTTCTGCATATCATGTAACTAACCTGAAAACGTATCTGCTGTATAAATCATGCATTGGAATGTACCCCCGCTTTCATTAGGTTTACTTCATATACGTTTGATGGATTATATTTTATCGAACCATCGGATTGTCCCCGCTTTCTGTTCATACTGCCATGACTGCAATTTCAGTCTTGGATTTTAATTGTTGTCTGTTTAGACGATTCCCGCATTTCGAAAGTTCTGTACCGGCTGCTCATTCTGTCATGCATTCTAAAGGTGATATGCCGGCTGCTCATTCTGTTGTCGGGATTAAGCTGCTGTTTTCATTGGACCGTACCTCTTTTCGTTTATTTTACGAAATCAAGATTTGGATTTAAGCTGCTGTCTGCATTGGACAACTCCCCGCTTTCATTAAGATTGAAAAAACTAAAGTCTGGGTTAAAATACGGTTTTCATCGGACTGTTCCCCGCTTTCGTCTGATTTTACTTAATTAACATGGGTTAAACAACTATCTCCATTGGACTGTCCTCGCTTTCGTTCGAGTAAATGAATTAACTGGGTTTAAACTGTGCTATTCAGTTCCTCTGTCCATTGGTCTAATCTCCATTTCCGTTCAATATAGTAAGTTCTGTTGTACTTTACGAATCTAAATCATTGGACCGTACCTCATTTCATAAATTATTGGGTGTATCGTACTTATGCTGGCGGACTCACCTCTCTCTCTGCTTTCCAAACCTGTAAGGAAATATCTTTAGATTTAAAGTGTTTTCCATATTAGGAATGTTTGCTAAGTTTTGGTTTTGCGTTCCGTTTGTTATTTGTTGAAATTATAATATCAAACAAAACAGAGTTTGTCAACAATAAATTAGAAAAAAATTAAAAAAAATTATTTATATCTGAAATACAAATAGAATAAATCGAAATAACAGAAAATTCAAACAATTTACAAAAGCCACGGTACATACACTGATACAATATTCATATTCAAAACGGGCATAGTACATTATATACAAATTTAGCCGCTGAGCATATGCCTGTTGTATAAACTATTCATTGCTATTTAAAGAAACGAACTGTTCCTCTAACATATTTTTCATGAGACATGTATATAATAAGGAAAAAATGAAATGCTTAAATAATATACAAACCATACTATAGAATAATGAAATCGGGAAGCAGAGGAATGCGATGAAGCAGGGAAGCAAGGGAATACGATGAAACCGGGAAGCAGAGAAATTTGATAAAACAGAAAACCACAGGAATTTGATAAAACCGGGAAGCAGAGGAATACGATGAAGCAGGGAAGCAAGGGAATACGATGAAACCGGGAAGCAGAGAAATTTGA
>CANDJC010000239.1 GCA_947384955.1 uncultured Eubacterium sp. | reverse complement strand
TGAGAAATTACGCAACACTTCCCGAAAGCCAGCGCAGAAAAATTTACTAAGTCAGTTAGTTTATAGGAGAAGCAGAATTATAGGAAAGATATATGCCGCATGACTGAGAAATTATGCAACACATTCCGAAAGCCAGCGCAGAAAAATTTACTAAGTCAGTTAGTTTATAAGACAAGCAGAATTATAGGAAAGATATATGCCGCATGACTGAAAAATTATGCAACGCTTCCTGAAAGCCAGCGCAGAAAAATTTACTAAGTCAGATAGTTTATAAGACAAGCAGAATTATAGGAAAGATATATGCCGCATGACTGAGAAATTACGCAACACTTCCCGAAAGCCAGCGCAGAAAAATTTACTAAGTCAGATAGTTTATAAAACAAACAGAAAGTAAAACATCACAGAAAAAATAAACACCATGCATCAGAAAAAAATATCAGAAAAAAAACACTATGAATCAGAAAAAAACACTATGAATCAGAAAAAAACACTATGCATCAGAAAAAATAAACACCGTGCATAAGAAGAAATAAACACCATGCATCAGAAAAATGAACACCATACATCAGAAAAAAACATCATGCATTAGAAAATATCAAACTCACTTCTCCAAAACATCAGCACATAACTGAAATTTTCCATACCATCCCAAAAGCAAAATAACACAAAAAAATATACACTACGTTCCCCAAAAGCCACGTACCGCTTCTCAAAAACCAGCCGGGAGAGGGGATTTGCACGTACTTTCCGGGGCATTGGAAGAATGTTTAGAAGCCCTTGGCATTCTGCCCGAAAACCAGGCGGCGAAGCCGAAGCGGCACCTTTAGCTGCTGGCTGCAGGCCAGGGCGAACTAGGTGCCGCGACCGTCCGGGGCCACAGTGTAAATGCAGAATGCCTAGGGCTTCTTAACATTCTGGAACCGCCCTGGAAAGTACGTGCAAATCCCCTCTCCCGGCGTCCGGGAATCCACATCCCGCCCCACATCCAGCGTCCGGGAATCCACATCCCGCCCCGCATCCGGCGTCCGGGAATCCACATCCTGCCCCACATCCAGCGTCCAGGAATCCACATCCCGCCCCACATCCGGCATCCGGGAATCCACATCCCGCCCCACATCCGGCGTCCAGGAATCCACATCCCGCCCTCTCACCCAGCGTCCGGGAATCCACATCCTCCCGCCCGATATCCCTCCCTCCTAAAATAACTTCGAAAAAAAACCTCTCTGTCCTTGACAGCATCCACCCAAGGGGTTAAACTAAAACAAGGATTCCCTCAAAGCACAGAAAAGGGAATCAGAACAGTAAGTTTTGACAGACACGATGAAAGAAGGATATGGTGAAATGGAGAAAAAGAACATAGACTGGGAAAACATTGGATTCGGCTATCAGAAAACAGATAAAAGATATGTAGCAGATTACAGAAACGGAGCCTGGGAAGAAGGCGCGCTGATTGAAGACGATATGGTCACAATCAGTGAATGTGCATGTGTTCTTCAGTATGCGCAGACCTGTTTTGAAGGATTAAAAGCATACACAACCGAAGACGGCAGAGTTGTAACGTTCCGCCCGGACCTGAATGCATCCCGCATGGAGGATTCCTGCAAGCGTCTGATGATGCCGGTATTTCCGCAGGAGAAGTTTGTAGAAGCAGTGGCTGAGACTGTAAAAGCGAATGCCGCATATGTGCCGCCGTATGGTTCCGGTGCGACTTTGTACATCCGTCCTTATATGTTTGGAAGCAACGCGGTTATCGGCGTAAAGCCGGCAGATGAATACCAGTTCCGTATTTTCACAACGCCGGTCGGTCCGTATTTTAAAGGCGGAGTAAAACCTCTTACGATTTGTGTCAGTGATTATGACCGGGCTGCGCCTCATGGGACGGGGAATATTAAGGCGGGATTAAATTATGCCATGAGCCTTTATCCGATTGTTACCGCACATGAGAAAGGGTTTGATGAGAATCTGTATCTGGACCCGGGTTCGAGAACTTATATTGAAGAAACGGGCGGGGCTAATTTCCTGTTTGTAACGAAAGACAATACGATTGTAACACCATTATCAGACAGCATCCTTCCGTCGATTACAAGACGTTCGCTGATGACAGTGGCTGAGAAATATCTGGGCCTGAAAGTGGAGCAGAGAAAAGTGACGCTGGAAGAAGTGAAAGATTTTGCAGAATGCGGTCTGTGCGGCACAGCAGCAGTCATTTCGCCGGTTGGAAAAATAGTGGATCATGGAAAAGAAATCTGTCTGCCTAGCGGCATGGAAAAAATGGGACCGGTTACTCAGAAGCTGTATGATACACTGACCGGTATTCAGATGGGGCATATCGAAGCGCCGCAAGGCTGGATTCGCGAGATTTGCTGATACACCGAAAGGGCCGGCTTAGTCAAAACAGAGCGGAGCCGGATTCGCGAAATTTACGGAAGCACTAAAAAGACTTATGCCGTAGGACGGGATTTTAGAGATTCGCTGAGAAATTCAGACAGGCTTGCAAGGCCGCATTGCGGGTGTATCTGCGAAAGCATATAAATTGAAAAACATATGAAATTCATAACAGGAATAGGACAATAGAAGCACAAAGAGCGCACATCCGTTAGATTATCACAGAGATAGCATTCAGATGTGCGTTTTTATATCATATAAAAATAAATGCAGCGAAACGTTAAAGGAATGAGATGAATAGAAAACAAAACAAAGCAAAAAGAAAGCCGCAGAGGCGTTCCAGGGAACCGAAATGGGACAAACTGGATAATACGGCGCATTTATTTCCGGTGATTGCGGGCGATGATATGACAAATGTATACCGTATCAGCGCTGTGCTGAAGGAACCGGTGGTAGGAACGGTTCTTCAGGATGCGCTGGACATTGTACTGCCTAAATTTGACGGTTTTAATGTGCGGCTGCGCCAGGGAATTTTCTGGTATTATTTCGAGGAAAACGGAAAGCCGGCGCCGGAAGTCCGGGAGGAGGATACGTATCCGTGCCGTTATATTCTGCAGAACCGCAATAACAGCTATCTGTTCCGGGTGACTTATTACCAGTGCAGGATTAATCTGGAAGTTTTTCATGTGCTGACTGACGGAATGGGCGGCATTAATTTTTTAAAAGAACTGACGTATCAGTATCTGCGTCTGTCACATCCAAAGCTGCGTGAACAGGAAGGCGACCGGCTGAGTGCGGATACATCTTTAAACCGGGAAGACAGTTTTTTGCAGAATTATAAAAAAGGCCACGCCAGAAATTACAGGTCCGGGCGGGCCTATATTATGAAAGCGCCGAAGCTGCGTGCTCAGGAGTTTGGCGTGATGCATGGATATCTGAACATTCCGCAGCTCAAAGAGGTGTGCAAAAGCCATGGCATGAGCATCAATGAGTATCTGGTGGCTCTGTGCATCTGGAGCATTTACCAGGGATTTCTGCACGGCGCTCAGGCAAAGCGTCCGGTCCGGGCGGCAGTGCCGGTAAATCTGCGCCCGTATTTTGATTCGGTGACAACGAAAAATTTTTTTGTAATGGTATCGGCGGAGTTCTGGCCGAAAAAAGAAAATTATTCATTTGAAGAGGTATTAGAGATTGTAAAGGAAAGCCTGCGCAGCCAGATTACAAAAGAAAATCTGGAAGATATTTTTTCTTATAATGTATCAAACGAAAAGAATCTGGCAATGCGTGCCGTTCCTCTGTTAATCAAAAACCTGGCAATCCGTTCTGTTTATACCAAATCTGCGCTTGCAAATACGACGACGGTTACGAATATTGGCAGTATCAGAGTCCGTGAGCCGTATGAGCCTTATATTGAAATGTTCCATTCTTTTCTGGCAATGAGCAAGGGGCAGCTTTTAAAGGGAAATATCTGTTCGTATCAGAACACGCTGGTTTTTACATTCAGTTCGGTATTTGAAAAACCAGTCGTGCAGAAAATTTTTTTCAGAACGCTGGCAGCCGAAGGGCTGGATGTGAAAATAGAAAGTAACGGGGTGTATTATGAGTAAATGTCTGCATTGCGGCGTAGAGATTTTAGACCAGACCGAAGTATGTCCGCTTTGTCACTGTGTAGTAGAAGCTGATGGAGAAGAGGAAGAAACAGAGCATTATCCGGATATCCGGTTAAAGGCCAGAAAGCTGGAGCTGGCAGGAAGGATTGCTTTATTTGTGGCGATTGTATTAGGTACGCTGGCAGTTGTCCTGAATTATACCCGTCATGACGGTGTGTGGTGGAGTGCCATTGTGGTAGGAGGGCTGGCTGACCTGATGCTGATTTTGTTTTTTATTGTGGAAAATGAGCATGCGGGATACCGCAGCAAGACACTGCTGTTAGTCGCATGTACGGCTGCTTATATGGTATTGATTGATTATGTATTTGGATTTACGCACTGGTCGCTGGATTATGCAGTTCCGGCAGCGCTGCTTGTGATTGATGTGATGATTGTGATTGTCATGTTTGTCAATATGCGCAACTGGCAGAGTTATCTGCTGTTTCAGATTTTTATGATTCTTTGCAGCGGAGTCTGCGTGCTGTGCAGCCTTGCGGGAATTATCCGGCATCCGCTTATGAGCTATCTGGCATTCGGGCTGTCCTGCGCAATGTTTCTGGCTGCCTTTATCATCGGGGGCAGGCGGGCCAGGAATGAACTGAAACGCAGATTCCATGTGATGTAATTTGTTTTTGGAAAGGAATAGAAATGGCTTTAGAAGGAATAAAAAGAGAAGCGAAAGAAGAAAGAAAAAGCAGTGTGCCTGCCGCGATTGTCCGTGATATGATTGCGTGGATGACCGCGGACCGTCTGATTGGGCCGAAGCTTAAAAACGGCGAAATCCGAAAGAAGCTGGTAGAGCCGGCCTGGAAATGTCCCGCCTGTTTTCATGTGACAAAGGTAGATTTGCCGCACTGTC
>CANDJC010000238.1 GCA_947384955.1 uncultured Eubacterium sp. | reverse complement strand
GGCGCGGGTCCTCCCCCACCCCCAGCCCGGGCTAACAAATTTTTCAACTTCGTGCTTTTTGTTCGCGGAACAGCCTGTGTAAAAAATTTGTACTTCCGGCGTCCCGAAAGACCTCCCCCCTCATCCCCCCCTCCACACATTTTATTCCGCATACATCCCAATCAGTTTATCCAGCATCTGCGCAAATGACATCCCGACTCCCTTCATCATATTCGGATAACGGCTATGAGACGTAAATCCTGGAATTGTATTTACTTCATTAAATACAATTTCCCCACCCGGCGTATAAAACAAATCCACCCTTGCAAACCCCGAACAGCCGAGTACCCTGTAAACCGTCTTAGCAGTTTCCTGTATCCTCCTTTCTGTTTCAGCATCTATCCTGGCGGGCATATGGATTTTGGATGTTTTCAGAGTATATTTTTCTGTATAATCAAAAAATCCGTCTGATAATTCGATTTCGTCCACCCTGCCCACTGTCAGTTCATCTATCCCAAGCACCGCACAGCCTGCCTCAAACCCCTGTACTTCCTGTTCGACAGTCACTTCCGTATCATGCTCGAATGCCAGATTCACAGCATCATCCAGCTGGCTTTTCTCCGTTATCTTTGTAATTCCAAAAGAAGAGCCTGCCCGGACCGGCTTTACGAACAAAGGATAAGACAGACTGTCCTCTATCTTTCTGTATGCTGCGTTTCTGCTGTCTGCTTTAAAGGTAACTGATTTTGGAACAGCTATTCCTGCCTGGCTCACCAGCTTATGTGCTCTGTCTTTATCCATGCAAAGGGCTGACGAAAGCGTGCCGCAGCCAATTACCGGAATCCCCGCCAGTTCAAATACACCCTGGAGCGTGCCGTCTTCCCCGTTTTTGCCATGCAGCACTGGAAAGACCAGGTCGGCCGGAATGCTGCAAAAGCCTTCCTCTGTCAATTCGAAAAGCCCTTTCGCCAAACGGTTAAAAGATACCGCAGCAGGCTTTAAATTTTCTTTATCCTGATACCAGGTATTGTCACAGATTTTTTCTATTCTGCCTGTAAAATGATACCAGTCTCCGTTTCTTGTAATCCCTACGGGAATGATTTCATATTTCTCTGGATTGATATTTTCCAGTACCGCATATGCCGACTGCAGTGATACCTCATATTCTGTAGAATTTCCTCCAAATATAACCGCTATCTTTTTTCTGTGCATCCCACACACCTCTTTCTTTTTGTAAAATTTTGAATTAAAGCCTTTCTGCTCTGATTTATGGTAAGCTTTCTGACTGGTATTTGAATTTATTGCAGCTGTCCTGCTAATTTACGCAGACTCATCTGTTTTTCACCCTGCCGTATGATGCTGTAAAGAACTAATTTACACAAAGCGCCTTGCATCTGTTCATAAATCAGTCATTTGGATAAAAAAGGTACTCTGTCCTTATGAATTCTTTCCATCCATCTGCCTCAGAGTGTGTTATGTGTATATGTTGTACTATGTGTATTATTTGTACTAGTACAGATTAGCATATGAAAGTGTACGTGTCAATAGAAATATTATAAAAATTTCAAATTTGCTTCTACACTTCACTTCAGCCTAAATTCATGGGTGAATCAGTTTTTTTACTTTTTCAGGGTATTGATATTTTCCTTTTGCGTATCGTGATTTTACACTGTATCTTGCATTTCTTTTGCGCCGTTTACTGCCTGCCATTATGGGTATTTGCTGCATAAACCAAAGTTTTCCATCTGCACCTGCTTTTCATGCGTAATAGTCTTACGAGTTTCTCTCCCGTCTGCAAGGCTGTCCACACTTTCGGCAGGCATTTCATTTTCTGCAAATAAAAAACACCCTTGTCCCGGTATTTTGATTCTACCAGTTACAAGGATGCAGTTTATCCGTTTTTTCAAAAATCATTCTTTTATTTTTCTGCTGTATTTCTTACAATTTACTTACAGGAAGCCGGCCTTTATTCCCCGTCTTTCTTCACCGGCAGCAGAACCTGAAATTTGGTTTTTTCATGTTCACTTTCAGCCCGGATTCTCCCTCCATGCAGCTCAACAATCTGCTTTGCAATCGCAAGTCCCAGCCCCGCGCCGCCGCTCTTTGTACTGCGGGAAGCATCCAGCCGGTAAAACTGTTCAAAAATCTGTTCCAGCTTTTCTTTCGGAATCGTATCGCCAAAATCGGTAAATGTAACGGCTGCATATTCCTCCTGTCTTTTTGCCGCTATTGTAATTTCTGTGCCGCGAAAGCTGTAGCGCACCGCATTCCGCAGCAGATTATCAAACACGCGCTGGATTTTATCAGCATCGCACATCATCATCAGCTCTTCTTCCAGTTCCAGGCTGCAGGTCAGCTCCTTTTCTCTAAACATTGGCTGAAACTCATACACAAGCATCTCCAAAAGACGGGTCAGATTGATTCTGCTGTACTGGAGTGTGATATTCGTCAGATTAAATTTTGCAATTTCAAAAAATTCGCTGATTAAATCTTCAAGCCGCTCTGCCTTATGCAAAGCCACCGAAAGGTATTTTTCTCTTAATTCGTCTGATATCTGCCTTTCGTCATTGAGAAGATTCAGATAACCGACGACAGAAGCTAACGGCGTTTTCAAATCATGCGCCAGATACATAATTAAATCATTTTTCCGCTTTTCCGCCTGTATCATTTCATTTTTCTGCTTTTCAAGCGTATGCCTGACAGCGTTCATTTTCCGCTCTAGCGCAAGCAGCTCCGGCGAAAGTGAAATTTCTCCGGCATCTTCCCTGCTTAAGCTGTCCACGCCCTGATTGACTTCTTCGAAATATTTCGTAAACCAGTTTAAATAAATCCGAAATACCGTAAAAAATACAAGCACCACCGCTATGAAAAAAAGCAGCACCATATGATTGCGGAATGTCTGCTGATACAGATTCAGCGCTTCTTTATACTGCATATGAAACAGTGTCTGATACATTTCCACCATAAAGTCAGCAAACCGCCCAAAAAATACAAACACATACAGCATCCATATCACGCACACCGCAGACAGCGCCAGTATGACAGTTCTTGTAAAAATTTTTGACTTAAAATGCCGGAAATCATCGTTCTTTTTCTTATTTTTCAATCGTATATCCAACTCCCCATACATTGATGATAAATTTCGGCTTTCTGGCTGACTCATTCATTTTTTCCCTGAGACGGCCGATGTGGGCCATAACTGTATTGTTCTGGTTCAGATATTTCTCACCCCAGACTGCCTCATACAGCTCCTCAGACGGAACAACCGTTCCCTGATGCTCGCACAAATACCAGAGAATCGAAAATTCCAGCGGGGTCAGCTGCAGCTCCTTTCCATACAGACAGCACTTATGCGTATTTTTATTTATCAAAAGCCCCCGGATATCATATTCTTCTGTTTCCTGCTTTCTGTCCGCAAGCTTATTATAACGCGTATACCTTCGAAGCTGCGTCTTCACCCTCGCCATCACTTCCAGCGGATTAAATGGCTTTGTAATATAATCATCCGCACCTATGGTAAGTCCCATGATTTTATCCGTATCCGCAATCTTTGCTGTAAGCATAATCACAGGATAAAAATGCTTTTCCCTGATTTTACGGCAGATGCTGAAACCGTCCGTATCCGGCAGCATGACATCAATGATGGCTAAATCCAGCTGTGTATGCTCCACGCACAAAAGAGCATCCGCTCCATTGTAGAATTTGTGCACCTGATAGCCGTCGTTTTGCAGATAGATTTCAAGTAAATCGGCAATCTCTTTCTCGTCGTCTACAATTAAAATTTGTTCTTTCATATTTATTTACGCTCCTTTTTTGTAAATAACAGGGGGGAGGGGGATAGTAGGAGGGACGCTGGATGGAGCAAGTGTTTCCTTCTGATGTTCCGCTTCCAAAAAGCAGGAAGTTCTAAGTTTTCTGCGTCAAAGCTGTGGTAACGGACGGACCGGCACCTGATGCCCTGGCGTTGCTGGCTGGATTTAAGCAGTGGCTCTGGCAGGCGCCTTTTGGGGCTTCAAAGTTTTATCCTGTTAAAGACAGTGAGCCCCAAATCCTGGGTGTTGAGCAGAAAACTAAGAACTTCCAGCTTTTTTCCAGAGTCACATCAGAAGGAAACACTTGCTCCATCCAGCTGTTTTTGGCTGAATTTACGCTGACTGAATTTACATTTTGGCGGTTATTTTAAGTTTTAGCAGCTTAAAGGAAAATTCATGGGCAGTTTGCCGTTCAGTACAAATTTAGCTAGATATACAGACAATATTCTATTAATATCTGTGAATGAGCAAATTTGAAAAATGTACTAAAATCTATGAATGAACAAATCTGAAAAATATACTACAATCTATGAATGAACAAATCTGAAAAATGTACTAAATGTTTTGACTTATTCATGGCAAACCATAGGTTTTAATGAACTAAACCGTTTTGCATTGGTTATATAATATATTTTAGAAATACTGTTTTGTATAACATTTGCAAACAGCAAAAAAATGTTTTGGCAATTATTTTGAATTTTCTCATTTATAGTTAATATCACCAGTTTACAAGCTTTTGATTTGATACAGGATACAGATTAAATAGAAACAAATATATTAAGATACAATATTAATTATTACAAAAATATATCGAAATCTGAAAAGCTGTATTCGGGTGTCAGTTTAAGAGAATCATCATATGTGTACATTTTTCTCTGCTATATGAAATGCAGCGGATGTATAGGTAATGCCTAATTTATAGCAGGCAAGCGAGCCGAAGTTGGAACCAAAAACATCTCATATTTTACAGGAAACAGATGTCAAATTCAAACCAAAACATCCCGTATTTTCAAAGAAACAGATATCGAAATCAAACCAAAAACATCCCATATTTTCAAAGAAACAGATGTCAAATTCAAACCAAAACATCCCGTATTTTCAAAGAAACAGATAT
>CANDJC010000237.1 GCA_947384955.1 uncultured Eubacterium sp. | reverse complement strand
ATGTTTTTATGTTAACAAGCAGCTGTTTTCTTAATATCTCTCAAACATTCCGAAAATTCTCAAACGTCTTATACAAATCCAGCTGTCCCCACCCCCATTCCCGGTTCGGATAGCTCTTCGCATCATCCCGCACCGCACCGCGTATAAAATAAGTCTTAATATTCGCCGTAGTCGCCCCGATATCATTCCTCCTGACCCCGGTCCACTCCAGCATCAGCGCCCCAGCCCCGGCCGCGACAGCGGAAGCCACGCTCGTACCGCTGCGTGTCTCGAACTTCCCTTCCCCAACCGGCCCATATACATTAACAGCCGGAGCCGCGATATCCGGTTTAATATCATTTGTAGCCGTAAACCCGCGCCCTGACTCAAAGTAAATGCTCCCGTCCAGGCCGTTATACCCCGCCACCGTAATAGGCACTTCAGCATCTGACGGAACCGTCAGTGTAGTATCCGGATTCGAACGTATAAAAACAGCATCGCCCGATATCATGCCGGTCATCGGCAGCCAGATATGATAGATGCCGTCAGCAAAATTCCGTACAGACACATTCAAAACCCAGATTCCGGGAATCGGATTTTGAAAACGGATATAAATCAGTTCATTTGAATTGACTGCCCCGGTCAGAAGATAGTCCACGGTTACGACTGTGCCCTCAAATAAAAACCGGTATTCCGTATGGCTGCCCGGAGCGGACGGAAGGGCGCGGAAACGTTCGCCGGTAGGAGAAATGACTGTTACCTGGTACAGCTCCGGCGCTTCGGCCCATACTTCGGCAATAAATCCTTTTACGCCGTCCGATACACTGATTTCCACACGTTCCTGTCCGTTCTGCGCGGAAATGCCGCCCTGAAAATGATGCCTTTTATCCGCTTCGTTTCCGCTGGCAATGGTCACACAGCGCTGCCTGCGTGACGAGATTTCATTCAGGGCGCGTGCAATCGGACTCAGCCCTGCACGGTTGCCCATATTGGTTCCTAACGCTATGCAGACCGACAGCGGCCTCCGCAGCTCTGTCGCTAACATGTTCAGATAACGAAGCCCCGCCATAATGTCATTTTCCTGAAATACCGGCGTTTCATCCGGAATAAAGTAAAAATCTTTTAAGTATTGTTTTGCGGGCTTTAGCTGGACAAATACGATGTCGCATTCCGGCGCGGCTCCGCTGAACTGATTTGCAAAATCCTCGGAGCCCGCCGCCAGCGCCGCCAGAAATGTCCCGTGCCCGTCTGCATAAGGTATTTTCGCGGTCATGGAATCATTGTTTGCCAGGAGTTCCTCGTTAATCTGCTCTCTCGTATATTCGCTTCCATATAAAAACCCTTTCGGCGGAATCCCGTTTCTGTCTTCCTGATTCCAGATTCTTTCTACCCTTGTCGTTCCGTCTGAGTTGCAGAACAAAGGATTGGTATAGTCAAAATCCGTATCGATAAAGCCCATCAGAACGCCGCGTCCGGTCAGTGCCAGGTTCGGCTGGTCCCGGACTTTTAAAATGCCGCTCTCTCCCAGGGCTTCATTATTTAACAGGCCAAAGCACCTTGGAATCACGCGGTAGGATACGTCTTTCATTGGAAGCTCTGTCCCGTTTTCATACCTCTGGTAATGGACCGCCTCATAGTCTGCACTCAGCTGCTGCGTGCAGAATTCCCTTTCCGGAAGGTCCTCTAAAAACTCTCTGGCTATGATGAAATCAAAATAATCGTTGGAATAAATCTCTTCCTGGCAGTCTGGCATACAAACACTCCTGAATTTTTCAATCTGTTTTATCATATGAAAAAGGCATGAAAAGGTTAAACATCAAATCCTTTTCATGCCTTTTTCCTGCTTCACAGTCCACAATCCAGTTTCACGGCCTGATATAATGGCCTTAAACAGCGTTCCCGAATATCCGGCACGCTTCCTGCAGGTTCTATATGAACCGTTCCCGAATATGTTCGATACCATACATTCTGGCATAATATCCTTTGCCGTCAGTCTGAAAATACAATGCTGGCATGATGTTTCTTTACCTCATCCAGCATAACCGCTGTCGGCTCGACTTTTACTTCCTGAAGCATTCCGCTGCTGGAAAAAATCATGCTGTAAATATCATGCTCGCTGTTTCCGGAAGAAAAATCACGCACCTTTAACTGCGGATTGGAATGATATCTGTCCAGCCTGTGAGAATTCACCGGCGCCATGCACTGCAGCTCGCTCAGAGAATACGTTGCTAATTTCTTTCTTCTGCTCCGGTTTTTTACAACCGCAATATCCAGTTCGTCCGCAGCGAGCAGATATTCATATTCACAGTAACGGTTTTTAAGCATTGAAATACTGACAAAAATCATAATGATACCAGGCGTCAGCAGCAGCGCGAAATAAAGCGCTCCCAGTACCAGTAATAAAACAGTAATGCCAATCAGAATGATTTTCAGCTGTTTTCCTTTTACATCTTTTTCGTCATGGACAATCACTTCTGCATATGACTCTGACATTTGTTCCTCCTTATAGTATCTGCAGCACAGTTCTGTTGTGCCAGAAAATCATTAATATCTTTCACAGGTGAATCTGTTTCAGCGTGCCTTTTTTATTTTATATGTTCCATTATCAGCCTGCCCCGAGATTTCCGGCTGCATGGTCCGGCAGTCCCATCGTGCCCCGCATGGTAATCAGAGGCCCGCCCTGTCCGTTGACATAATCCCCGGTAATCGTAACCGTGCCGATATTGTCATCTTTTGGTATTTCGTACATAATATCCAGCATAAATTCTTCGATAATTGCCCGCAGAGCCCTTGCACCGACCTTTTTTTCTTTTGCCTTTTTGGCTATGGCATGCAGCGCATCGTCGTTAAATTCCAGGCGCACCTCATCATAAGCAAGCAGCTTTTGGTACTGCTTAATAATGGCATTTTTCGGTTCCGATAAAATCCGCACAAGCATATCTTCCGTCAGCGCCTCAAGCGAAAACAGAATCGGCAGCCTTCCGATAAATTCAGGAATCATGCCGAATTTACGGATATCTTCCACGGTAACCTGTGAAAGCAGGTTTTCTTCTTTATCGTATTTATCTTTTAAGTCAGACTGAAATCCGATAGAAGAAGCTTTATTTAACCGCTCTTTGATAATTTCATCTAAGTCCGGGAACGCCCCGCCGCAGATAAATAAAATATCTTTCGTATTTACGATTGTCATCGGCACCATTGCATTTTTGCTGCTGGCTCCTACGGGCACTTCTACCTCCGCGCCCTCTAACAGCTTGAGCATTCCCTGCTGAACGGATTCCCCGCTGACATCTCTTTGATGCGTATTTCTTTTTTTTGCGATTTTATCGATTTCGTCTATAAAAATAATCCCGTGCTCGGCGCGCTCTACATCATTGTCCGCGGCTGCTAACAGTTTGGATACTACGCTTTCGATATCATCGCCGATATATCCTGCTTCTGTCAGCGAAGTCGCGTCTGTAATCGCTAACGGCACATCCAGAAGCTTTGCCAGCGTCTTTACCAGATAAGTCTTGCCGGAACCGGTAGGGCCTACCATAAGCATATTGGATTTTTCCACTTCGATTTCATCTTTGCTGTCGCTGGCAATCCGCTTATAATGATTGTACACAGCAACGGAAACCACTTTTTTCGCGTGCTCCTGCCCTACGACATAATCGTCCAGCTTTGCTTTTATTTTATGCGGAGCCGGAATCGCGCTGATATCAAATACAGGAGCCTGCTTTTTCTCTTTCGGCTTTTTCTTTTTGATTTTCTGCGCGTTCGGCATCATATTCTGCAAATCCGCCAGATTAATCATGCTGATATTCGGCATTTTGCCATTCATATTCAGCGGGCCTAAAATATCGTCCAGACGGAATCCCGACTGATTCATGCCGTCAAATGTACGCTGCATGCAGTCCTGGCAGATACAGATATTATTCGGTATTTTTATCATTTTTCCCGCCACGCTCTCTGGACGGTGGCAGATATAGCAGACTTCCTCGTAATCGTCTTTGTTATCTTCTTTTTTATCTTCTATATTTTCTTTGGACTTTACGATGTCCACTTCCCTAAAATCATGATCAGACATATATACAGCTCCATTCCCTCTTCTTGCCGGCACCAGCCAGACTATCTCCTATTATAAGAAAATACGCATGTTTTGGCAACCTATGTTCCAAAATTTAATAATTAATTTATCATATTTTTATTCATACATATCTTCTTCTTCCTGCAGGCTGAATGTGCCTTTCCGCCTGCGGTCCAAAACCCGAAGAAATTTCCCGGCTTCCTCCCAGGCACGTTTGGACTCCGGGAGCATCAGCTCGCCCATCTGAAAGACATGAAACATCCCTTCATAAATGCTGAGTCTTACTTTTACCCCGGCTTCTTTTGCTTTCTTTGCAAAGGAAACGGAATCGCTTAAGAGCATTTCAATCGAGCCTGCCTGAATTAACATCGGCGGAAATCCTTCCAGAGAACCAAAGAGCGGTGAAATATAAGGATTTTTCGGGTCTTCGTCTCCTGCATAATCCATGTTGTAAATCATGCTTTCTCTGGTGTTGCCAAACAGCGGGTCTAAGGTATAGTTCGTCTCATAAGATTCCCCGCTGGCTGTCAGATCCGTCCACGGCGACATCAGAATCAGGCCTTCCGGCAGCTCCATTCCATGGTCCTTCAGATACAGGCACAGCGCCGCCGCAAGCCCGCCTCCGGCAGAATCTCCGGCAATTACAAGCTTCCCGGGCTGAACTCCTGTCTGCAGCAGCCATTCATAAGCTGACAGCGCATCTTCTAACGCTGCCGGATACGGATTTTCCGGCGCTACCCGGTAATCCGGCGTAAACACATTGATGCCGCCGCCGATTTCATTATATAATCCGGCAAATGAACGGTATGCATTGCGCATGGCACCGATATAGCCGCCGCCGTGAAGCTGGAGAATGACCCTGTCTATATTCGGATTTTCGGCAAGGCTTAAAAGCTCTGCCGGACAGTGCGGCAAATCTACCTTTGTCACATGAAAACAGGCGGGACATTTCCAGGC
>CANDJC010000236.1 GCA_947384955.1 uncultured Eubacterium sp. | reverse complement strand
TCCAGCTGCTCTGCCCGGTCTGCAGCGTCTTAAAGCGGGTTCTCAGGCTGACGTAGGGCGCTGCTGCCCTGGCTGTCTGCGGCGCAAAAGGCAGCGACGTGCATATCGCCGCAGCGGAAAGGGCCGCAGCCAGGAACCGTTTCAGCAGATGTCTGTTTCTGCGGGTAAGCTGGTGCATAAATATTCCTCCTTGAAAAAATAAGATGCTGTTATATTAGCATTGAAAGGGGCTGGCGGGAAGGTCCGGGGAACCGTTCGCACTTTTGAGGGAACCGATTGCTGTTTATGAAAGGCTTTCAGCAGATTATCAGACCTGCCAAAAGCCCTTTCCGTTAAATCATTCTAAAAAATCCCGTCTGCTGTTCCAGCCCTGCCGCCAGTTCCTTTAGCACAGCCGCTTCCTGTGTCATCTGTTTTACCCGTTCATTCAGCTGCACCGCAGACGAAGCTGTTTCCTCGCTTGCAGCAGCATTTTCCTGTGAAATGGCAGAAAGAGACGTAATCATATTCATAATCTGCCCCCTGACGTCATCCAGCGATTCTGACTGCTGCTGAATGCGTTCCATTTTGCCGAGTGACTGCTGGATGCCTTTGCTGACCAGTTCAAAGCAGTCTCCGGTCTGTCCCAGTTTTTCTTCCTGGCTGGCTACAATCTCCGTCACCTGGTCCATGGTATGTACGGCTGTCTGTGCATCGTGAAGCAGCACCTTGATAATCTGCTCAATCTGCTGGGCAGAGCTGCCGGACTGTTCTGCGAGCTTTTGAATCTGTGATGCCACAATCGCAAATCCCCTTCCCTGCTCGCCTGCGCGGGCTGCCTCAATGGAAGCGTTTAACGACAGCAGGTTTGTTTCATCCGCGATTTCTGTAATCATCTCGACGGCTTTTTGAATCTGCTGGGCAGAATCATTCGTAGCCTGAATCTGGCGGGCTATGACAGCCGATGCCTCGGTTGTTTTTTTAATATAAGCTGCCAGCTCCTGCAAAATCCGGTCTGCGTCTTCCCCGGCCTTTCCCATTTCGCCGGTAATTTCAGTCATCACAGTAATATCTTGCGCCATCTCGCCGATTACGCGCTCCATTCTTTCCATGTCCCCCATGGCTTCCTCTGTTTCTTTCGCCTGGGAAGCAGCCCCGTTTGAAATCTCGCTGACTGCCTGGCTTACTTTATCGGAATCGCTGCTGGTCATATCCGCTGCCTGTTCGAGCTCTCTGGCCGACTGTGTCAGCACCCCGGCGGAATGCTGCATGCTTCCAATCATTTCCCTCAGAAATGACCGCAGCTTTTGAATTCCATGCAGCATATCGCCAATCTCATCCCGGCGGCTCTTTCCCCCTGTCTTTTGTATTTCCGTCAGATTCCCGTCCGCCACTTTTCCAAACTGATTCATCATATTCTTTAACGCGCCCGCAATCGATGCCGCCATGACAGCGGTTAAAACAAGCGCTGCAGCAATCACCGCAATGCTTAAAAGACTCATCTGAAGCGCATCCGCGGTGATAGCCGCATTGACCTGCGCGCTCTTTTTTCCGGTAAAAATCATGCCATACACACTGCCCTGCTGACTGGTAACAGGCATGTAATACCCGTAATACCGCTCTTTTCCAAGCATAATATCTTCTGAAAAATATTCTTTCCCCTGTTCCAGAACGGCCTTTTGTGCTTCCGCGCTGACTGTGTCCTGTGTCATGCGCTCCTTCCTGTCATCCATTAAAGAAGTCACCACAATATCACTGCCATAATATAGTGAAACGTCAATCCCGGATTCGCTGCTCAGCTTGTCCGCCAGGCTGTAGTTCCCGCTGACGACAAACGTGCCTTTGATTACATTCCCGGATTCGAGCATAACAAAATCCCCGTTTCCGGCAGCGTCATAAGCTCCCTGCACCGCCAGCGCCGCGCTTTTTAACCCTTCGTAAATCTCCTTTTTCAGGCTCTTTTTCAAACTGGACTGTCCATACACAGTTAAAATAATCCCAAGTATTACTACAGGCAGCACAGACATACCCATCAGCTTCCATATCAGGCTGATTTTTCTTTTCCTTTTTTCCATCTTTCCCTCCCGCTCCTTATCACCCGTAACCGCCAGTCTTCTATCTTTCCGGCGCCCTGCCGCTTACTGCTTCTTTCCCGCTTTTTCAGACAGATTCCGGCTTCCTTCTCTCTTCCGGCGCCCTGCCGCTCTCTGCTTCTTTCTCTGCTCCGTCAGGCGTCCTCTGGCTCTTTTTATTCTTCCAGTGCCTTACGCCGCGCTGCTTCTTTTTCACACCAGCGGGTACATTCTGCATAACCGGCATCATCTGCACTGGCGCGCATCGTTTTTAAAATCTGTTCAAATTCCTTCTGCGTATCCGCAAATACGGCATCCCAGGAGCCGTTTCTGATAATTTCTGTAACCCTACCCCATGTTTCGCTAAGCTGCGGAGATTTTTCACTGGCTGTATAAGTGTTTGGCTTTGCAACGGAATACCGAAAGGACGACAGATATTCCTCTGCATCTGCGGCATGATTTTCTTCCCGCCACCGTTTCTCTGCCGCGCTGACATCCGCGCTTTTCACATTCGGCCAGCTTTTTGAATGATAAGTCTGTCCGGCCGACTCTGGATTTACTGTATTCAGTGTCCAGGTTGTGTTATTAAACTGCGGAATGCCTTCCGACCATGTTCCGCTGTACCCGCTTCCTTCCGGCATCCTGCGGTCTTTGCCCGTATCATCTGCCGGAAGGTCCATCAGGCAGGTATTTTTCTCAAGGTCATAATCCCAGCCGATGCCTTTCGGCCCGTATTCCTGCGTCAGCCTTCCCTGCGGCGTGCACAGCCAGTTCATAAGCGCCATGACAAGCTGCGGATATTTCGTCTGTGAGCCAATCGTCCACAGCCTGTTTCCGCCGTTTTCATTCAGACCGTATACAAGCGTATTCTGATTTTCCGCTGCTAACGGAAGCATGATTTTCCCATCCGCCGTATGGCTGACCGTATTATACTGCGGCGCGGCAAGCCAGCCAAAAATGCAGAAAAATGCCGCCCCGTCCTGATAATCCTTCATACATTCATCACTGCCCTGCGTTTCAGACTGCGGGTCGAGCAGCCCTTCCCGGTACAGCTCATTATAAAAACGAAGCACCCGCTCATAGCTGCCGCCCTCTGCAAGACATCCTTCAAACGAGCCGTCACTCACACGGTAAAGCCCCACGCCGAATTCATCCTGCCCGAAAAAATTGGTACAGGCAGATTTTGCAAACATCATCATATCCCCGTCCCAGTCACTAAACAGCGACACGCCGTATGTTTCCTGCCCGGAATCGGACAGCGGACAGATTTCCTTCATCTGCTTTAATACACCGACATAATCTTCCAGCTCCTTTACCGGCGGCTTTCCAATCTTTTCATATAAATCCCAGCGGATATCCGGGTGATAATCAAACTCTCCGTATTCCCCGCTTTCCGCTGCCACGTCATACCCAAATCCATAAATATGCCCGTCTGAATTTTTGCGGTTTTTCTCAAGCGCCTTTTTCATATGCTCCTTCATATAAGAACCGTATTCCTCCAGCAGGCCGTCTTCTTCCCAGTCCAGCAGCAGGCCGTTTCTTATGGCGGAATGATACTGGTCCGAATCCGTACCCCATATCACAATATCCCCAAGACTGCCGCTCTCCGCTCTCCTGCTGTAAAAATCCTCACTGCCGTCATAAATAAAATTCAGCTTTACATGAAACTTTTCCAGTAAAATCTGCGCAAACCACCCCTGCTGCTCCCCCTGGTAACTGCTAAGCTGCGAATAAACCTCCAGCGTAACCGGTTCCGCCGGAAGAATATCCGCCAAATCCTGCTCTGCTTCTGTACGGGATGGAGCTTCAATGCCTGTCTGTGTATCTGAACGGACTTCTTCTGCTCCGCCTGCCTGAATGCCTGGACGGGCTGTCTGGATGCTGCCTGTCCCTGGTTTTGTATGGTTCTGCTGTACCCCTGTGCTGCAGGCACATGCTGACAGAGCCGCGGACAGCAGTATGCATATGCACCTGTTTTTCTTCATCAATACCGCCTCCTATATCTGATTTTATATAAAAACTTCTCCTTTTACCGGATGGCGTTTCATATATTCCGTTAAAAGGAGATGCTGTTTTCAAGTTAGCGTTTTTTTATTAATGCTGTTCGTTTGAGTGGAATGACCGGTAGTTATGCGCTGTTTCTTTCGGGACGCTGGACGGAGAAATTGTTTCCTTCTGATGTTCCGCTTCCAAAAAGCAGGAAGTTCTAAGTTTTCTGCGCCGGGGTTCTGGCTGCGGACGGACCGGCGCCTGATTCCCTGGCGTTACTGGCAGCTGTAAGCTGTGGCACTGGCAGGCGCCTTTTGGGGCTTCGGGGTTTTATACGGCGACAGACAGTGAGCCCCAAATCCTGGATACTGAGCAGAAAACTAAGAACTTCCAGCTTTTTTCCAGAGTCACATCAGAAGGAAACAATTTCTCCGTCCAGCTGGTTTTCGATAAATTCAAGTTAGCAAGATGGATAGCCGCATTTGCTTATATCGGGAATAGGCAAGTAAAGCAGACTATCAAAATGGACTGACTGGCATACAGTTGTAATCTGCCGGTTTATCAAAGATATAAAAGTGTATGCGGCTGATACACTGTAAAATAAATAACTGGTTATATTGCGCTGAATAAACCTTTTAAAGTGAATGGCAAAAAGCGAGGGTATACTGGGGTAAATTGAATTTTTTGCCACATGCTCTTAAAAATTTAGACAAGCAAAATGACCAGTTATTTATTTTACAGTGCACCAGAACCGAAGTTTAATATTTAGCAGCTATCATCTTATCACAATATAAACTGTATAACAGCCAATATCCAAAACAATCCGTCCTATGCTGATTCTTTAAATCATAAAATCTTCTCTAACATAACATCTTCTCTAAATCACAACATCTTCTTAAATCATAACATTTTCTCTAAATCATAAAATCTTCTCTAAATCATAAAGTCTTCTTTAAAATCGTAAATTGAGCCACTGTCAGCCGGATGGAGAAAGTTTTTCCTTTGGATGTGACTCTGGAAAAAAGCTGGAAGTTCTTAGTTTTCTGCTC
>CANDJC010000235.1 GCA_947384955.1 uncultured Eubacterium sp. | reverse complement strand
GTCCGGGGCCACAGCGTAAATGCAGAATGCTTAGGGATTCTTAACATTCTGGAGCCGCCGCAGGAAGACCGGGCAAATCCCCTCTCCCGGCGTCCGCACAGCCACATCATCTCCCCTCTCCCGCCATCCGCACAGCCACATCATCTCCCCCCTCCCGCCATCCGTATCCAGTCATCCCCGCCATCCGCACAGCAATTCCCCCCTGTCTCCACCCGCAAAAATTTTTCCAAACTCTCCATTGACTTTTCCACACCCATATTGTAGAATTGATAAAATTACACAAGCATACAAGAAAACACACCGGTCGGTACGTACCCGAAGAAAGAGAGGACACAGAATATGGCAACAATTATCGGCGAAGGAATTACATTTGACGACGTGCTTTTAGTTCCAGCCTACTCAGAAGTAACCCCAAACATGATTGATCTGTCAACAAAACTGACAAACAAAATCTCCCTGAATATTCCCATGATGAGCGCAAGCATGGATACTGTAACGGAGCACCGCATGGCAATCGCCATGGCCAGACAGGGCGGCATCGGCATCATTCACAAAAATATGTCTGTAGAAAAGCAGGCAGAAGAAGTAGACAAAGTAAAACGTTCCGAAAACGGCGTTATCACAGATCCGTTTTCACTTTCTGAAGACAATACCCTTTTAGACGCAGACGACCTTATGGCAAAGTTCCGCATTTCCGGCGTCCCGATTACCAAAAACGGCAAACTAGTCGGCATCATCACAAACCGTGACCTGAAGTTTGAAACCGACTATCATAAAAAAATCAAAGACTGCATGACTTCAAAAGGACTGATTACTGCCCCGGAAGGCATTACACTTGAAGAAGCAAAGCAGATTCTTGCAAAAGCAAGAAAAGAAAAACTCCCGATTGTAGATAAAGATAACAATTTAAAAGGCCTGATTACCATTAAAGATATTGAAAAGCAGATTAAATACCCGCAGTCTGCAAAAGACGAGCAGGGACGGCTTCTCTGCGGCGCCGGCGTCGGCATTACCGCAAATATGATGGAACGCGTCGACGCGCTTGTCGGTGCACATGTGGATGTCATTGTAGTGGATTCTGCCCACGGCCATTCGAAAAATATTCTGGAAGCTGTAAGAAAAATCAAGACCGTTTACCCTGATTTACAGGTGATTGCCGGAAATATTGCTACCGGAGAAGCTGCCAAAGCACTGATTGAAGCCGGAGCTGACTGTGTAAAAGTCGGCATCGGACCTGGCTCTATCTGTACAACGCGTGTCGTTTCCGGTATCGGCGTTCCGCAGATTACAGCCATCATGGACTGCTATAACGTAGCAAAAGAACACCATATTCCGGTCATTGCAGACGGCGGCATCAAATATTCAGGCGATATGACAAAAGCGCTGGCAGCCGGAGCGGACGTATGTATGATGGGCTCTATCTTTGCAGGCTGCGACGAAGCTCCTGGTACCTTTGAACTGTTCCAGGGCAGAAAATATAAAGTATACCGCGGCATGGGTTCGCTGGCAGCGATGGAAAACGGCAGCAAAGACCGGTATTTTCAGGAAAATGCGAAAAAGCTGGTACCGGAAGGCGTAGAAGGCCGTGTTGCTTACAAAGGTTCTGTCGAAGATACTGTATTCCAGCTTATCGGAGGCATCCGTTCCGGCATGGGCTACTGCGGCTGTCCTACAATTACGGACCTGCACGAAAACGGCAGATTTATAAAAATTTCCGCTGCTTCCTTAAAAGAAAGCCATCCGCATGACATTCATATTACAAAAGAAGCTCCAAATTACAGTATGGATGAATAAATAAATATTTTTCATAAAATCCCGCAAAAAATTTGTAATATTTTGGTAAAATATGATTGCATCAAAACAGCATATTCGTTATACTTATGTTATTACAAGCAATCGTAACGCTGCAGTTTATTCCCTAAAGCTTTACTGAATCCGGGGACTGAACTGCTGCGGCATTACAGAAAGGGGATTTTATGAAAAATTTACGAAAGAAATTCGCTTGTTTATTTCTTGCTTTCCTGTTTTTTGCCATTTCGGCATCTGCAGGCCCGGTATGCGTAAATGCCAGAGTCACTGCCATTCTGGAGCCGGAAACCAGCACCGAATATGCCCAGGCCGGAGTTCCCGTTATCAGGGATTTTACCGTCCAGGCCCCCTGTCAGGCGGCATTTGCAGTAGCTGTGGAGACGCCTGTAGGATTTACATTAACACTCTATAACAGCGCCGGCGTTGAATTGGACAGCACGCACTTTACCGCTTCCGACCCGGACTGGCTGCCTTTAAATGATATTTATTTCAATGACTGCACCATTGAGCTTCCTGCCGGTGATTACAAGGCTGAATTAATCTTTGATGAATCAGCCGCTTATCAGTTTGCCATTATCGGAAATGAACCGGAAGCCACACTAAGCAGCCATGCCCTGACCATTACAGCCGGTTTTGACAAAACGTTATCTGTCAGCGATAACAGCGGCTCCATTCAATGGACATCCAGCAAGCCTTCGGTCGCTTCCGTAAACAGCAAAGGAAAGGTATCTGCAAAAAAAGCCGGCAAATGTACGATTACTGCTTCTGTCGACGGGAAAAAGCTCAAATGCACCGTTACCGTTCAGTCCAACAAATATACAGCCGCAAAGCTTACAAACAGCCAGATACCAAACGGCTCTGCAAGCTGGGAAGCCTTCAGCGCCTTTTATGATGCCAAAGGAAATCTGGTTATTAAATGCAGAATGGTAAATAACTCCGGGCATTATTCCGAGTATCTGAAAGACTTAAGCATCAAAGTAAAAACTGCCGATAAAAAAACTGCCGCCGTTTACAAAGCCTCAAAAAAGAATCTTTATGTTTCTGACCAGGGTTATAAAGATTTTAAAATTACAATCAGTAAAGACAGCTTAAAAATCAAAAAACCTGTCGATTTGCGCAATGCATCTGTGACAACAGACGGAAAATACGGATATACCTATTATTCCTATCAGTAAATTCAGTTTAACCGGCAAAAAAACTCCCCTAAGAATTAAAAGGGGAGTTTTTTATGCCTGCTATCGGTTCCGTGCCCTGCTATTATCCGTACCTGCTGTGCCATTACCGGTTCCCGCTGTACCGTCAGTGCCTGCCGTGCCGTTATGATCGGTTCCTGTCGTACCGTTATCGGTTCCGCTGCTGCCGGTTCCTGTCGTGCCATTTGTTCCTGCTGTGCCGTTATTTGTATCATTACCAGTACCGTTATCGGTTCCTGTACCTGTCATATCCTCTACGCCGTCAACAACGTCATCCACAATATTTCCTCCGTTATCCGTACCGTTTGTTACAGAGTTTGTGTTGTCGTCTGCAGCCCCGCCTGTGCCATTTTCTGCAGCATTATTCTGATTTGTTCCGTTTGGTTCATCCTTTGTCGTACCGCATCCGGCGCCAACAGTCAGCGCCAGCGCTGTCAAAAGTCCTAACATTAATTTTTTCATACTATTGTCTCCTTTTTTACATTTGTTTCATCATTCCTGCATCCAGGCAGTCTGGTGAAGGATGATACAATTATTGTTTCCACCCTGGCATAAACTATTCATTATTTACGCATCTTCGGCTGGAAAATCAGTGAAGCAAGATACCCGAGAACCAAAGCTGCGGAAACTCCGACCGCACAGGATGTAAATCCGCCCATAAAAAGCCCGATAAATCCATTCTGGTCAACTGCATCCCGCATTCCCTTCCAGAGCAGGTTTCCAAAACCAAGCAGCGGCACGCTCGCACCCGCTCCGGCATATTCAATCAGCGGTTCATAAATTCCTATCGCTCCAAGAACAGCTCCGGTACAGACCAGCGTCACCATAATTCTCCCCGGAAGCATCTTCGTTTTTTCCATTAAAATCTGTGCCAGTGCACAAATAAGTCCTCCGACCCAGAACGCATTGAAATAATCCATGCTGCTGTCTCCTCTCTGCTTTTGCATCATTTTAACTTTACTATTTATCCTTTTCACAGGCCGGTTAATCAAGCCTCACCCCGCATGTTCAATCACAACCCCGTGCGCCGTACCCGGAACATTCTGGCCTTCGTTAAAGCTGACCTGGGAAAGCATCGCCCCGGTAGGCACAAATAAAATCCGCTTCAGCGCTCCTGATTCTGTCTGCGGCAGAAAATGCGCACTCAGAGTCACCGCCGAGCATCCGCATCCAGAGCCTCCCGACTGCGTGCCCTGTTCTTCTTTGTCAAAAATTTCTATTCCGCAGTCTGTATGATTTTTACTGATATCAAATCCTTCATCCTTTACCAGCTTCCATAAAATCTCCTGGCCCACATATCCTAAATCACCCGTTATAATCAGGTCATAATCTGCAGGCGTGCGGTTAAAATCCTTAAAATTCTGCACAATCAGCCTGGCCGCTGCAGGCGCCATCGCCGCGCCCATATTCATAGAATCCCGGATTCCGTAATCGGTAATGACTCCTGTGGTAATTCCTGTTATTTTAGATTTTCCTCCTTCTTTTCCAAGTACAAAGGCTCCGCTTCCCGTAACCGTCCAGGTAGCTGATAAGGGACGCTGATTGGCGTATTCCACGGGAAACCGGAACTGCTTTTCCGCACTTGCAAAATGACTGGATGTAACAGCCAGCACGCGGTCCGCAAAACCTCCCGCAATGCACATAGCCCCTAAGGACAACGCTTCTCCGCAGGTAGAACACGCTCCGTAAAGGCCAAACAGCGGAATTTCATAATTCATCAGTCCGAAGGACGTTGCAATCGTCTGCCCGAGTAAATCTCCCGCAAAGATATATCTTATATCCTGCGGGGAGACAGACGCCTTTCCCATAGCAAGCGCAGCAGCTTCCTTCTGCATAGTGCTTTCTGATTCCTCCCAGGAATCCTCTCCAAACTTATCGCTGCTGCATACCATATCAAATGATTTACCAAGGGGACCTTCACCTTCTTTCTTTCCGGCTACAGACGCACTGCTTAAAATAAAAGGAGCCTCCGCAAACTGGAGACTCTGACTTCCTATCTGCTGTGTCATATTGATTCTCCTTTTTCTGACGGATATGCAGGCGGAAATTCCCGCCTGTCTTTCGTCTTTCTTTTTTCAGTATTCCCAGGAAAATCATTTTTATGTGTGTGAATTACTTGGCTGATTTTTTTTATGGGTGTATGGGTATATGCTGTTTTTGATGGGACGCCGGGCGGGGAAATGTTTTCCTTCTTATGTTCCGCTTCCAAAAAGCAGGAAGTT
>CANDJC010000234.1 GCA_947384955.1 uncultured Eubacterium sp. | reverse complement strand
AACTTTAAATTCCTTGATTTTTTAAGGAAAATCACTTGACAATATAGGGAGGAAATATCATGACAAAGACAAAGATTATCTGTACCTTAGGTCCGGCTACAGACCAGCCGGATATTTTAGAGGCGCTGGTACGGGAGGGAATGAGCGTTGCGAGATTTAATTTTTCGCATGGAAATTATGAAGAACATGAAAAGCGCCTGAATGCATTAAAAGAAGCACGCACGAAATACCAGAAACCAGTAGCGGCGCTGTTAGATACAAAGGGACCGGAAATCCGGGTGAAGACATTTAAAACCGGAAAGGTGCAGCTGCAGCCGGAACAGCTTTTCCGTCTCTGTTCGGAAGATGTGGAAGGAAACGAAGAGCAGGTGTCGATTACCTGCAAGGACCTGTATCAGGATGTGGCTCCGGGAAAGAGGATTTTGTTAGATGACGGTTTAATTGCTATGAAAGTGGAGGCAATTGAGGGGAAAGATATTATCTGCCGCGTAGTCAATGGCGGTACGGTTTCGAATAACAAAGGCGTCAATGTGCCGGACGTACATTTATCGCTTCCATATATCAGCGAAAAAGACAGACAGGATATTTTGTTTGGTATTGAAAAGGACTTTGATTTTATTGCAGCCTCGTTTGTGCGCCGTGCAGAGGATGTATTACAGATTCGTAAAATCTTAAAGGAAAACGGCGGGGATAATATTGAAATTATATCTAAAATTGAAAACCGGGAAGGCGTTGACAATATCGATGAAATCATTGCGGTTTCAGACGGCATTATGATTGCCAGGGGAGATATGGGCGTTGAGATTGCCAGCGAGGAAGTGCCGGTGATTCAGAAAAAAATAATTAAGAAGGTATATGAGGCAGGCAAAAAGGTCATTACCGCAACGCAGATGTTAGATTCTATGATGAAAAATCCAAGGCCGACCAGGGCGGAGACGACCGACGTTGCCAATGCGATTTATGACGGAACAAGCGTGATTATGCTTTCCGGGGAGACTGCAGCAGGCCTGTATCCGGTGGAATCCCTTCGGACAATGGTGCGGATTGCAAACCGTACGGAACAGGATATTGATTATAAAAAACGGTTTTTCGGACATGATCATACGTCGAACTCGAATATCACGGATGCCATCTGCCATGCAACCTGTACAACAGCGCTGGATTTGAATGCCAGTGCGATTCTGACCGTTACGAAATCCGGGACATCTGCACGCATGATTTCCCGCTACCGTCCGGAATGCCAGATTATCGGATGCACGATTGACGACAAGGTAGGACGGCAGTTAAATATGTCCTGGGGTGTCAGGCCGCTTTTGATTACGGAAGAAAGCGATGTGATTGAATTATTTAATCACGCTGTAAATAATGCAAGAGATTACGGATTTGTAAATCCAGGGGATTTGGTAGTAATTACCTCGGGTGTTCCGCTCGGTGTAGCCGGAACTACAAACATGATTAAAGTACAGACTGTCGATAAGCCGAAGAAAGCAGCAACCTGGTAAAAACAGCTGCCGGGCAGGGAAAATAGAAACAGGAACCGTCTCATAAATACTGCATAAAATAAAGTGGAGGTGCAGTTATATGGGACGGTTTCTTATTTTGGGAAAGGAAGAACGTCAGAAATATTTATTCCAGATGCTCTGTGCCAGGGGACAGACAGTCACATACTGCGATTCCTGGCTGGACGGGGGCTATGATGCCGTGATGCTTCCGCCCGCAAAGACTGCGGAATATCTGGAACAGATAGCTGATAAGCTGCAGGCGGGAGAGTACGTATTTGGATGTAATTTTCCGGCTGAGCTGGCAGAAAGCAAACGAAGGCAGGGTATCTTTTTTATCGACTATATGAAAGAAGCGGGTGCGGCTTATGCAAATGCATCTGCCACAGCCGAAGGAGCGCTTGCCGAAGCAATTCTGTCAGGCGACGAGGTGCTGTGCGGCCAGAAAATGCTGGTTATGGGATACGGAAGGTGCGGTCAGGTGCTCGCGCAGCGTCTGAAAGCGCTTGGAGGTCTTGTCACAGTATATGAAAAAAGCCAGGAGAGGCTGGAAATTGCAAAGGTTTTTGGGTTAGAAGCAGTTACGGCCTGGGAAGAAGAGGAAGATACGTATGAAGCAGGGGCAGTTACTGTGTCCAACTGTTCTTTGAAAACCCAGGGAACGGAAACGGGAGAGAAGCCGGGCGGGGAATTCTGGGGGCAGTTTGCATACATCTTTAATACGATACCGGAACTTGTGCTCGGGCCGGCTCGTCTTTCGCATATCCGTCATCATGCGGTTCTGATTGACATTGCATCGTCTCCTGGCGGGATTGACTATGCATACTGTGCACAAAACGGCCTGAATGCAAAGCTCTGCGGCGGGCTTCCGGCAAAATACGCTCCGAAATCGGCAGCAGAGCTGCTGTATAGTATTATTGAATCTTATTTAAATTTATCTGAAAGAGGTGCTGTCTTATGACACAGGAGCAGAAGCTGACGGTCGGGCTTGCAGTGACGGGCTCTTTTTGTACTTTTGCAAAAATCAGGGAAGTGACAAAGCAGCTGGCAGGGCAGGATATGCGGGTGATTCCAATTTATTCCTTCCATGTCCAGAATATGGATACACGGTTTGGTTCGGCAGAAGAATTCCGCAGGGATATGGAAGAAATTACCGGTGAAAAAGGCATTTACACGATTCAGGACGCAGAACCGATTGGGCCGTCAGGGTATCTGGATGCGCTGATTATTGCGCCGTGTACCGGAAATACAATGGCTAAGCTGTGCGCGGGGATTACAGATTCTCCTGTGCTTATGGCGGCAAAGGCACATCTTCGGAATGAGAAACCGCTCATTATTTCGATTTCTACCAATGATGCGCTGGGCATGAATTTTAAAAATATCGGAATGCTGATGAATATGAAGCATATATATTTTGTTCCGTTTGGCCAGGATAATTATAAAAAGAAGAAAAATTCTATGATTGCGCATACGGAACTTATTGGAGACACGTTAAAAGAGGCTTTGCAGGGAAGACAGCTTCAGCCTGTAATTATGGGAGCACAGTAAAGGGCGACTGGCATAAAAGCCGCATCCAGAGAGGGTTCTTGATGCTGGAAAAAGACTTTTGACGAATCCGCAGTCATATCAGACACCGTCCTGCTGCACGTTTCTGTCTGCAGGACGGTATTGTCTGCAAATGCATGTTGTTTTAAATAATTAATTCTACATGGTATTTTCGTAAAAAGTATTCTGTCTGCAGCAAGTAAGCAGTCATCTGGGGACCGGCCATCAGCTGTCCGTACCACGGTGCGCCATAATCCTTCGGCCGCTCTAAAAACTGAGTGACAGCATGCTGGTCAATCAGCGGCAGCAGCGGGCAGTCAGGCCTGGACAGGACGTTTTTGAGCCGTTCACAAAGCAGCTGTTCGTAATTCGGATTGTATGTTTTCGGATACGGGCTCTTTTTCCGGAATAAAATTTCATCCGGTAGCAGGGTGCGGGCCGCCTGACGGAGTACATTTTTTACAATGCCGTCTTTCGCCTTCATTTCCCAGGGAATGTTAAATACATAGCTGACAAGCTCCCGGTCTGCAAACGGAACACGCGCTTCCAGGCCGGAGTGCATGCTGGTGCGGTCCATGCGGTTTAGCAGTGTCTGCATGAAAAAGCGGATATTCAGATAGCCAATCCGGCGCCGGCCCGCTTCGGTTTCATTTTCATCCGGAAGGAGCTGGATTTCGCGGATAGCGGTTTCATAGGCGTTTTGAACATAGGCGTCCATATCCATCCGCTGCAGCAGCTCCTGGTTTAAAAGCTGCTTTCGCGGGGAAAGGTCAGGCGTCCACGGGAATGTGCCGCAGTTTAGAAACGATTCTTTATGAAACCACGGATATCCGCCGAATACCTCGTCTGCACATTCTCCGGTCAGCACGACTTTATGATTTTTTGCAGCTTCACCGCAGAAATAAAGCAGGGAGGAATCAACATCTGCCATGCAGGGCAGGTCGTGGGCATCGACGGATTCGTACAGCTTATCTGCCTGTGTTTTGTTTCCGCATTCCAGATAGTGATGGTCAGACTGCAGAAATTCAGCCATTTTATCCACATACGGGCGGTCCATGGAAGGCTGGAAGCTGTTTGCCTTAAAGTATTTGTCGTTTTCAGTAAAATCAAAGGAATAGGTCGTAAGCTTCTCGCCTTTCAGGGCAAGCTCTTTTGCGCAGACAGCAGAAACAAGACTGGAATCCACGCCGCCGGACAGGAAGGTACAGATGGGAACGTCGGAAATCATCTGGCGCTTAATGGCATCTGTTACAAGAAAACGGGTTTTTTCAATGGTGTCTTCATAAGAGTCCGTGTGCGGCTGGCTGGTCAGCCTGAAATATGTATGGGTCTGAAAACCTGATTCGTTACAGGTCATGGAGGTTCCGGGCTTTAGTTCATAGATGTCTTTTAACACACCGCTTCCGGGAATCCTTGCAGGACCTAAGCCAAACAGTTCGTTCAGCCCGTTTAAATCCAGCTTCGCTTTCACGCCGGGAAAACAGAGCAGTCCTTTGATTTCAGATGCAAAGATAAGCGTGCCGTTTAAGACGGTATAAAACAGCGGCTTGACACCGAAGCTGTCACGGTACAAAGTTAAGGTCTGGTGACGTTCGTTATAAATGGCAAATGCAAAGATGCCGTCTAATTTTTCCACGAACTGCGGACCAAAGGTCAGATAGGACAGGAGGATGATTTCTGTATCGGAGGACGTTTTCGGTATCACGTCGCGTTCAAACAATGCCTGGCGCAGTGATTTTAAATTATAGATTTCACCGTTGTATACAATGTGGTAGAGACCGTCATTTTTGGAGCGGGTCATGGGCTGATGCCCGTTTTTTAAGTCAATAATCGAAAGCCGGGTGTGGGACAGCCCGCATTTTGTGCTAAGAAACGTGCCGGAATCGTCCGGGCCGCGGTGCGCCTGAACCTGGCACATCTTTTGTAAGATATGTTCAAATTCTGCCTGGTTTGAGGGAAAGGAGGCAGAAGAATCATAAAAGCCTGCAATACTGCACATAAATTACCTTTGCATGATGTTCTTTGGTTTAGTGTATGCTGGCTGCGGGGGGATTATGACTGCTTTGAATGGAAATAAAAATAGTATTTCGGATGCGCAGGGATTCTGATGGGACGCCGGGCGGGGGAATTTTTTCCTTCTTATGTTCCGCTTCCAAAAAGCAGGAAGTTCTAAGTTTTCTGCGGCAA
>CANDJC010000233.1 GCA_947384955.1 uncultured Eubacterium sp. | reverse complement strand
ATGCTCCATGACAGCCGGGACAAACGCATGATTTCCGTCACTGATGGCATCTGCCTCACACTCTGTCGCATGTCCGAGGAAACGGTCAATCAGAATCGGACGGTCAGGCGTGACTCCCACAGCCGCATTCATATATTCCGCCATCATTTCTTTATCATAGACGATTTCCATTCCCCTTCCGCCCAGTACATACGAAGGACGGACCATAACCGGATAACCAATTTCATCCGCAATCTTTAACGCCTCTTCCACATTGACCGCCATGCCTGACTCCGGCATAGGAATATCCAGTTTTTCCATCATGGCGCGGAACTGGTCGCGGTCTTCAGCCAGGTCAATGACAGACGGCGCTGTTCCAAGTATGCGGACTCCGTTTTTCTCTAAATCAGCAGCCAGATTTAAAGGCGTCTGTCCGCCAAACTGGGCGATAACCCCGGCCGGTTTTTCTTTTTTATAAATGCTCAGCACATCTTCTAACGTCAGCGGCTCGAAATACAGTTTGTCAGAAGTGTCATAATCGGTAGATACCGTTTCCGGGTTGCAGTTTACGATAATGGTTTCAAAACCGAGTTTTTTCAGCGCCTTGGACGCATGTACGCAGCAGTAGTCAAACTCTATGCCCTGTCCAATCCGGTTCGGCCCGCCGCCGAGAATCATAATCTTCGGCTTTCCTTCTGTAATCGGATTTTTATCCGGCGCATTATAGGTTGAGTAATAATATGCGCTGTCTTTCGTACCGCTGACATGTACGCCTTCCCATGCTTCCTCGAGTCCGAGCGAAATTCTTCTGTTTCGGATTGTTTCTTCTGGTATTTCTAAAATCTGGCTTAAATATTTATCAGAAAATCCGTTTTTCTTTGCAGCCGTCAGCGCGTTATCATCCGGAAGCTTCTCTTTCGCAGCCATCAGCGCTTCTTCCTCTTCCACAAGCTCCTTCATCTGTTCCAGGAAATAGTGTTTTACTTTTGTTATCTCATGAATTTCTTCTACAGACGCACCTTTGCGCAGGGCTTCATATATTATAAAATACCGCTCGCTCGACGGCGTAATCAGCAGCTTTAATAAATCTGCTTTTGATTTCTGGTCGAAATCTTTTGCATGGCCGAGTCCGTACCGGCCCGTTTCCAGGCTGCGGACTGCTTTCTGGAATGCTTCTTTAAACGTCTTGCCGATACTCATGACTTCGCCTACCGCACGCATCTGTGTACCGAGCTTATCCTCGGCTCCTTTGAATTTCTCAAATGCCCACCTTGCAAATTTAATGACCACATAATCTCCGTCCGGGACATATTTGTCCAGTGTGCCGTATTTTCCGCACGGAATCTCAGCCAGAGTCAGCCCGGACGCCAGCATTGCCGATACGAGTGCAATCGGAAAACCGGTCGCTTTGGATGCAAGCGCTGAGGAACGGGACGTCCTTGGATTGATTTCTATCACAATATCCCGGTCCGTTTCCGGGTCATGCGCCCACTGTACATTCGTGCCGCCAGTCACCTGAATCGATTCTACGATTTTATAGGATTTCTCCTGCAGACGCTTCTGCACTTCCTCCGATATCGTAAGCATTGGCGCGGAACAGAAAGAATCTCCTGTATGCACCCCGAGCGGGTCAATATTTTCAATAAAACATACGGTAATCATATTGTTGTCCGCATCCCGCACAACCTCCAGCTCCAGTTCTTCCCAGCCTAAAATAGACTCTTCTACAAGAACCTGCCCTACCAGGCTCGCCTGCAGCCCTCTGGCACAGACTGTCTTTAATTCCTCCACATTATAGACCAGACCGCCTCCGGCGCCTCCCATCGTATAAGCCGGACGCAGCACAACCGGATAGCCCAGGCTGTCAGCAATCTTTACAGCCTCGTCTACCGAATAGGCGACTTCACTGCGTGCCATCTCAATGCCCAGGCTGTCCATCGCCTTTTTAAATTCAATCCGGTCTTCCCCGCGCTCAATCGCATCTGTCTGTACGCCGATTACCTGTACATTGTATTTTTCCAGCACACCGGTACTGGCAAGCTCCGCACACAGGTTCAGCCCCGACTGTCCGCCCAGGTTTGGCAGCAGCGCGTCCGGCCTTTCTTTTGCAATAATCTGCTCCATGCGTGCGGCATTGAGCGGTTCAATATAAGTAACATCAGCCGTTTCCGGGTCTGTCATAATCGTAGCCGGATTCGAATTGACCAGGACGATTTCATAGCCCAGGCTTTTTAACGCTTTGCAGGCCTGAGTGCCGGAATAGTCAAACTCACATGCCTGGCCGATGATGATAGGGCCGGAGCCGATTATCAGTATTTTATGGATATCTGTTCTTTGAGCCATTTTGTTCCTCCTCGATGAAGGCAGCAGACCAGACGAGGTGCGCGGATGCCGCGGGCTGGAATGCTGCGCCGATAACGTTAGTATCTTTTGCCGATTTATTATTATACTGGAAATTTTTCAAAGACGCAATGGATTTTGCAATTCTATCGTTTCTTCTGTATACTTTCTCTCCATCTGATGCCTCTTTTTCCGGTTCTCCACCGTATCAAACACAATAGAAAAATCATAGTCCTCCGGATACAGTTCCTCCGCGGATACATGCAGCTTCACCCGCTTATGATTAATCCAGATTTTCTTTCCCGGCAGCTGCACCCGCAGGACTCCTTTTTCATTTACCGGCTCGCACACAATACCGATTTTCTTATCCGGCAGCACCATGACGCTGTCACCGGTTTTGAATTTTTGCAAAAGCTCTGCCGAAGCTGCGCTCTTCTTTTGCCGGCCTGATTTTTGAATACGCGGATATGACACCGGGCGTATCTGTGTCTCACACGCATCTGCTTCACCTGCGTCCTCTTTTCCATAGGCAGCCTGTATGGCTGTTTTCAGCATTCTCGAAGGCATGCCCAGCTTCTTAGCGATATAAAAGGCACAGCTTTCACCGGCCTCGCCGATAATCATCTGATAAACCGGTTTTAATGTGCTGCGGTCAAATTCCATCCTGGCATTCTGAATTCCGTCTGTCCGGCTGGCATATTCTTTTACCTGAGGATAATGCGTTGTCACAAGGAACAGGCAGCCGCTGTTTTTAAGCTCTTCTAATATCGATACCGCAATGCCCATGCCTTCTGCCGGGTCAGTCCCCGAGCCGAGTTCGTCCATAATAACCAGGCTGTCCGGGTTTAACTGCCGCATGATTTCCAGGACGTTTTTGATATGTGCCGAAAAGGTAGACAGATTTTCCGTCAGATTCTGACCGTCGCCAATATCACATAAATACGAACTGTTCATGCAGATATCCGCCTCTTTGCAGGTTACATGCAGCCCGCACTGGGCCATCAGGCAGTTTAAGGCAGCGGTTTTAATCGCCACCGTCTTGCCGCCTGTATTCGGCCCCGTAATTACAATGCCGTTCGTGCCGTCTCCGATTGCAAACTGCAGAGGCACACAGGTTTTAATGTCCATCAGAGGATGCCTGGCATCTGTCAGACGTATCCTTCGTTCCGTATTAATCCGCGGCACACACGCATGCATGTCAATGCTTAATTTGCCTTTTGAAAATATAAAATCCAGCTTTTCCATCATACGGATATTTTCCGCCATCAGCTCCGCAGCATCTGCCACCATGGCACTCAGCGTATACAGAATGCGGTAAACTTCATTTTCTTCTTCAATCTGGAGCAGCTGAAATTCCTCCTGGATTTTAGCAACAGATGCAGGTTCGATAAAAAGCGTGCTCCCCGTAGCTGATTTTCCTATGATTATCCCCTGGATTTTGGATTTGCAGTCCTTTTTTACAGGAATACAGATATGTCCGCTGCGAAGCGTGCAGTAACTGTCAGCCATGCACTCTTTATGCGCACGGATTGCCTGCTCCGCCTTCTGGGTCATCTTTTCTTTCAGCTTTGTCATCTCAGAGCGAATCCGAAGCAACTGTCTGGATGCATAATCGTCCACTCTCCCTCCCCGAATCTGCCTTGCTATTTCTTCCCGCAAATCCGGCAAGGCATCCAGATTCATCTCATAATAAGCCAGCTGGTTTCCCTGCTGCTTCCCTCTGTTTAAATAATCCTTCAGCCTTCCTGTCGCTGTGAGCATCTTTTCAATCCGCTCAAGCTGTTCCGGTGTCAGACACCCTTCTTTCTCAGCCTGCAGTACCAGCTCCTTTGCCTCATCAACAGACGCTAACGGCGGCATTCCGCAGCTTTCGATAAAACGTCGCGCATCTGTCGTATCCTGCAGATTCTTTAAAAGCTCCTTTTCACTCAGATAAAAAGACTGGCTGTCAGCTCTGTCTGCGGCAGCCTTTGTAAACGTCAGCTCCTTCCACATCTGTCTGATTTTGTCAAATTCTAATATTTTATCAGTATTCATAATAATATTCTCCTGCTGCATTTTCCTTTCTAATATTTTGATTTTATCCGTTCTTTATAAAATGAGGCCTTACAAATGCCGAAAAAAAAAGAACCCAACAGCGCAAAGCATCTGCTATGGTTCTTGTGTGCGGCCTTTCTCAGAAACACGAATCTGTCAAAACATCTCAGGCCGCTCTGTGCAGAGTCTGTATCATGTACATTTCACACAGGCGCAGCCGTAAAACAGGAAATCACGATTCTGTCTGACACAGCCAGGCAATAAAAAACAGCATAATCCCGCTGACATGCCGCTTTTTCATAACCATATCCATTTATTACAAAACAAAGCAAATGTAAGGCGAAAACATCAGCAGTCTCAGCTGCTGATAAATGGGCAGACTTTCAGCCGGAAAAAGAAAAATCTGTCCGCGCAGTATTTAGTTTGCGTTTTTCTCCATTACATTTACAATTAACAAAAAAACATCTCCTATCATCTTATTACAGTCATCTGCCATTCTAAAACAAATGCTGCTCTTCTTCTGACCGATATCTTATAACACCTTACACAAATTGTCAAGCCCTTTGAAAAAGATTAAAAAACCGGCTGAAACAAAGTGCTGGCCTTGCAGACAAAATTCATGTGCCTTCTTCTTTCATCATACTCCGCTGACTGCAAAAAGACCTCAATGATTATCTCACTGAGGTCTCTTTCTTTTACTTCTATAGCTGGCCCACAAGGATTCGAACCTTGAAATGACGGAGTCAGAGTCCGTTGCCTTACCATTTGGCGATGGGCCATTGCTGCTTGCATATTGTGCTGCTCGCTTTCGACATGATGTATTATATAACGCCTTTCAAAAAAAATCAAGCCCTTTTTTTAAATTTTTTGAAATTTTTTTCAGTGAGAAATAACGGATGAGGCAAGGGAGGGGGAATGGATGCCCGGACGCCGGGAGAGGGGATTTGTGCGGTCTTCCTGCGGCGGCTCCAGAATGTTAAGAATCCCTAAGCATTCTGCATTT
>CANDJC010000232.1 GCA_947384955.1 uncultured Eubacterium sp. | reverse complement strand
CCGGGGCCACAGCGTAAATGCAGAATGCTTAGGGATTCTTAACATTCCTCCAATGTCGCTGGAAGCCGGTGCATCTTCCCGTCACCCGGCGTCCGAGAGGCCATCATCCCCCCCTGTCTGAACTTTTTACCCGCCCGCTGCATCTTTACAGAATTCCTGCAAGAAACCAATTGACTTTTCCAAAAAATGCGTTATAATGATTGTGTCCTATGGAAATACTATGAATAAACAAAAAGGAAAACGTATCCCACACTGCGTTTTCTTCTTTTCGTATCGGAATTAACTACTATATTCCTACGGGAATACTATGAATTATAAAGCAGGAGGAACCCAAAATGGAAAAGCTGATATACCTTGACAATGCAGCTACCACCGCATTAAAGCCAGAAGTCTTAGAGGCAATGCAGCCATATTTTCTGGAAAACTACGGCAATCCCAACAGCGTTTATACATTTGCCCAGAAGAGCAAAAAAGCAGTAGAAGAAGCCAGGGAAGCGATTGCCGGGCTGCTCGGGGCGCAGGCAGACGAGATTTACTTTACGGCAGGAGGCAGCGAAAGCGACAACTGGGCGATTAAAGGATGCGCGGAAAAGCTTGCTTCAAAAGGAAAACATATTATCACGACAAAGATTGAGCATCATGCAGTGCTGCATACATGCGAATATCTGGAAAAACACGGGTATGAAATCACTTACCTGGATGTAGATGAATACGGGCAGATAAGGCTTGAAGAATTAGAGCAGGCAGTCCGCCCGGATACGATTTTAATCAGCATTATGTTTGCAAATAACGAAATCGGCACGATAGAACCAGTCAGGGAGATTGGAGCGATTGCTAAAAAGCACGGCGTATTATTCCATACAGATGCTGTTCAGGCGTTCGGGCACCTGCCGATTGATGTCAATGAGCTGAATATCGATATGCTCAGCGCCAGCGCCCATAAGTTCCACGGACCAAAAGGAGCAGGTTTTCTTTATATCAGAAACGGCGTAAAGCCGGTGTCCCTGATTCACGGCGGCGCACAGGAACGCTCCAAAAGAGCAGGAACGACCAATGTGCCTGGAATTATAGGCATGGGAAAAGCAGCACAGGCAGCCGCTGAGGGAATGGCAGAAAATGGCAGAAGGATGGCCGATATCAGGGATTATTTCATCAAACGTGTTTTGGAGGAAATTCCGTATTCGCGTTTAAACGGACATCCAAAGGAGAGGCTTGACAATAATATCAATTTCTGTTTCCGGTTTATTGAAGGCGAGTCGCTGCTGATTATGCTGGACCAAAAGGGCATCTGTGCTTCGAGCGGTTCTGCATGCACGTCCGGTTCCTTAGACCCGTCGCATGTCCTGTTAGCAATCGGGCTGCCGCATGAAATTGCACATGGTTCCCTGCGTCTTACTTTGTCGGAAGAGAACACAATGGAAGAAGCAGATTATGTGGCAGACTGCCTGAAGATAATTGTAGAGAGGCTTCGGAGCATGTCGCCTTTGTATGAGGATTTTGTGAAAAATCAAAAGGAAGTGTAAAGTGAAGGAGGGAGAACGTTTCTGGATGCAGACGTTCGGAAAATAACATGTACAGTGAAAAAGTAATGGACCATTTTAACAACCCGAGAAATGTCGGTGAAATTGAAGACGCCAGCGGTGTCGGCACGGTCGGAAATGCAAAATGCGGCGATATTATGCGGATTTATCTGGATATTGACGAAGATACAAAAGTAATCAGAGAATGTAAATTTAAAACATTCGGATGCGGCGCAGCAGTTGCGACAAGCAGCATGGCGACAGAGCTGGTAAAAGGAAAGACGATTTATGAAGCGCTGAAGGTTACAAACAAAGCGGTGATGGAAGCCTTAGACGGCCTGCCTCCGGTTAAGGTGCACTGCTCATTGCTGGCAGAAGAAGCAATCCATGCGGCTTTATGGGACTATGCGCAGAAAAATCATATTGAAATCGAAGGGTTAAAGCCTCCAAAGGAGGATATATCAGAAGAAGAACCGGCTGAAGAAGAGTAAGCATACAGAAAAAGAGTTTTTACCATAGAATGCAGTCAGGAATTATGCAGGAAGAATCAGATTAAAGGAATTATCGTTTATGAAACCAAAAGTGGTAGTCGGCATGTCAGGAGGGGTAGACTCTTCGGCGGCAGCATATTTGTTAAAAGAACAGGGGTATGACGTGACGGGTGTTACGATGCATATCTGGCGGGAAACAGATGCGCATACAGACGGGGAGGGAGAAGACAGCTGCTGCGGACTGCGTGCCGCAGAGGATGCCCGCCGGGTGGCGGCACAGCTGGATATTCCCTATTATGTGATGAATTTCCGCCAGGAATTTCAGGAAAAAGTCATTGATTATTTTGTATCCGAATACCGGAGGGGAAGGACGCCCAATCCATGTATTGCCTGCAACCGCTTTGTAAAATGGGAATCCCTGCTGCAGCGCAGCCTGAGCATCGGGGCGGATTATATTGCAACCGGCCATTATGCAAAAAAGGTGCAGCTTTCAGACGGAAGATTTGCCATCTGCCAGTCTGAGGCGGCAAAAAAAGACCAGACCTATGCGCTTTACAGCCTGACTCAGGAACAGCTTCGCCATACACTGTTTCCAGTCGGAGCATACACCAAGGAACAGATACGCGGGATTGCGCAGAAAGCGGGGCTGGATGTGGCGGACAAGCCGGACAGCCAGGAAATCTGTTTTGTGCCGGACCATGATTATGCGGCGTTTATTACCCGGGAAACTGGGCAGGAGGAGCGTCCGGGAAATTTTGTGACAGAAGACGGCACAGTATTAGGGCAGCATAAAGGCATTTCCCATTATACGGTCGGACAGCGCAAGGGCCTTGGCATTGCGTTTGGCAGGCCTGTATTTGTAACGAAAATACGCCCGGATACAAATGAAGTTGTAATCGGAAGCAGCGATGATTTAATGACCGCAGAGCTTACGGCAGAACAGGTAAACTATATGGCGGTTCAAAGGCTGGAGCCGGGACAGAGGATGACGGCCAAAATCCGGTATTCTCATCAGGGAGAAGCCTGTACCGTTACCGGGGTTTCAGACAGCGGAAACCGTGTCACCATCCGGTTTGACAGACCGGTGCGTGCAGTGACGCCAGGGCAGGCGGCTGTGTTTTATAAAGACGGCTGCGTGCTTGGCGGAGGAATTATCATATAAACAGAATCAGGGAGGTATCTTATTTTATGGCAGAAAATCAGTGCAGCGGATGTCCGAGCGCATCCAGCTGTTCAGGAGAGCAGCGTGCAAACTGCGGGAAAGGCGGGGAACCGCAGATTACCACAGAACCGGCAAACAAATATTCTAAAATCAAAAAAGTAATCGGCATTGTAAGCGGGAAAGGCGGAGTCGGAAAATCATTTGTAACAGCCTCCCTTGCATCGGCAGTCAGAAAAGCCGGTTTTCAGACAGGCATTATGGATGCGGACATCACAGGCCCGTCCATTCCCAAAATGTTTGGCGTTCACGAAGAAGCATACGGCAACGAAGAAGGCATGATTCTTCCGGTAGAAACCAAAAACGGCATCCGGCTGATTTCCATCAGCCTTCTTATGGAAAATCCGGGTGACCCGGTTATCTGGCGCGGACCGGTCATCGGAGGCGCAGTCAGACAGTTTTGGACAGATGTAGTCTGGGGCGAACTGGATTACCTGTTTATCGATATGCCTCCGGGAACCGGCGATGTACCGCTCACCGTATTTCAGTCCATTCCGGTAGACGGCATTATTGTCGTAACATCTCCGCAGGAGCTGGTGCAGATGATTGTAGAAAAAGCATTCCGCATGGCAGAGATGATGAACATTCCGGTGCTCGGCGCTGTTGAGAACTTCAGCTATCTCAAATGTCCGGACTGCGGAAAGCAGATTCCTCTCTTTGGAGCCAGCCAGATTGACGAAACTGCTAAAAAAATGGCGATTCCGGTACTCGGCAAGCTTCCGCTCGACCCGCAGATGGCGCAGGCAGCGGATGAAGGCATTTTCTATGAAAAAGAATGTCCGTATCTGGACGCAGCAGTTGAGATGCTGAAAAAACTGTAACGGATATGGACGGCAGTAAAATCTGCTGATATAGCCCGCCTTAAATAAGCGTACGTCTGACTGAGAATAAATTTTCAAGAGTGCATGTCAAAAACCGGAGGCGCAGTGGTTCCTGTGCAGAGGATTTTTGACATGTCTATCGGAAATTCAGGCCAGCCAGACGTATGCTTATTTACAGATGGAGCATTTATGGCGCTGTGAAGGACAGAATTTCATTTCAAAAAATAAAAAGGCGCTGTACAGTTATTACAATGCCTTTTTATTCCTTATATCATACGGTTAAAATATTCCTGTGAAACTTGCAGCTGTTTTTTTAAAATTTCTTTCCACATTGTCCCTTTGATTTCTCCAGAACCTTTGGAAACCTTCGTCATCCGAATCGTTCCGTCATCATCTGTTTTTCGATAGAAGTAATGGTCAGTATCTTTATACAATTCCCACCCGTCATGTTCACAAAATCTCTTTAGTTCTTTCCATCTTGGCATTGTATCATATCTCCTAACTCTTCTGAATTATCTATAATCAATGCCTTAAATATATAAGGAATATGTTTCTTCCTGTTCGGGCTGTGAGAATATAAATCATATTCATTATAATAATTCAAAGAATATTCTAAGATAGAGTCTGCCAGATTCAGACGAGCCTCTTTTTCCGTTGCCCCGTTTTCCACCAAATCAATTTCATTCAGAGATAAGGTAACCGAGCCGTCCGCTTCTATATATTTTACAGCAGTAAACTGATATGCCTGCAAAATTTCACTCATTGTTTCCAGATTTGAAAACCACATTTTATCCCTCGTGCGTTTAATAAACTTTGGTTTATCATGAATCACGCTGTCGCACACCGTACTCCACATTTTTCTTACATTCGTAGCCTTTTCCATTATCATATCCACCATCTCCTTTTCACCTCCATTATAAAAATAAAATGTACATTCTGTCATCAGTTCCAATAGTGTTACCTGTGTACACTTTATTGTATGAAAAAGATTCATTTTTATACTCGCCAGACATTCAAAATTCTCAAATTTCACCTGGCCGGGATATATAAAAGAAAATCGTATCCACATCGCAGCGTTTTACACCAGTTCGGCCTTTTGAAATAATAGTTCAAATTGGCCGGATTTTTATTCATTATAACACAAAAGATGCTATTTTTGAATAAAAACAAGCACATTACTTGAATATTTCAGATGAGCTGCGTAACAGTTCGGAGGGGGATACTGGCTTCGCGGACGCCGGGTGACGGGAAGATGCACTGGCTTCCTGCGGCGGCTCCGGAATGTTAAGAATCCCTAAGTATTCTGCAGTCAGACTGTGGCCCCGGACGGTCGCAGCACCTAGTACACCGTAAAATAAATAACTGGTCATCCTGCTTGTCTAAATCTCCG
>CANDJC010000231.1 GCA_947384955.1 uncultured Eubacterium sp. | reverse complement strand
CCGAGGCCAAGGCTGATATCGCTGTTTTGAAAGCTGACATGTCCGAGGCCAAGGCTGATATCGCTGTTTTGAAAGCTGACATGTCCGAGGCCAAGGCCGATATCGCTGTTTTGAAGACTGACATGTCCGAGGCCAAGGCCGATATCGCAGATTTGAAAGCCGACATGTCCGAGGCTAAGACTGATATCGCAGATTTGAAAGCCGATATGTCCAATGCTAAAGCGGATATTACTGATTTGAAAGCTGACGTATCCGATTTAAAAAATCAGCTCAGCCAGACTCAGCTGCATCTTGAAAACAAAACTGACCGGAACATAGAACTGCTGGCCGAAAATCACATTACACTGATAGACAAACTTAATCAGGCAATACCTGCAGCAAATAAAAATCTTACATACGAAATAAAAGTAAACTATCTTCTCGACAGAATGTCAGCATTAGAAAAAGATGTTGCTGATTTAAAAATCAAAACAGCATAATACCCCTTCCCAGTCACAAACCAGAGTGTAAAGCCTGCCGATGTATCCAGGGCCTTACACTTTTTGTTTTGGAACCCGGTTCACAATAAAGATCCCCGCAGATATCAGCAGCAGAGCCGTCAGCGTTCCCGCATGAAAAGCCTGCCTGAATTCTCCCAATACAGCCGCCGACAGAAAAATGCTAAACAGCGGATTTACAAATCCATAAACCGCTACTTTTGATACCTCATTATGGGCAAGCAGGACTGACCACAGCGTATACGCCGCAGCCGATACAAACGCCAGATACAGCAGAATCAAAAATGCCGCGCCAGTAACTGTGTGGATTCTGCCTCCCATGCAAAATCCGATTCCGGTCAGCATCAGTCCGCCAATAAAAAACTGGCAGCCGCTTAAAAGCACCGGCGCCTCCTTCTGCGAAAATATATTAATCAGCACCGTCGAAAGCGCATAAGCAGCCTGTGACGCAGTCAGCGCTCCTTCCCCTGACAGACGAAATCCCATATCCAGCTGATTCCCCATCAGATTCATCACCGCCACTCCAGCAAATCCCAGCACACACCCCGCAAATTTACGCCCGGTAAATTTTTCGGTTCGAAAAACCAGACAGGACAAAAGAATCGCAAAAAAATTCCCCAGCCCGTTAATAATACTGCTCTTTACACCAGAAGTATTTGCTACCCCGACGTAAAAGAAAAAATACTGACCCACAGTCTGTGCCAGGCACAAAGGAAACGCCAGCTTCAGTATACTGGACGTCAGCCGGACTGCTTTCCTTTGGCGGATACTTTCAAATACAAGCACCAAAACTCCCGCCAGAGTGAAACGCAGGCCTGCAAATAAAATAATAGCCGCTGTATCAGAGGCATCAATATTCATCAGACGATACCCTGTTTTGATTGCAGTAATCGCACTGCCCCACAGCATACAGCAGACAACCGCAAGAACTGCGACTATCCAGGTTTTTGTCAGATTATCTTTTTTCATAATATAAACCTTCTTCAAACTAAACAGACAGCGCATTCATCGCAAAATTACATGCCGTATCGCCCGGCCAGCCACGAAACTGAAACCTAAAGTATATTCTCTGGAAAATCCTCGATTTCTCTTGGTTTCACATAAACCATTTTCTACTGTTATCCAGTATAAAGCTGGAATGCTTATTTAGAATGGCTGGAAACTGTTTTCACGCGTATGGCTTATCTTGGCCGAATCTTCGCCTCTTTGTCAAACACATGGGTTTTACTATGTTCCTTGCCAATGCTAGTTTCGCGGCAGTCGCGCATACTAAAGCCGGGCCAGGTATTAGCCTTAACAGGCTTTCTTAAAATCCAGATAATTTTTCCTGCTGACATCGTATTTTGAAAAATATTTACGGAGCCCTGTAACCATATAAAGCCACTCTTCATCATATATCTTTTGATAATTTCATAGCAATTGCACCAGTTTTCACCCGGGTAATATTTCTGCAGCGCTTTTGAGTCGAGGCTGAATGCTATCTGTTTTCTAAACCCCGCCATATCAGTATACTGGCTCCGCGTAAATCTCTAAAATGTCACCGTTCTCGCCAGGTTCATCCGCATCAACCCGCTTCCAGGCATTGATTTGTTCCCTAAACCCGCTGATGTCAGCGAGCTCTGCTGCCCCTAAATCCAAACACCCATAGTTATCTTCCTGGCCCTCAAAAGCCAGCCTGCGTAAATCCGCACTGGAATTCTCCATTTTCCACGCTTGGTTATCAAAACCTTTTTCTGCTGTCTCTCGTAATTTTTGCAATGCCTCACCATGAATGCTTTTCTTAATTTCAATAATTGAACTATACATCATTTATTTCTTTAAAAACGCACATCGAATTTTGTTTTCCCTGCCACTCATTATATAAGATTTCAAGGCTAAAAGCAATGCCGGTATTCAGCCTCAAAATGCTTTTCCTCTGAAACCAGCTTATGAATCCTTCTAATTAAGCATTTCTGAGCCTGTTCAGGTTTTGCTGAAAATTTCATTTTGGAATTCCTCTAAACTGCATCGCAGCGCACCGCTCCATAAATATGCATCCTCCTTTCCAGAAACCCGTTTTAATTATGGACACTTTTTATAAAAAGAGCCATAAGCATACCCAATAAAAGCATACCGCTTTTCATGTTTCGATATATTTTTGTAATAATCAATACGATATCTTGTATATATTCGCATCTATTTAATCTGTATCTTATAGCAAATCAAAAACTTGTAAACCGGTGTTTTAGAAAGGAAGTGATATTATGGATTAAAAATTTCCCGGCAGTCAGATAAGACAGGAACGCCTGAGACTTGGAAAAATACAGAAACATCCGGTATACGCACATTCACCGCACGTTCTGCTATTTTACATGGCACCTTCAAAATTTATGTAAAAAGCACCCGCCTGCTTCTCTGCGCACCGTATAAGCTGTCCCGCGGAAGAAAACCTTCACCTCCAGCTCCCCGATTTCATCCGGCACATGAGGTTCAAAACGAAAGCCTCCCGCACAGTCCGGGTCAGGCACAAGCCCTGCAATATCCTCAATCAGAACCGGAACCGGCGCACTGGCCCACGGGTGGCACAGGCTGGTATTCCATTTCTGTTCCTTTCCCCATGCTTCAAAACAGGCCGATGCCCCTTCCCGTATCATATTTACCCAGCCGTGTTCTGTCTCGTTCACCATCATCCGGTACACATCCTGATACCTTCCGCTGCGGGCAAGCGCCTTCAGATAAAAATAACTCAGCAGCACCCCGCAGCAGAGCCCCTTTTCAAGCAGAAAGTCCGAAATTCTTCTCTCGCTTTCCAGCGGTGCCAGCCCGAAATACAGTGCGTATAAATTGGAATGAAGCGCTGTATGCGTGCTGTGTTCGCTATCACAAAACAGCTTCTTCTGCGGACAGTAAAACGCTTTGATATAAGCCTTTTTCAGTTTGTCAAAATCATAAGACGGCCTTTTCCCCAGAATCTTTTCCATTTTAGATACAGCCTTTACGGCTCCTATATAAAGCGCATTGATTACATTATGGCACCCTTGTGCAACATGCGGACGGCTCAGTGTAAAATCATAGCCGTCCCTTAGATTCTCCGGCCAGTCTGTCAGATTCCACTTTTCCGAAACACTCTCAATCAGACCGTCGCCCCGCGCATAGCTTTCAAAATACGCCAGCACACCTCTGGCTTTTAAATAATATGTCCCGAGAAACTGCCGGTCCCCGGTAAACCGGTAATCCATCAGCAGCATCTGCGGCCATAGCAGCGAAAAATCCGCAATCTCCTGCATAAACGACCCCGGAGCAACCGCCATCAGGCCGGGACAGATTTGTGATGTCTGCGCATACTGGTCAATACATTTGCGCAGCATCTCCACGCTTCCTGTCAGCCACACCTGCGAATGAGCCGTCACAAAGGCATCTCCCAGATACTGTCCCTTCTCCCTTGTCGGGCAATCCAGATATCCTTCCTGCGTCCCGCATTTCACCGCATTTTTACAAATATTAAATATATCCTCCAGATATTTTTCGCTGCTTGTTACCGTACACAGCTCCTCTTTCATCGGATAATGCCGCACAGCTGCTTTTACATCCAGAATAAAACTTTCATGTATAGAACTTTTATGCAAAGAACTCTTATACACAGAATCTTCATGCATACATCCTTTATGCATAGATTTTTCATGCATACATCCTTTATGCATAGAATCTTCATACATACATCTTTCATGTATAGATTTTTCATGTTTAGAGTTTTTATGCAGAAAGCAATCTTTATCCGTCTCTTCCCCATTCTCTATCCGCAGCTCTGCATACCGGAATCCTTTATAATCATATGGCTCATACCGGCACTCCCCTTCTTTCAGCGTCCATATTTCCTCGTACCTGCAGTTACAGCGCATATCAAATCGCACACTCCCGTCCCGGCTGCACTCCTCTCCGCAGCGTATGATAATTCTGTCTCCCGCTTTCCCAAAGGCCTGAATATTTAAAGCACCTGTAATCTCCCTGCCGAAATCAATCTTCCAGACACCGTTCTCCCTTTTTATTTCCTCAGGCTCAATTGTATAAATATCCAGCATTTTCACCGGCTGTCTGCACAATACATAGTCCGCCCAGCAAGCCGGAACCATTTTATCCCAGCTGCTGTCATCAAAACTTTTTGCATTCCAGTCCTCCTGCCATAGACGGCTGTCAAAATTTTCCAGATACTGTGTTTCAAATCCGGTCGTTTCACCAGAGTACGCCTTTGAAACGCAGTATTTCCACACAGGCTCCCGCGCAGGACTGCTTTCCTCCAAAATCCCGCATGCAAGTCCAAACCGCCCGTCCCCGCTGTTCCATACACGGTTTATAAGCCCCTGATAATACAGATGCACCGCCAGGATATTCTGCCCTTCGTCTAAATACGGCGTCAGATTGATTTCATTATAATAATACTTCTTAGGATATGCCGGAGCCGGGCCCTGTCCTGCAAATTTTCCATTCACATACAGCTTGTAATAATCATCTGCCGTAATCCATATCCGGACCTGCCCCGTCTCCTTCGTATAAGTCAGACTGCTTCTTGCAAGAACGTGCAGATTTTTTATGTCTGCTTCAGATGGGGATTTTTTATCTGAACCGGGCTGCTTTGGGACTGGCTCGTTTTCTTTATGGTATACACATATCGGGGACATTTTTTCAAATGCGGGAATGGTGTACCATTGTGGTGTAAATTCTTTCATCGATGCTCCTCCTGTATGAATCTTTGATGCAGCTGTCTGGTAACAGTTCAGACAGCGGGGGGATATTGTGGCTTCGCGGACGCCGGGAGAGGGGATTTGCACGGTCTTCCTGCGGCGGCTCCAGAATGTTAAGAATCCCTAAGCATTCTGCATTTACGCTGTGGCCCCGGACGGGACGCGGCACCTATTCGCCCTGGCTGAATGCCAGCAGCTACCGGTGCCGCTTCGGCTTCGCCGCCTGGTTTTATAGCAGAAAG
>CANDJC010000230.1 GCA_947384955.1 uncultured Eubacterium sp. | reverse complement strand
GGAGCCGTCACAGGAAGCCGGTGCATCTTCCCGTCACCCGGCGTCCGAGTGGCCAGTTTATCCATCTCTTTACAAGAAGCCGGTGCATCTTCCCGTCACCCGGCGTCCGAGTGGCCAGTTTATCCATCTCTTTACAGGAAGCCAGTACATCCTCCTATCACCCGGCGTCCAAGTGGCCAGTTTATCCATCTCTTTACAGTATCTCTCCCCGCTGTTATAATGAAAACCACCCAGCTATGGATATGGCACATCATAAGGAAACTTAGTCAAAACAGGAGAACACGCAGATGCATATTGAAAAAATAAAGTATTTTCTTGATTTATACGAATGCGGCAGCTACACAGAGACAGCGCGCCGGAATTTTATCTCACAGACAGCTGTCAGCCAGTTTATTCACAGCCTGGAGCAGGAATTTCAAATACAGCTGTTTGACCGCAGTGTAACACCAGTGGCTGCGACGCAGGCGGGAAACCTTTTTTACCGGGAAGCGTCTGTTTTGTGGGAGCAGTATGCCGGCATGAAGGAAAAAATGCGCAATTTCCAGAAAAACCAGGCACAGACGCTGCGCATCTCCTACGCGTCTGTTGTGGAAATTCATGTCCTGCTGCCGTTTATCCGAAAGCTGAAAGAAAAATATCCTGCAACAGAACTGCTGTTAAGCAAGGTGCGGATGAAAGATATTGCGGGGCATCTTCTAAAAAACGTGTGTGATTTTGCGGTCTGCCTGGATTCTGCATTTGCGGGATGCTCCGGCATTCAGGAGGTGCAGCTTCACAGCGGCTGTTACAGGGCCCTGGCCGGGGAAGGGCATCCGCTGTTTGACGCCGCGCAGATTACAATGGACGAGCTGTATCAGTATCCGCTGATTATGCTCAGCCGCGAAGCGATTGGCGGTTCCTACCAGATTATGCTGGAAAAGACCCGCCAGGCCGGATATCAGCCGGATATCGTTAAAAATGTCATGGACCTCGAAACAGAAATTTTTTCTATTATTACAGAAAAGCTGATTGGCTTTGCGCCGGATATTTTTCCGGTACATGATTTTGAAGGGCATCTGCGCCTGATTCCCGTGAAAGATTTCAATCATTCCTATACGCTTGAAGCTGCTTATTTAAAAACAAATGAAAACCCGGCTGTCAGGGAATTTCTGGAAATACTGACATGAAATTTATTTAACATTCGATTTTAGGATAGCCCATTTGATTTCCTTATTGGAACGTATGCCTCCGTAGTGTTAAGATTATGTTACAGAAACAGCAGGCCAAAAATAACAGGCCAAAAAGGAGGAAATGAAATGGGAAAATTATTTTTAACAGGCGCAGACGGCAACCTCGGAATGGAAGCAGCAAAAGTGCTGCTAAAGCTGGCTGGAAAGGACCAGGTCGTTTTATGCGGGTATAACAAAGAAGTGCTGAAACAGTACGAAGACCAGGGAATTGAAACCCGTGCCGTAAATTTTAACAGCGCGGACGGGCTGAAAGAAGCTTTTCAGGGAGCGGAGCGTCTGGCGCTGATATCGATGCCGTTTGTCGGCCCGAAACGCCAGAATGCACATAAAAACGCAGCAGATGCCGCAAAAGCTGCCGGGGTCAGCCAGATTATTTATACATCCTTAGTCAATGCCGCAGACGAAAGCAATCCGAGCGTAGAGAAAAAGGACCATATTTTTACAGAAAATTATATTAAGGACGCGGGCATGAATTATATTTTCCTTCGCAATTCCCAGTATGCGGAAGCGATGATTACGAATTATTTTACCTATGCCAAAGGGGACGGCGTGCTGAAAAATTCACAGGGAGACGGAAAAATGGCTTATATTTCCCGCAAAGACTGTGCGAAAGCTGTAGCGCATGCGCTGGTAAAAGGAGCTGCTTATCCAAATACAGTGTTTGATATCAACGGGCCGCAGCTGATGACGATTTCGGAATTTGTCGAATACGGCAACCAGGCAACGGGCAGTCATGTTACCTATCAGGAAATCACAGACGAGGAAAATTACCAGATTTTTGATGCCATGGGCGTGCCAAGGACAACAGACGGACAGTTCCAGAAGGGCTCGGAAGCGCCGTTTTCTTCGGACGGCATGGTGACGTTTGCACAGGCTATCCGCCTTGGTAAAATGGATGTCTTTACAAAGGATTTTGAAAAGCTGACCGGAGAGAAAGCAATGACCGTGCAGTATATGTTTGAACATGCGGATGACTTCCAGGTTGGCGAACGCCATTCGAAAGATGATTAGAAGGTTCTGAGACTGCCGCATTAAACAAAATACATACAAAATATAGCAGCTGCAAAAATGTTATGCTGCTATATTTTGCTGTATTTTTCTGATAGCGGCAGTCCCTTTTTCATGCTTTGCCAGACTTATTTTCTTTTGCGGAGCGCCTTTTCAAACGGCGTGTTCCGCTCTGTCTGGTTTTTGCCTAAGTATTCCCGGTACATTTTTTTATGTTCAGATTCTACTTCCTGCTCAAGTTCTCTGGCAGAAACCAGGCGGCATCCCTGTCCCTGTATAATAATCTGCTCGAGCCCGTCCGAAGTCGCGACTGTCACATCGTATTTTTTTCCATTCTCATGTGCAAAACGCTCGATATACTGGTCCGCCGTCTCTGCCTCTTTCGTAAATACGACATGGATATTGTGATAGTCGTAATATTCCGTCTGATGGCCTTCCACGCGGTATGCATCAAAGACAACAATCAGGGAATACTTTTTCACAGCCTGGTAATTGCACATAATGTCCAAAAGCCGCCCCCTGGCGCCGTCAATATTGTCTTCGGCCAGTTCGCTTAATTCTTTCCACGCAAAGATAATATTGTAGCCGTCTACCAGAAAATACTTCTGACGCTGGCGCCCCGCAGCAGAGTCTGCATCTGCGGATACATCCTTTCCGCGGCGGAAAGCGGCCGGCGGCTTCTCGTCTCCGGATTCCTTTGCATTTTCCGTTTCAGAAGCTGCGGATGTGTTTTTCTGGCCCGCCTTCCCGTCTGAAGGCATCTTTTCTGCGCCGCCTGGCACATCAGAGCCATACACCCTCTTTTTCCGGCTGACCTGATTTTTGCGCGGCCTGGACTTATCACGCTTATTCGCCTGATATGTGCTGGATATGATTTGGTCCACTTCGTCCGTGCCAATTGACATATTTACCACAGACGCATGCTTTTTGCGTTTTTCCGCTTCTTCGAGCAGCTCCATATGCTCCGGTTTTTTGACAGAAAGCACGCTTTCTAAATGCATGTAATCTTTTACCTCGTACCATTCCACTAAAAAACCCGCGCCGTGTGCGCAGAAAACAGACGAAGACGGGTTTGCCGTATCGCTTAACGGGTCATAGCTTCTGCGTTCTAACACTTCTTCGGTATTGTGGCAGGGCGCATAGCCTTTCAGCGTACACTGCAGGCTCCCAAGCCCCCTGGTATATTCGGTTACTTCTTTCTGATAGCCCCGCATCGTTACCACCGGAGCGCTTCCGGTCAGGACAGACATTCCGTTTTCGATAAACGGCATCCCGGGGCTGCCATGCAATTTTTCGATATCCGTCATTGCCCGGCCGACCAGATGCTCCGGCAGCTCTAAACGGAAGTCATAAAAAGGCTCTAACAGTACCGGCTGCGCCTGCATCAGCCCCTGGCGCACGGCACGGTAGGTTGCCTGACGGAAATCCCCGCCCTCGGTATGCTTTAAATGCGCCCGCCCGGACATCAGCGTAATTTTCATATCCGTAAGTGCAGAGCCGGTCAGGACGCCTTTATGCTCTTTTTCTTCCAAATGCGTCAGCACCAGCCTCTGCCAGTTCCTGTCCAAAATATCCTCGCTGCAGGATGCCGCAAACTGCATGCCGCTCCCCGGCTCACCCGGCTCTAACAAAAGATGCACTTCTGCATAATGCCGCAGCGGCTCAAAATGACCGACGCCTTCGACAGTATCCGCTATCGTTTCTTTGTATACAATATTCCCCGGGCCAAATTCCACAGTTACCCCGAACCGCTCTTTCACCATGCTGGTCAGAATCTCTAACTGCACCTCGCCCATCAGCTGCGCCTGGATTTCTTTCAGCTGCTCGTCCCACACAATATGCAGCTGCGGCTCCTCCTCCTCTAACTGGTGCAGCTTCGGCAGCATCGCCGCCGCGTCGCATTCATCCGGCAGAATAATCTGATACGTCAGCACAGGCTCTAACACCGGAAGCACAGCATCCTTCTGCGCACCTAACCCCTCGCCCGGTTTTGTACAGGAAAGCCCCGTCACCGCGCAGACCGTCCCTGCCGGCGCCTCGCTTACTGTCTCAAACTTAGCCCCCGAATAAATCCGTATCTGATTTACCTTTTCTTCCCAAAACTGCTCTTCCCCGCCTTTTAAAATCCTGCCGGAAAGTACCGTGCGCACCTGCAAGCAGCCGCCTGTAATTTTCATATAAGTCAGCCGGTTTCCCTGCCCGTCCCTTGCGATTTTAAAAACTTTTGCCGCAAACTCCTTCGGATATTTCCGGGCAGCTGTATACTCTTTCAGCCCGTCTAACAGCTCTGTCACTCCCTGCAGCTTCAGCGCAGAACCAAAAAAACACGGAAACACTTCCCGCCTGCTTATCATATCCCGGATACAGGATAACTCCACCGATTCCTGTTCCAAAAACTGCTCCATGGCAGTCTCAGAACACATCGCAAGCGCATCGTAAAACGCTTCGCCCGCAGGAAGCGAAAAATCCACGCATCCGTCATCCAGCCTTTGTTTCAGCTGTAACAGCAGTGCGTCATGGTCTGCGCCGTTTTGGTCCATTTTATTGACAAAAATAAAAACCGGAATCTCATACCGCTTTAAAAGACGCCACAGTGTCTGCGTATGCCCCTGCACACCGTCCGACGCGCTGATGACCAGTATGGCATAATCTAACACCTGCAGCGTCCGTTCCATTTCCGCCGAAAAATCCACATGCCCCGGCGTATCTAACAGCGTGATTTTCAGGCTTTCATACTTCATGACTGCCTGCTTGGAAAAAATCGTAATTCCCCTTGCACGCTCTAATTCATAGGTATCTAAAAATGCATCTTTATGATCTACCCGCCCCATTTTGCGGATGCTGCCGCTCGTATAAAGCATGCCCTCCGACAAAGTCGTCTTTCCGGCATCCACATGGGCAAGAATACCTGCGCATATATGTTTTTTCTGTCCGGTTTCAGATATACTGTCCATCCGAAATGCCCCTTTCTGGTTTATTTTTATATGAAAATACCTTCGTATCTGATAAGCTGTCACGACTGTATCTGATATATTATAGCATAGCAGGGGGCATAAGTCGATAAGATGTTCTATATTTCACGAATTGTTAATAAGGGGATGTAACAGTGCGGACTTGGGAGGGGAATGTTATGGCTGCTCGGACGCCGGGTGACGGGAAGATGCACCGGCTTCCTGCTCCGGCTCCGGAATGTTAAGAATCCCTAAGCATTCTGCATTTACGCTGTGGCC
>CANDJC010000229.1 GCA_947384955.1 uncultured Eubacterium sp. | reverse complement strand
ATAGAAGTTTTTAGAATCCAGATGGTCTTTTACAATATTCAGTCCTTCGCCGAAATGAGCAATTTAAGGAAATGGCTGGAACCCTTTATTTGTAAGGGTTTCAGTAGGTTTCTGAAATTTGATATTATGCGTTGTTAAGGCTTGTTTTTATGGCAATTATACTGAAAAAAGAATTATTTGACTTTACGTCAGTTTTAGTCAGTTTTACATTGAGTATCTGTTAAAATAGATTTTTTATTTAGCGCTTTTATGATTTCAGCGTTCGAATAACCATTTTCATTTAATAAGTTGATTATATTTGCAGGAATATCTTCTATTTTTTGGGGAATGACTATCCTGGAAAGTTTAGCTCCCTTTCTTTGCCTGGTTATAAGAGCAGCATCTTCAAGCTCTTTTAGGAATATATTGGCCTTATCATATCCCATCTTATATTCGTCCTTGATTTGTTTGTTTGAAATATTATCCTTGCCAAGTAACCATATAATCATTTTTGCCAGTTTTTCAACATGTGTTTCTTCATGGAATGAAAAATCTGAATCAGGTTCTGTATCATGTAATTTTGGCCGTGATATAGGTTCGAAACTGAGTTCGTCAAATGTACCTTTTGTATTGCTGATGTCAAAATTCATATTATCAAGTATGTCCATTATTTCGTCTGGACGCATATATGCGCCTTGCAGCCTTTTGCTTCCTTCGTGTTGATCACATTTGAAATACATAGAGCCTTTGCCGGATAAGGCTGTTGCGACAGAATCTCCAATTATTGCTCTCGAATCGTATGGAGTAATACACCTGAAAGCAATTGCAGCACCCAGATTTGTTGTTTTAATTTCTATATTGCCTTTGGTTGCATCTTGAGCAGCCAGTATTAAATGAATTTTAACTTTTCTGGCACGTTCCAATAGGTCTGTGATTAACTTAGATGATTTCTTGTTCTTTTTTTCTTCCGTTAATCTTCGAATAAATGTTGGAAATTCGTCTATGACACAGATAATGGAAGGCCATTTATGAATTTTTCGATTAATATTTCTTTCATCAATTGATTCCAATTCTTTTAAACGCTGTTCCATTATTTTTCTTAAATTTAATATCCATTGCTTTCCTTTTTCAACTTCACTAGCTGTTATAACCGGACTAAGCATATGGGGAGTTTTTTCAAACATCCTTAGCCTTGATGCACCAAAGTCAAGAAGAAGTAACCGGACTTCAGCTGGTTTCTGTTTACACACAATACTCATTGAAATTCTAAGCTGTTTAATATTTTGCGCAGACTGTTTTCCTTTAATGGCTTTTCAGAAACAACTATTTTTATGGAAGAATGATTTATTTCAGGTAAAAAAATTCAACACCCAGAAGACGCCTCACGTCATCTGCGTGAGAGCTGATTAAATTTTTATCAGTCCCAGTCAATAGTTTGACAGAAAAAATATACCGGTCATTTTTATATTCAGCATTTGACAATATCGTTATGGATACCCCATAGGTCTTATAATATTTCATAATATTTGCAGCATATTTTTTTCCGGTTTTTATTTGCTGCTTTGATTTTGCGGGATCCATAGAATCTGTGTCTATAGTTACTGCTGTTTGCAATGTTGGTGAATAGGTATCGTGAAGACTGAATAATAATATAGTAGCGTTTTTTATTATTAATTTAATAAGTTTTGCCGGATTATCATAAATTTCATTTTTATATTCAAACGTTTTCCCTTCTGTCAGTTGTATAGAATGTTCAAAAATTTCCATATACCGTACAAAGAAATATGTGAGAAAACCTATCAGGTGTTGCCTTTCATTTTGAATTATTTCTAAGTAATCCTCATCAATATCCATTCCTGTTAAGTCTATACTAAAGACATTTTTAAAATGAGAACGGATTGCAGAACAGATAAAAATGGGTAACGTATTAAATTGTTCTTTGATGTCAAGAGGCTTCACTTTTCCAGATATATTTGCAGTTTCACGAAGTAATGCACTATAAAATTTTTCGTTTTCGTATCCATCTATAACTACAGGTATATCACGGCAGTATAATAAATCACCGAATGATTTATCAACGGATTGATTAGGCGAATGAACTATGTTAAAATGTACTATATAGGCGAATAAGCTATTATAGGTGAATCAGTAAATAAAAAGGAGATTATTATGCATAGTGAAAGGCAGCAGAGGAATATAAAAGTTTTTAATGATACGAAGAGGTTATATGCTAACTTGCTGTTACTGAGGGAGGCTATTGTAGACTCGATGACGAAGCAGAAGCTGTATATTGGAAAGAAATTTTATGATTTTTCAAAAACGCATTATGCAAAGCGAGAAGCAGAGATAATTGTATCTGGAAAAAGAAGTCTGGAAGCGGCAATGCCTTATGTAAAGAATGGAAAAAAAGTATGTGTTTTAAACTTTGCTTCAGCTACGAATCCGGGCGGGGGTGTAGTGGATGGATCTTCTGCCCAGGAGGAATCAATCTGTAGATGCAGTACGTTATATGCCAGTCTCAGTGACCCAATGCTCATGAGTCAGTTTTATGAGCCGCACAGAAAAGCAGGAAATCCGCTGTATAATGATGATTGTATTTATACTCCTGGGGTCATTGTTTTTAAAACAGATACATCTGTCCCGGAACTGATGCCGGAAGAAGACTGGTATAAAGTCAATATTATTACCTGCGCAGCACCAGATTTAAGAGAGAAGCCGAACAAATGTTCGAATTTTCATTCGCGCAACGGAGCTGCAGATATGACGGAAGAACAATTAGCCTTATTGCATAAGAGCCGGATCAGGAGGATATTTGAAATTGCTGCACACGAAAGAAATGAAGTATTGATTCTCGGTGCGTTTGGCTGTGGCGCATTTCGTAATCCTCCCGAAATTGTTGCAGGCGTATTCAAGGAAGTTCAGGAAGAATATAAAACTGCATTTGAAACGATTGAATATGCGATATTCTATACAGACAAAGCTACAGACAACTTTGAGGCATTCCAAGGGAAAATGGGAGATGGCAGCAGATAAAAAAGTCTGCTGGCAGCAAACACAAAATAACAGTTTTTCGTTTATAATAAAAAGCGTTTCAGACAATCTAAGATTTTAATATAGTCTGCAAGAGCATACAAAAATGAAAGATGAGGATTTATGGAAAATTTCAGAAAAGCCGTAAAAACAGCAGATGAGGTCAGGGGAATGATTTCCAGTGACGTGAAAAAGGCTCTTGTGAAGAAAGCAGGAGAAAAACTGAATTATACATGGCATACAGAGGATGATTTCAGGAAGAAATTAGGGCAGATGCTGGATGACGAGCTGTCTGCAGCATATATTCCTGACGTCTGCCAGAAAGATATTTTCATGATTAATTATGAAATAATGAAAGCACGGGGGATAAAACTGATATCCTTGACATGGATGATACGATAGCCGGCCTGGAGGCAGAGGAACCGTCGCAGACAGCCATTGTATTGTGCAGGGATTTAAAGAGAATGGGATTTGCAGTCGCGCTGCTGACGAACGGAAATCATGCAGAAGGAAAGAAGTTTGTTGAAAAATTAGGGGCGGATTATGTTGCGGAAGCAAAAAAGCCATACAGCACCGGCTTTAGGGCCGTGGCTTTCGATTATGAAGAACAGCATAAGGAATTTCTGGAAAGGTCACAGATGGCCCATGTGGGGAACCATCTCAGCAGAGACATTATGGGAGGGAATACATTCGGCATCACTACCTGTCTGGTTCGGCGGGCAGGAAACAGGGGAAAAGCCGGGACTGAAATAAAAAAGCCAGTAGGAGTAAACCAAATCGTCAGGGCCGAGCTTAAAAACCGGGGGCTGTGGTATTCCTGCTATCAGCATGAAAAGGGAGAGCAGTATTACCAGCTTGGAGAGGAACCCGAATACCGGAGGAGCAGCGAGCATGACTGCAGCATTGCACTGCAGGCGGCGGATGACCTGATTCAAAAAGTAAACGCTGGAAGGGATACGGTTTATAGCTTAGAAGAACTTTTGCGGAACAGCTACAAGCAGAAAAAGGCCTCCGTCATGAAGACGCTGTATGCACACCTGGGAGAAGATATCGTATTCACAGGGACAGTGGATAGAATGGAAGATATACGCGAGCTTGAGGAACATAAATTGTGGGACGGGGAGCTGTCAGCATTTATTTTTACAGCAGGCTGTTATTCTGTCCGCCAGGCAAGGCGTTTGTATAAAGACAGCGATGGAGTTCGTTATACGGAGAGGGAGCCGGCTGGAAAGGATGCGGCTGCCGCATACAAAGAAATGGAATCAGGGAGCTTCCTATTTTATTCAAAGTGTACGGGGGATTACCGCGAAGCCTGTGAAATATCCGCAAAATATAAAGGAGAGGACAGTACCGGGGATGAATGGGTACATATATGCTTTGCGGTTACATCTTCCAGCTGGTCTGAGAATATAGGTTTTATCTGTACGGTAAAAAGCAGGGGATTACCTGACAGTCAGGCGGCTTTATTTGTCCAAAAACATTATATAGGGAGTTCATTTAGTGCGGAAAATTGGTACAGGTTTACACTTCACCATGAATTTCTGGTTCCGCTTCATAAAACTGTCAATATTTGACGTATGCTTCATTTCATCATTTAACGCTGCGGTAGCTGCACCAAACTGCATAACTATCTCTCCTTTTTATATGTTTTATGATGAAATTATACTTGATAAAGTCACGTTTGGCAAGCTGATGAGGTATTTTTATACAAACAATACCGGCAATATCCGCAGCGCAGTGGTTTACCAAATATTCTGTTATTGGGGAGGGGGTATCCTTCTTAATATCTTGCAGATGAAAGCGTCTGCGGGTATAGATCATAGAAAGACAAAAATAATTCATGTACAAATGAAAGGGGAAGTATGAAAATAATGAATGAGCAGGAAGAACAGGATTTTTTCCAGAAACTGCAGAAACAGGGAAAATTTAAAATACTGCCATGCGGATTAGCCGTGAATTTTAATGATAATAGCCAGTATGAGAAGCTGAAGCTGAGCCCAGAGCAAAAGATACAGATAACAGGGCTGCTGCAGCATGTCCCAATGGCTGTTGCAGCAAATGCAATGGCAAGGGCATATACGGTCAGTTTTCCGAAAGGACTGCCGCATACGCTGCTAGCTTTAAAGCAGGGAGGGCTTGGTTCACAGATTATAGATAACGGGAGGATTGTCGGTTCGGCTTCTTTCTATCCTATGCTGAGGCAGGCGGCGGTCTTTAGCGCGTTTTCCCTCATGTCGATTGTTACGGGCCAGTTTTTTCTATTCCAGATTACGAAAGAGCTCCAAATGATTAATAAGAAAATTGATGATATTTTAAAATTTCTGTATGGTGAAAAAAAGGCAGAGCTGCTGTCTGAAATAAAGTTTGTGAAATACGCCTGTGAAAATTATGCACATATTATGGCCCATGACCAGCAGCGGACAGCCACGCTTGTCAGTATTCAGGAAGCCAGAAAGGTTGCTGTCAAGGACATGGAATTTTATATGAATGATTTAAACGAAAAAATCAAATTCAATGGGAAAGAGAAATTTGA
>CANDJC010000228.1 GCA_947384955.1 uncultured Eubacterium sp. | reverse complement strand
CTGCTTTTTGGAAGCGGAACATAAGAAGGAAAAAATTTCCCCGTCCGGCGTCCCGAAAGAAATAACTTATAACTATCAGCTATCCATAACTCAGCCTGAATGACACTCCTCGCTTCGTGACATAGGTTCAGCCATTAACACATTGAAATGCAGAAACTCATTTTCCCGCCCATAAAAATAAATACGATTTTTTTACGTCAAAAAGAAAAAAATAGTTTACATTTAAAAAGAAATGTTTTATACTAATGTCAGAAATCAAGAAAGGAGTGCTAAACATGGCGAAAGACCGTTTTGTAGAAACTTATTCGCAAGGAGTAACCAATATCCGCAAAGTCATTGTTGACACGGAAACAGGAGTAAATTACCTTCTGCTGTCTTCTAACATGACAAGCGGCTGCGGAGTAACTGTTTTGTGTGATAAAGAAGGAAAACCAATCGTTACCCCTGTCAAGGCTGAACTGGAATAAATTACCGGTTTCACACCCGGGCAGACTTGTAAATCTGAATTTAAAAAATTTTCTTCCACCCTCTTGACGTATGGAAAAATTATGCTATAATAATCTCTAGTGCTAAAATTAAACCTAACAGTTGATATGCACAATACGCAACTGGAGGGAGGTTAGGTGTGAGGCTATGTCAAATGTGATCGTAAAAGAGAACGAGACTTTAGATTCCGCTTTACGCAGATTCAAAAGAAACTGTGCAAAAGCTGGAATTCAGCAGGAGATTCGCAAAAGAGAACATTATGAAAAACCGAGTGTTCGTCGCAAAAAGAAATCCGAAGCTGCAAGAAAACGTAAATATAACTAATAACAGGACAGGTAAAGATTTAAAAAGGGCTGCTGCATATGCGACAGCCCTTTTCCATGTTTTGGGAAATACAGTTGACGGCAAAAAATGGCTGTGGTAATCTGTTTAAAAGCAGAAGATATCATGTAACAGCAAGGGTGTCTGAACTGTTACGTCATGAAGATTTCAGGAAGGAAAAGAAAAATGGAAAGCAGAATTTCGGGTACAACAGGGTTACTTGCATTAATCGGTTCGCCGGTGGGACATTCGGGTTCTCCGGCAATGTATAATTACAGTTTTCAAAAGCTCGGGCTGGATTATGTGTATACGGCTTTTGATATCAAAGAAGCAGAAGTTGCAAAGGCAGTGGAAGCAGTCCGGACGTTTCATATGCGCGGGTGCAACGTGACGATGCCGGATAAGACAGAGGCTGCAAAATATATGGACGAGCTTTCTCCCGCTGCGCAGATTATCGGGGCAGTGAATACGATTGTCAATGACAATGGCCGGCTGACGGGATATATTACGGACGGAGAAGGATTTGTCAATAATCTGCGCGACCATGGCGTGGATATCAAAGGAAAGAAAATCACCGTGGCTGGCGGCGGAGGGGCTGCAACAGCGATTCAGGTACAGTGCGCATTAGACGGAGCCAGGGAGATTTCGATTTTTAATATAAAAGACGCGTTTTTTGAGCGGACACTGGAAACGGCTGAAAAAATCCGCAGTGTGAAGCCGGAATGCACGGTGCAGGTATATGATATTGCGGATCAGGCAAAAATGAAAGAGGAAATGAAATCGAGCGATATTTTTGCCAATGCAACGATTGTGGGCATGAAGCCGATGGAAAATGAAAGTGTTGTTAAGGATGTGACAGCATTCCATCCTGGGCTAGTAGTATGCGATGCCGTGTATCATCCTAAGAAAACAAGGCTTTTGAAAGAGGCCGGGGAGGCGGGCTGTACATGCATTACCGGAGAAGGAATGCTGCTGTGGCAGGGAGCGGCTGCGTTTAAGCTTTATACCGGACTGGATATGCCTGTGAAAGAAGTGAAGGAAAAGTTTTTTCAGTAATCCCGGCATGGAAGCATAGATGAATCGGACGCCGCAGAATGCTTTTTGTTTAAGTTAGTTTTAATGTCGGCGATGTAACATCAATTCTAAGCCGCGATTTCCTAAGGAGGAACATTATGAGTGAATTATCACATTTGGATGAATTAGAGGCGGAAGCCATTTATATTATCCGCGAGGTAGCCGCAGAATGTGAAAAACCGGTGATGCTGTATTCAATCGGCAAAGACAGTTCTGTTATGCTGCATCTTGCCATGAAGGCGTTTTATCCGGAGAAGCCCCCGTTTCCGTTTCTGCATGTGAATACAACCTGGAAGTTTAAAGAAATGATTTCTTTCCGCGACCGCATGGCGAAACAGCTGGGGATTGAGATGATTGAGTATATTAATGAGGACGGCGTGGCGCGGGGGATTAATCCGTTTGACCACGGCGCCGCGTATACGGATATCATGAAGACGCAGGCGTTAAAGCAGGCGCTGAATCTGTACGGGTTTACGGCAGCTTTTGGCGGCGGACGCCGGGATGAGGAGAAATCCAGGGCAAAGGAGCGGATTTTTTCGTTTCGGAATGAAAACCATGCCTGGGACCCGAAAAACCAGCGCCCGGAGATGTGGAAGCTGTTTAACACGATGATTAACCAGGGAGAAAGCATCCGGGTATTTCCGATTTCCAACTGGACGGAAAAAGATATCTGGCAGTATATTAAACGGGAGAATATTGAAATTGTGCCGCTGTATTTTGCGAAAGAACGCCCGGTTGTTTACCGCGACGGCAATATTATTATGGTGGATGACGAGCGCATGAAGCTGCGTGAGGGAGAAAAGGCGGAATATAAGAAGATACGTTTCCGTACGCTTGGCTGTTATCCGTTAACCGGCGGCTGTGAATCCGATGCAGAAACACTGGATGCGATTATTGCAGAAACGTTAAGCGCGGTGGAATCTGAACGTACCTCCAGGGTCATCGATAATGAAGCTGCAGGAAGCATGGAAAGAAGAAAGCGGGAGGGATATTTTTAAATGAAAGGGCTGTTAAAATTTATTACCTGCGGAAGTGTTGACGACGGAAAATCTACCTTAATCGGGCATATTTTATATGATGCCAAATTAATCTATGCGGACCAGAAGCGGGCGCTGGAACTAGACAGCAAGGTCGGCAGCAGGGAAGGCGCGATTGACTATTCACTCTTGCTGGACGGGCTGATGGCGGAGCGCGAACAGGGGATTACGATTGATGTCGCATACCGCTATTTTACAACCGACAACAGGAGCTTTATTGTGGCAGATACACCGGGCCACGAAGAGTATACGAGAAATATGGCTGTCGGGGCATCTTTTGCAGAGCTTGCCGTTATTTTAGTAGATGCGCAGGCCGGAGTTCTGGTTCAGACAAGACGCCATGCCAGAATCTGTTCGCTGATGGGTATTCAGTATTTTGTATTCGCAGTCAACAAAATGGATTTAGCCGGTTACAGCAAGGCGCGTTTTCAGGAAATTTCTGCACAGATTCAGGAGCTGTCCGAAGAGCTATCGCTTGGCAGTGTAAGAATTATCCCGGTATCGGCAACGGAAGGGGATAATATTACAAAAAGAAGCACAAACATGCCGTGGTATGAAAAGGAAGACCTGCTGACTTATCTGGAAAATATCGATACGAGTGAAAAAACCATGGAGACAGGCACTTACATGCCAATTCAGCGGGTGTGCCGGCCGAATCATGAATTCCGCGGATTTCAGGGCCAGGTAGAAGCGGGAGAGTTTCATGTGGGAGATGAGGTGGAAGCGCTGCCGGGCTGTCAGAGGGCGCATATCAAATCGATTCTGAACGGAGATAAGCAGACAGACACCGTTTTGAAGGGCCAGCCGGCGACGATTCAGTTAGACCGTGAGATTGATATTTCAAGGGGCAGTGTTCTTGTGAAGAATGCTCCGATTGTGCTTTCGAAAAAGATAATGGCTTCTATTTTATGGATGGATGACGAGTGCCTGAAGACAGAGCAGGATTATCTGATTAAAATCGGAACGAGGCAGATGCCGGCAATTGTAAGCAGCATTCATTATAAAGTGGATGTGAACACAGGAAGCCATTTACCGGCAGTGTCTCTGCAGAAAAATGAAATTGCGGTCTGCGATATCGTACTTTCAGAAAACATTGCAGTCGATGAATTCCGTAACCACAAAACAATGGGCGAGCTGATTCTGATTGACCGTGTCAGCCATATGACTTCAGCCTGCGGTGTTGTGGAAAGCACGCGCGGCCGGGGCGAGCAGGATACCATGACGACGTTCTGGTATCAGGATTTAGAGGCCGGGGCAGGCATTTTCAAAGAATACTATCTGAACCTGTTTTTAGATACGATTACGAAAGAAAGTCCGCATAACAGCCGCTTTACAGTCGGAGATACGCTTCCGGTAAAGGGAGAAAGCTACCATTATCCGGCATATTTTGATATTATTATCCTGCATCAGCATATGGCAGTCTGTGTCCGCGACAGTAAGATTTCAAAGATTGTATCTGCGAATGATTACCGGTACGAAGGCTATCCGATTGTAAACGGACGCGGATGTGCCGTACAGGCGGAATGCCAGAAGGATGTGGAAGCTTTTATCCATGAATTTGATACGATTGCAAAAGGCAGCACGGCAGAATTTTATAACCGCTGGCTGCGGTTTGAAACGTATCGAAGCATTGTGTTTAAAGATAATTTCTGGAATGCATGATTTTAACAGCACCGTCTTTCGTCCATACCCCGGATTTTAGGACAAAATGTCCCTGACTTCAGGCATGGTAAAAAGGTGCGGCCGCATTCCGAAAAAGCAGCAAAACAGCGGAGAACCGTAAGGGCTGAAATAAATGGAAAGATATGAGGCCCTGACCGTTTTCCGCCGTCCCGGAATTTATGTTTCTTTTTCCATAACAAAGTTTGTAAGAAATACTCCGTGCTTTTCTATTTTTTGTTCTTTTATAACCTTAAATCCTCTCTTTTCAAAAAATGGTCTTGCTGTGATAGAAGCATGTGTGGTAATGTTTCCCGAAACTGCCTGTTCGAGCTGCTCACAAATCATAGTGGCAATCCCTTTTCTCTGATAATCAGCGTGGACGTATAAACGGTCAAGATAGCCAGTCCTGTCTATGTCGCCAAAACCCACAATCATCCCATTATCAGTCGCAACAATCGCGAAATGCTCCTGGAGCGACTGATTCCATTTCTCTAAATCTGCCTGGCCCGCTGCCCATGCATTCAGCTGCTCTTTCGTGTAATCTTTTGCGTTTACTGTGTGAACTGTGTTATAGAAAAGCTCGGTTAATTCTTTACAGTCAGCTGGCTGATACTTTCTGATAAACATTTATCACCTCTTGCTTAGTTTTTTGTGAATCACAGCTTTTAAGATAAGAGATACACCAAGTAAGCCCAGAAGACAGATTCCATAAACAAGAATACTGGTATACCATGGGGCGGACTGCATGGCATATAAACCGGGACGGGTCAGAAAGTCATGGTATATGTAAATGGTGTGTCCGAGAAAGACACCGCATGCGCTGATTATGAAAATATTAAGAATCTGGCTGATTCGTTTCAGCATGAGAATTCCTCCTTTGTTATGAAATATGGTAAGCTTTTTTATTATTAAATCATAAGAAATGCGGGTTGTCAAATCTAAAGAGAGGCTGGGGTCTGGGGGGGGGGAGGGGGATGCTGGCTCCGCGGACGCCGGGAGAGGGGATTTGCACGGTCTTCCAGCGGCGGCTCCAGAATGTTAAGAATCCCTAAGCATTCTGCATTTACGCTGTGGTA
>CANDJC010000227.1 GCA_947384955.1 uncultured Eubacterium sp. | reverse complement strand
CAGGAGCGGAAGCGCAGCAATGCGTGCAGCGGACTGCCACTAATCGGTCGAAGGCCTGGCCAGAAGCAGGTGTAAAAAGGAAAGAGGCGTGTGTCTGAATCAGATAAGAATCCGATAAAGATGAATGAAAGTTCTGTATGAAGTTTTGAGGGTATATGAATTTGGCAGTATATTATTTAGGGGTGTAGTTCATCGGTAGAATAAGAGTCTCCAAAACTCCAGAGGAGGGTTCGATTCCTTCCACCCCTGTCTGTACATTTAGAAACCTGGTTTGGTGAGACCAGGTTTTTTTTGATGCCGGATTGCAGCTGCAAGGGAGTATTCTATATGCTGGGAAAGCAGAATATTTGATAAAAATGAAACTTTTCCCTATTTGGATACATCTAACCAACGGAATACTTCAAGGAGGAACATCATGCGGAAATACACGGAAAGCCGGGAAGAGCTGATAGAAAAGAACCTTATAGATAATTACAGCCGTTATTACCGTCTTGCTTTCAGTTATGTGAAGAATGAATCCGATGCAATGGATATTGTACAGGAGGCAGCTTATAAGGCAATTTATAAAAGCGCCACCCTTAAGAATCCGGAATATGCAGGAACCTGGATTTGCAGGATTGTAATTAATGAAGCGTATAATGTACTGCGGAAAAAACAGAAAGAAGACTGCAGCATGGAGGAATTTAATCAGACTTTTGAAGACCATTATGAAGATTTAGACTTGCAGCATGCAATTGCGCAGCTGAAGGAAGAAGAACAGACGATTATTTATCTGCGCTATTATGAGGACCTGCAGCTGGATGAAATTGCAGAGGTTACACAGGAAAAATTAAGTACGGTAAAAAGCCGGCTGTACCGTGCCATGAATAAACTGAAAATTGCACTTGCAGAATAGGAAGGATGATTTTTATGGATGTACAGCTGCAGTTGTTAGAACAGAGAATCAAAAAGAGCAGAGATGATTATATGGAAATAAAAGTACCAGAAGAAGGCCTCCAGCGAATGAAAGAAGCCATAGCGCATGCAAAAAGCAGAAAAATCCGCAGACGGCGGATGCAGAAGCGGATATGTGCGGCAGCAGCGTCAGCTGTCATATTTTTAATACCCAACTGCAGCAAAACATCTGCACAGGCACTGATGAATCTGCCGGTATTAGGACACTTTTTTGAAGTGATTACAATCCGCGATTATCAGTTTGATGACGGGCACAGCAGGGCAGACGTAAAAGTACCGCAGTTATCGGACAGCAGCCGGAGCAGTATTACCGAAAAAAATGCTGCAATAGAAGATGTCAACCGCAGTGTAGAAGAGTATACAAATGAAATTCTGGAACATTTTAAAGAAAACCAGAAGCTGACTGGCAGCCAGGGATACCAGTCTCTGGATATTTCTTATGATGTGCTTACGGACACGGACCGCTGGTTTACGCTGGAAATTACAGTTACGGAAGTACAGGGCAGCGGGTACGAGCGCAGGCATTATTATCATATTGATAAGTCCGCGGGAAAAATAGCTTCTTTAAAAGACCTTTTCGTGCCGGGAAGCGATTATTGTGAAATTATCGACACATATATTATAGAAGAGATGGAACGCTGCAATCAGGAAAGCGAAGAAGGAGAAGTGTACTGGATTGGAAAATCGGAGTTTACAGATGGATTTGAGGGAATCGATGATGAGCAGAATTTTTATCTGGATAAACAGAACCGTCTGGTCATTGTATTTGACGAATACGAAGTAGCTCCGGGTTATATGGGAACACCCCGGTTTGTGATTCCGCAGAATCTGATTGCGGACATACGCAGTTTCTAAATCTGAAAATCAGTCTGCATGACTTTGAAAGGAAAATGGATATGAATATAAATAAAACAGATTTTGCGGGAGTTCAGGCAGTGTTTGGAATTCTGGTAATCGCGGCCTGCATTTTATTCCTGTGGTTCTGCTGGCCTCTTATTTTTAAAGGAATTCTGAATGCGGGCAATCTGTGCGGCATGGCTGGAGCCGCTGTCATGATATTCTACGGCATCTGCCACAGGGCGGTGCATCAGTACATAGCCGGCCTGTGGCAGGCACCGTTTACCCGTATGTTTGTCATACTTCTGGCAGCAGCCGCTGTAACCGGGCTGGCGCTTCTTCTAGGGGCAGCAGCCGCTGTCATAGGGGCGTCTTCCAAAGAGATACCGCAAAATACGCCGGCCGTCGTGCTGGGCTGTTCGGTAAAAGGCACGAAACCAAGCAGGGTTTTACAAGAGCGGATTGATGCGGCATATGCGTACTTAACAGAGCATCCGCAGGCGGTCTGCGTACTGTCAGGCGGCCAGGGGAAGGGGGAAGATATCTCCGAGGCAGCATGCATGTACCGGGAACTGGTGGAAAAAGGCGCTGACGCGGACAGGCTGTACCAGGAGCCGGAGTCCGTCAATACGCAGGAAAACATGGAAAATTCAATGAAAATATTAGAACAGCTGGGCCTCTCAGAATCAGTAACAGTAATATCCAGTGAGTTTCATCTGTACCGCGGAAGAAGATGGGCTGAAAAACTGGGTTACCGGAATTATGGATACGGGGCACATACAGATTTCAAATATTTTCCTACATTTTTTCTGCGAGAACTGATAGCGGTGGTGCATTTGTGGCTTACTTAAAACGGAAGCGTTACGAATTCTTAATATATATGTCATAAACAAATAAAATTTGACATCTGGCTGAAGTCTGTCTATAATAAATGATTGTCCGGCATGGTATCCGGCGGGATACGATAAGTAAGCCGGCAGGAGGCAGTTATGGTTTTTTCAAGTTTAATATTTATTTTTCGGTTCATGCCTCTGTTTTTTTTATGTTATTTTCTAGCTCCGAAATCATTCCGAAACGGGATTTTATTTTTAGGAAGTATCATATTTTATGCAGTTGGTGAACCAGTGTATGTTTTTCTTATGCTTTTTTCGATTTTAATCAACTTTATGCTGTGCGTTCAGATGGCAAGGGAGAAAAAAGCAGGGAAACGGAAATGGCTGTTAACTGGCATATTATTTTTTGATTTTGGAATGCTGTTTTTGTTTAAATATTTTGATTTTTTTGCACAGAATTTAAACCTGGTGCTGCATAAAGAGGCTGTTCCGCTGCTGAATCTGACGCTGCCGTTAGGAATCAGCTTCTATACATTTCAGATTGTATCTTATGCAGCGGATATTTATTATAGAAAGATGAAACATACAGGAACGCTTTTGGAATTTGCGGCTTACGTCAGTATGTTTCCGCAGCTGATTGCGGGGCCGATTGTTCAGTATCAGGAGGTTTCGAATGAATTAGCCGCACGGAAGGTAACGCTGCAGGCCGCAGAGCAGGGGCTGGAAATTTTTTGTTTTGGCCTGGCTTCGAAAGTGCTGCTGGCGAACAAGATATGGACTTTGTGGAATCAGATTCAGGGAATCGGTTATGCAAATCTTTCTACGCCGATGGCCTGGATGGGGGCATTTGCATATTCCTTTCATATTTATTTTGATTTCTGGGGATATTCGCTGATGGCAATCGGACTTGGAAAAATGATGGGATTTCATCTGCCCAAAAACTTTGACAGTCCGTATATGGTGAAATCAGTCACAGAATTCTGGCGGAGATGGCATATGACACTGGGGAGGTTTTTCCGGCAGTATGTCTATATTCCTCTCGGAGGCAATCGGAAAGGGAAGCTGCGCATGCTTTTTAATATGCTTGTGGTATGGTCTTTAACAGGACTGTGGCATGGCGCAAGCTGGAACTTTGTGCTGTGGGGACTGGGATTTTTTGTACTGCTGACGCTGGAAAAATTTATATATGGAAAATTCCTAGAAAAAAGCAGAGTGATTGGACATATTTATATCTGGATTATAATTCCGGTCACCTGGGTCGTGTTTGCGGTTACCGATTTTTCTCAGCTTGTAATATATTTACAGCAGCTGGCGGGCATTCATAAACAGCCTGTTATGGTCGGCACACAGCAGCTGCTCCGTTATGTGAAAGAATACAGCGGACTGTTTTTAGCCTGTGCTTTTTTCTCCACAAATCTGCCGAAACGCATTTATTACAGAATGCGCGGCGGACTGCTGATTGTACTGCTGGCATTTGCAGTTTTCTGGTACAGCGTGTATCAGCTGGCAAATGGCGTGAATAATCCGTTTGCTTACTTCAGATTTTAAATGATTATTTAATTATCTGACAGATTATCACGCATAGATGCTTCCATAAATGCAGATGACTGGATTTTAAATGAAAAATAGTGTTAGTTTAGATATTAGAGGACGGATGAAAAATGAAATTATGGAATTGGTTTATAAAATGCCCAATGCTGTTTCTGCTGCTGGCTGCATGGCTGGGGCTGACTGCTTTTACCTGGTCGGAAGGCCGTATGCCGGATGCGCTGGAAAAAGATGTAATTGAAAATCCGGTGTTTACGGCACTGCTTGAATCGGAAACGGATTCGCTTGAGCTGGATATCGATGAGTCAGATATCATGCTTTCCGATACAGAAGGTTCTGATATACAGGATTCTGGTACAGAAGGCTCAGATACAGATGATATGGATGCAGAAGATGCAGGCATGGGAAAATCCGGTGCAGCCTTCGATGCAGAGAATGCAGAAAGCTCCGGTGCAGAGGGGCCGGATGAGAAAAATTCAGATGATAAGAATTCAGATAAAGGAAATACCGATACAGAAAAAACCGATGCAGAAAATACGGATAAAAAATTTTCCGATGCAGCAGGCTCTGATTCGCAAAAGAAGGATAAACAGGAAGCAGATAAAACCGGCTCCGATGCTGTTCTGGCAGGCAGAGTATCCGGTTCGGGAGACGCGAAAAAAGCAGACGGTAAAAGCACAGGAGACGGCATAAAAGCCGGAGTTACGAAATTTAAAAGCTATAAAAAAATACAGACGGACTCCCAGTATTATTCCGACCCTGGCAAAAAAGCGCTGACTACAGAATTTGCATACGATAAAGCGGATAAAAGCTATTTTGATGATGCAGTTTTCATCGGAGATTCCAGGACAGTAGGCATGCAGGATTATTCCGGGCTGGAGAATGCCTCCTTTTTTGCGAAAACAGGAATGAATGTTTATGAAGTGTTAGAGGATAAATTTATCAAAGACCCGGAATCGGGAAAAGATGTCAGTGTAGCACATATGCTCAAGACCAATCAGTATGGCAAAATTTATTTTATGGTAGGCATTAATGAACTGGGAACCGGGAATACCGGCACCTTCCAAAAGGCATATGAGCGTGTATTAAACAAATTCCGTAAATGGCAGCCGGATGCGGTCATTTATATTCAGGGCATTATTCCGGTCAGTGAGGAAAAAGCGTCTCAGGATGCTGTTTTTAACAATGTTAATATTAATGACAAGAATGTAGCGATTGCTCAGCTGGCGAACGGAGTGGATACGTTTTATCTGGATGTCAGCGGAAAACTGACGGATAAAGACGGATATTTAAAGGCAGATTATACTTTTGACAATGTGCATATGTATGCGCAGTATTATCAATTGTGGACAAATTATCTGATGAAGCATGCAGTTGTAAAAAAATAAATTCGGATTATACTCGGAATCTCTGACACTTGAAAAATAAGCTGGAAAAAAGGTCTGTGCAGTAAATGTACAGGCTTTTTTGAACTGTAGCGTAGATTTTGTAACAGTTCAGGAGGGGGGGACTATGGCTGCGCGGACGCCGGGTGACGGGAAGATGCACCGGCTTCCTGTGACGGCT
>CANDJC010000226.1 GCA_947384955.1 uncultured Eubacterium sp. | reverse complement strand
TAAATGCAGAATGCTTAGGGATTCTTAACATTCTGGAGCAGCCGCAGGAAGACCGTGCAAATTCCCTCTCCCGGCGTCCGTGCAGCCACACCCCCTGACTATTTGACAGATTCCCATTTTTATTTTATCATAAGTAACTGAAAACCAGGACCGATACAAAAATTACCATAAAATAAAGGAGATAAGCCATATGAGTTTCAAATTTGTCAGAGAACTCCCAACCCCTGCCGTCGTTAAAGAAATGCACCCGGTTCCTGCTGAACTCGCCGAGATAAAAAGGGAGCGGGATGAGATGATTTCTAATGTCATTTTAGGACGCGATGACCGTTTTCTCGTTATCATAGGCCCGTGCTCTGCAGACCGTGAGGATGCAGTATGCGAATATGTGAGCCGTCTGACGGCCGTTCAGGAAAAAGTAAAGGACCGTGTCATTCTCATTCCGAGGATTTACACAAATAAGCCCCGCACAACCGGAGAGGGCTATAAAGGAATCGTATCGCAGCCAAATCCCGAACAGGCTCCAAATATGCTTGCGGGTCTGATGGCTATGCGCAAAATGCATATCCGTGCCATTAAAGAAAGCGGCCTGACGGCTGCAGACGAAATGCTTTACTGCGAAAACTGGAGTTTTGTAGACGACCTTTTATCCTATGTCGCAATCGGCGCGCGTTCCGTAGAAGACCAGCAGCACCGGCTGACAGCCAGCGGGTTTGATGTGGCTGCAGGCATGAAAAATCCGACCAGCGGAGATTTTTCTGTGATGTTAAATTCCGTATATGCCGCGCAGCATCCGCACCACTTTATTTACCGCAATTATGAAGCAGATACAAGCGGCAATCCGTTAACGCATGTCATCCTTCGCGGCGCTGTAAGCAAACATGGAAATACCGTTCAGAATTATCACTATGAAGACATTATCCGTTTACTGGAACGCTATAACAGCATGCATCTTAAAAATCCTGCTGCCATTATTGACGCAAATCACTCCAATTCAAATAAGCAGTATAAAGAACAGATTCGGATTGTAAAAGAAGTCATGCACAACCGCATCGTGTCGCCGGAAATTAAAACTCTTGTCAAAGGTGTTATGGTGGAAAGTTATATCGAAGAAGGCGCGCAGCAGATTGGCGACCATATTTACGGGAAATCCATTACCGACCCGTGCCTTGGGTGGGAAGATTCTGAAAAGCTGATTTATACGATTGCAGAAATGAACCATTAAGATAAACCATTAAGATTACAGATTTCATAATTTCGAACCATGCATTTCTTTATCCAGACCTAAAAAGGAGGAAATGATGTCTTCATTCCCTCCTTTTTATTATTCACGCGGATGCGTTTTGGTATAAACTTCACGCACCGATACATGGTGCATCTTTGCATAAACCTGCGCAGCCGACAAATCTTTATACCCCATCATTTCCTGAACCGCGTATAAATCCGCTCCATTGTTTACCAGGTGCGCGGCAAAGGAATGTCTTAAGGTATGCGGGGTAATTTCCCCCTGGATTCCTGCCGCCTTCGCATACTGCCTGACCAGCTTCCAAAATCCCTGACGGCTCATCTTCTGCCCGGACAGATTTGTAAAAAGCAGCCCGCATTCCGGGTCTTTCACAAGCGCGGGCCTTGCCTGTTTCAGATAATCCTCAAGCGCCTTTTTTGCCGTCCTTCCAAACGGAACGACACGCTCTCTCGTGCCCTGGCTGCATAAAATGTACTCCATAGTCAGACTGACATCCTGCATTTTAAGCTGTATCAGTTCACTGACCCGGATGCCTGTTGCATAGAGCAGCTCTAACATCGCGCGGTCGCGTATGGATTTTGCGGATTTTCCATCCGGCTGACGCAGCAGCAGCGCCGTTTCTTCCGGTGTCAGAATATGCGGAATGCTTTTTTCCACCCTGGGCGCTTTTAAATATACCGCCGGATTCTGCTTTGTAGCACCGGTCTGTTCCAGATATCTGAAAAAAGCTTTGACAGCAGCAACGGCCCTTGCAATGGTAGAAGGACGTTTTTTTTCCTTTTCCATCCAGCGTATATAGGCATGCAGGTCTGTTTCTGTAATCAGCCGGAAGTCAGAAAACTTTTCATTTTCAAAATAATCTGCCAGCCTGCGCAAATCCCTTTCATAAGAGTCAGCCGTATTGAAAGATACCCCCTGCAGTTTCAAATCCGTAATATATTCTGCTATTGCCTCCCGCATCGTTTCCATACTGACCATGCTCCTTTATCTGCAATCTAAAAATCTTTCCGCCGCCGTTTTTCTGACTGTGATGACCATGCTTCTTTATCTGCAATTCATTTATCCGCTGTATCATTTTCCTGCTGTTCCGGCTTTTTTACCCGCCATTTAAAAATCTCTCCCACACCGTTTCCATGCTGACTATCCCCCTTTATCCACAGTTCAGCTGTGAATATCCTGCCTGCGATATTTTATGCAGGCTGTGCAGTCCGCCCGATTCCCGGACGCTACATTCTGCGTATATAGCTTTGCAGCAGCACCGGATTCACATATGCCTCCAGCCAGATTCCTGAAATCATGCACAGAATGGATGATAAAAGCAGATACAGGCGGGGATTTCGCCACAGCCTGCTGATTCCAAACGGCATGGCCAGTTCTGCTTTGTTTGCAAACACAATCCTTCCCAGTCCGAAAAAAGCTGCGGCATAACAGATAATCTGAGGAAATACAGACAGCAGTACAATCGTCATCCCCTGAAATTTCATGCATACCAGTGCATTTACAAACAGGTATCCTAGCGAAAATGCATACCAGCTGACCACGCCTGTCAGCATCAGCACGCCGAAACGGGTATATGCCAGCAGTGCCGTCATGCCAAAAACCCGCATTCTGCGTTTTAACAGATACATAAAGTATGCGCCCGCATCCAGCTGAATATAAGCCAGCTGTCCGACATAATAATGATTCAGCATGCCGTACTGAATCAGATTTTCCTGCCCTGCCCAGTTTGCAGTCAGAATACCCAGGAAGAAAAAAATCAAAAAACAGCCTGCCAGAAATCCCTTCCAGGGCAGTTTAGGGAGTTCTAAATGTGGTGTTTTGAATGTTCGGCTCTTCAATACATGTCTCTTTTTCTTTTACCAGTTAGTCTAATTTATGCGGCTGTTTTATTTTTTATGCAGTTTTTTTCAGACATGCTGCCGCCTGTTTCAGGCATACTTATTTTTATATGCCATAATCGCCGCTACCGTTTTTCCATCCTGTATCTCTCCCGCATAAATTTTTTCGCAAAGGACATCTAAATCCATCGGCTCTAATTCAATAAATTCATACTGATCCAGATGCTGCGTGCCCGGCTTTAAATCCCTGGCCACATAAATATCAATAAATTCATTATCATATGCAACTGTCGGCTTTAAAGAAATCAGAAATTCCAGGCTGCCGCTTTTGTACCCGGTTTCTTCTTCTAATTCCCTGGCAGCACAGATTTTGGTGTCTTCATTTACGTCATCCCGCGCTCCTGCCGGGATTTCGACTGTCATGCGTTCTAATGCATTCCGGTACTGATGCACCATAAGAATCCTTCCGTCATCCATAACCGGAACAACTGCTGCCGCGCCTTTCCGATGAGAGATAAAATCCCATTTGACTACTTTCCCGTCCGGCATTTCCATATAATCCGTATAAAAATCTAAAATAACTCCCTGAAATGCCAGTTTTCTGTCAATCCGTTTAATCTTATTTTCCATATGAAATACACATTCCTTTCCAAACGTTTCCGTTTTCTGTTTCTATATCTGACAAAAGCGCCAAAACCATTGATTTCAATGGTCCTGGCGCTTATCATGTTATTTCGCGTAATCTATCACTCTTGACTCACGAATTACATTCACTTTAATCTGTCCCGGATACTGCAGCTGCGACTCAATCTGTTTGGATACGTCTCTCGCAAGCAATACCATATCAGCATCGCTTACCTGCTCCGGCACTACCATAATACGAATCTCTCTGCCTGCCTGAATAGCAAAAGATTTTTCAACACCTTTAAAACTGTTTGTAATTTCTTCCAACTGCTGAAGACGGTTTGAATATGTTTCTAATGTCTCCCTCCTTGCTCCCGGACGGGCCGCGCTGATTGTATCAGCAGCCTGTACCAGACATGCAACCAGGGACTGCGGTTCTACATCTCCGTGATGTGCTTCTACTGCATTAATAATAACGGATGATTCTTTGTATTTCTTACAAATATCCACGCCAATCTGAATATGTGAGCCTTCCATCTCATGGTCGACTGATTTTCCAATGTCATGTAATAATCCTGCACGCTTTGCAGTTCTGGCATCCACGCCGATTTCAGCTGCTAAAAGTCCCGCAAGCTGTGCTACTTCAATGGAATGCTTTAACGCATTCTGCCCATAGCTTGTTCTAAATTTCATCCGGCCTAACAGGCGCACAAGTTCTGGATGAAGTCCGTGTATGCCCGCTTCTAAAGTGGCTGTTTCTCCTTCTTCCCGAATCATGTTTTCCACTTCTTTCTGCGCCTTCTCCACCATTTCTTCAATTCTTGCCGGGTGAATGCGGCCGTCCACAATTAATTTCTCGAGCGCAATTCGTGCAACTTCTCTTCGGATTGGATCAAAGCCTGAAAGGATAACTGCTTCCGGCGTATCGTCTATAATAAGGTCTATGCCGGTAAGTGTTTCTAACGTACGGATATTGCGTCCTTCCCGTCCGATAATGCGTCCTTTCATTTCATCATTTGGAAGCTGGACTACTGAAATCGACGTCTCTGCTACATGGTCCGCCGCGCATTTCTGAATCGCTGTCACGACATAATCCCGCGCTTTCTTAGCCGCCTCTTCCTTTGCCCTTGTTTCCATTTCTTTAATCATTTTTGCAGTGTCAAGTTTTACATCATCTTCTACAGTCTTTAAAAGATATTCTTTTGCCTGTTCGGAGGTAAGCCCGGAGATTCTCTCTAGTTCCTGTAACCGTTCCTCATTCAGCTTTGCGACTTCTTCCTTCTGCCTGCTTATTTCTTCCTCTTTTGCTGCAAAGCCGGCTTCACGCTTTTCGATTGCTTCCAGTTTCTTATCGAGATTCGATTCCTTCTGCTCGATTCGGCGCTCATTCCGCTGGATTTCCGCTCTCCGCTCTTTAATCTCACGGTCAAGCTCATTCTTTGTCCGGATGGATTCCTCTTTTACCTCCAGCAAAGATTCCCGCTTCTTCGTTTCTGCCGTCTTCACTGCCTCATCAATAATCGCCCTTGCTTTGTCGTCTGCCGAACCGATTTTCACTTCTACAACTTTCTTCTGGTAGGCGGAAGTCACAAAGTAAGTAACTGGCACCGAAATCACAATTGTAAATAATACAGCAATAATGATCGTTATTGGTGACACAGGAGCACCTCCTTATTTAGTTTTCATTGTACATATAACATCACTCATTTGCAGCCATATGTTCGTATGGGACGGCTGCAGACACTCGTTCACTGTCATAAATAACAACAATTAGATTTTATACTTTCCCTGGCATTATGTCAAGTGAATTCCGAATTGTATGCAGGGAGGGGGTGTGGCCTCTCGGATGCTGGGTGACGGGGGAAGGGGGTGGCCTCTCGGACGCCGGGTGACGGGGGAAGGGGGTGGCCTCTCGGACGCCGGGTGACGGGGGAAGGGGGGGTGGCCTCTCGGACGCCGGGTGACGGGAAGATGTCCTGGATTCCTGTGACGGCTCCAGAATGTTAAGAAGCCCTAAGCATTCTGCATTCAGGCTGTGGCCCCGGACGGTCGCGGCACCTAGTTCGCCCTGG
>CANDJC010000225.1 GCA_947384955.1 uncultured Eubacterium sp. | reverse complement strand
TAAATGCAGAATGCTTAGGGATTCTTAACATTCTGGAGCCGCCGCAGGAAGACCGCGCAAATCCCCTCTCCCGGCGTCCGAGGGGCCAGGACACCCCCGCCTCCCGCAGCATTCTTTAAAGCGACAGCAGAAAATTCAGCGACCCCTGCGGATTCTCCGTCCCCTTTTCCAACAGCGAAATCAAAGCACGCATCGTTTCTTCAATATTCTCCGCATCCGAAGGAACAAGCGAATTCCCCAGCTTCACCGTGATTACAATCAGCACGATTTCCGCCAGTGCAGCCGGATATTCAAAATGAATTTCCCCGATTTCAATCCCCTGTTCTATAATGGCGGTCAGCTCCGGCTTTAATTCGCTAATCAGATAATTGATATATTTCTGGTGCAGATAGGACTGTTCCTGTGCTCCGATAAAAGACGGGGCAGTATTCTGGCGCAGATATTCTATCGAAGAGTTCCTGCAAGCCTGCATAATCATCGCCATGCGTGTAAAAGGCGGTATGTCTGTGCGCTTTGCGAGGTCTTTGGCTGTTTCGAGCGGTTTTTTGTAGTTTCGTTCAATCAGCGCTTCTAAAACCGCTTCCTTGGAAGAAAAATAATAATAAATGCTTCCTTTACCGATGCCTGCCGCCTGTGCAATCTGGCTGACAGTAATGGCCTGCATATTTTCGCTTTCTAACAGTGTCTGGAGCGCATCTAAAATCTGGTCATATTTTGAAATGTCTGGCATAACTTTTCGCCTTCCTGATAAATAATTATCATGATGTCTGTTTATAATAATTCTGACTGCCAAATCCGTTTCCTCTTATTATATCATAGAACAGAGTGAAATTGTCCACATAAATCAATTATTTTTTTGTTAATTTTATGCGAAAGTTCTTATTGACCAATGGTCGAATAAGTGATATTGTGTTTGTAAAGATAAGTCGACCAATGGTCGAAAAACAGATAATGGAGGATAGATATGACGTACGCAGATTTTTTTTCAGAAATTAAAGGGAAATTCATGGAGGCAGATGTCAGCGATATTACAGAGCATCTGGCATATCAGTTTAATATTGTAGGAGATGCAGAAGGAATCTTTTATGTAGAAGTAAAAAACGGAGAGATTTTTGTAGAGCCGTATGAATACTTTGACAGAGATGCCATGTTTACCGGAAAGGCAGAAACATTTATGAAAATAGCTTCCGGAAAGCTGGACCCGGTAGCGGCAGTCACTCTGCAGAAGCTGAAGGTAGAAGGAGATATCGGCAAAGCGCTCCGCTTAAAGGAATTTATTGATAAAAAAGGCAAAAAATAATGCTTAGCAGAAATGGAGAACTATGAAAAAGATATTAAAAGGAACAGCGGTTATCGCAGGCGGGCTGGCGGCAGCGCAGGCAGGTGCTGCGGCCTATCTGTACCACAGGACGATGAAACGCAGCAATGCAGATGTAGAACGTACTATGAAAATGGCAGGAACTGACTGGAACCAGTATATGGAGCTGATTGGGGAACGTAAGGAAAGACTGTTTGCACGGCCTCATGAGGATGTTTATAAAAAGTCAGGAGACGGCTTAAACCTTCATGCGATTTATGTTCCGTCTGATTCGAAGGAGGAAAAAATCGCCATCTGTTTTCATGGATACACAGGCCAGGCAGGCAGTGATTTCTGCGGAATTTCTGATTATTATTTAAGAAACGGCTACAGCCTTCTGCTTGTGGACCAGCGTGCGCATGGCAAAAGCGAAGGAGAGTATATCGGCTTTGGATGCCTGGACAGAATTGATGCCTGTTCATGGATTGACTGGGTCATCGCCCGGTGCGGCGAACAGGTGAAAATCGTGCTTCACGGGATATCCATGGGGGCAGCTACGGTGCTGATGACAAGCGGATTAGAGCTGCCGGGACAGGTAAAGGGCGTGATTTCGGACTGCGCATTTACATCTCCGAAGGAAGTGTTTACCCATGTGCTGCATTCGATGTATCATATGCCGGCGTTTCCGACTATGCAGATTACAGACTGGATGAACAGGAAAAAAGCCGGATACGGGCTGGACGAATGCAATGCGGCAAGGGAAGTAAGGAAGGCAAAGGTTCCGGTTCTTTTGATTCACGGAGACGCCGATACATTTGTGCCGTGCAGCATGTGCGATGAAATTGAAAAAAACTGTGCATCCGAAACAACAAAACTGATTATAAGGGGAGCAGCGCATGCGGAAAGCTACTATAAGGATATGGAAGCCTATGAAGACGCAATGACTGTATTTTTAGAAGGAGTTATGAAATGATGAAAACAAGAAAAGGGCACAAAGTATATCCGCTGACAAAAGCACAGAAATTCCACTTTTATTATCTGAATTTTTCTCCGAAGAAAGAAGTATTGAATATCGGCACAAGCCTTACCATTGAGGTAGATTTGGACTGGGATATGCTCAAAGGATGTATTTACGAGGCATACCAGCGCAATGAGTGCATGCGTGTCCGTTTTGTGAAGGATAAAGACGGGACATGGTATCAGTATGTGGCCGAAAAGGAAGAGCGAAACATCGAATTTGTGGATTTTACAGGCCAGACTATGGAAGAAGCAGAAGAGACGATGAAAAGCTGGACCAGGGTGCCGTTTACAGACGAAGATATTCCGATGAACCGCGTGGTGATGATTCGCACGCCGGACGGATTTGACGGGGTGTATCTGCTTGCGGACCACAGGCTGATGGATGCCCAGTCACTGATTTGTTTTCTGCGCGATATTATTGAGCTTTACTGCAGCAAGATGTATGAGGACGTGCCGTATCCAAAGGAAATGTCTTCTTATATCGAGCAGATTGAAAAAGATTTAGCTTATGAAGCAGGCAGCAGGGCAAAAGCGCGGGACGAGGCATTTTTCCATAAGCTGATTGAAGAATCCGAGCCGATTTACAACGGTATCGAAGGAAGCGGCAGACTGCAGATGGAACGTGAAAAATCAGGCAATCCGAATCTGCGTGCGGCAGTGAATGTATCCGATTCTGTGGATGCTGATATTGATACGTTTCATCTGGAAGAGGAACCGACAAAACGCCTGATGGACTTTTGTGAACAGTACCACGTATCCCTTACCTGTCTTCTGCTTATGGGACTGCGTACTTATTTCCAGAAAAAGAATGACAACGATGATGTGTCCATTAATACAGCCATTGCAAGACGTGCGACTTTAAAAGAAAAGCGAAGCGGCGGTACCAGAATTCATTCGTTCCCGTTCCGTACGATTATTACAAAAGACCGTTCTTTCATCGATGCGATTTATGAAATCCGCGATAAGCAAAACGAGATGTTCCGTCATGCGAACTTTGACCCGGTAGAATATTTTGCATACCGTAGCAGCCTGTATCCGACAGCGCCGGGGCAGACCTATGAGCCGATGGCATTAACCTACCAGCCGATGACGCTTCAGGATAACGGTCTGGATAAATTAGGCGGCATCCGCTATAAAACGAAATGGTATTCCAACGGCGCTACCACTCAGGCAATGTATCTGACCGTGATGCACCGTCCGGAAGATAACGGCCTGGACTTTAATTTTGAGCACCAGGTACGGGCTGTCAGCAGAAAACAGCTGGAATATCTGTATTATTATCTTTGCAAAATTATGTTCAAGGGAATTGAAAACCCGAATCTGCCGGTAGGCGATATTATTAAATTAATTTAGTGTAAAACCGGCAGGCAGCCGGAGGAAATGGAATCAGAAAAGGGGAAAGAGAATGTTTGAAAAACTGGCAGAAATTATCAGCAATTATGTAGAAGTGGAACCGGGCGATGTAAAACCGGAATCCCGCTTTATGGAAGATTTAAGATTTACGTCGTTTGATTTTATGAGCATGCTCGGAGAAATCGAAGACGAGTTTGACATAGAAGTCGATCAGCAGGAAGCAGCAAAAATCCGCACCGTACAGGAAGCTGTGGATTATCTGGAAACACTGAAATAACCTTTTTAGGCAGGCAGGAGGATAAATTTATGGTCTGTAATACAATACATGAAATCGTTGTACATGCCGCACAGAAATTTGGCGATGAAGATGCGGTCCGCTATAAAATAAAAAAAGATGAAATAGAAGCAAAATCATATAACCAGTTAAAACAGGACAGTGAGAATTTTTCCTGTGTATTAAAGGCGCTGGGAGAACAGGAACACCATATTGCGCTGACAGGCATGACCTCTTATCCATGGATTGTCACCTATCTTGGCATTGTAAACAGCGGAAGTGTTGCAGTACCGTTAGATGTATCCCTTCCGGCAGAGGAAATGTGCGAGCTGATTGACCGCGCGGATGTAACCGTGTTTGTGGCAGATGAAGTCCGCAAAGATGTCATTGCCATTGCAAAAGCACGCTGTCCGAAGCTGAAATATGTCATTTCCATGCAGCAGGAGGAAAGCACGCAGGATGTGTTATCATGGAAACAGCTGATGAAAGAACATCCGGGCAGCTTCGACCACTGGGCAAACCCGGAATCCCTCTGTACGATTATGTTTACATCCGGCACGACCGGAAAGAGCAAAGGCGTTATGCTCACACAGCGCAATCTGGCAGAAAACGCTACCTGCCTGGATATGAAAATTCCGTCCAGAACGGTGATTTTATCCGTGCTGCCGATTCATCACGCTTACTGCCTGAGCATGGATATTTTAAAAGGAATCTCTCTTGGAAGCATTATCTGTATCAATGATTCGCTGATTCGTGTTGCTAAAAATATCAAGCTGTTTAAACCGGATATGATTCTGATGGTTCCGCTTATGATTGAAACACTTGCAAAGAAATTAGAAGAGGCCGCAGGGCTTCCGCCTGAAATTGTAAAAAAAGAAGTCTTCGGAGAACAGCTGCATACCATCTGCAGCGGCGGCGCTTATCTGAATCCGGCTCTGATTGATTTATTTGAAACCTACGGCATTCAGATTCTGCAGGGCTACGGCATGACAGAATGCGCTCCGGTAATCAGTACGAATTTAAGCTGGGATATCCGCAAAGACACGGTAGGAAAGCTGATGCCAAACTGCGAAGCAAAGACCGTGGACAAGGAGCTGTGGGTGCGCGGAAGCAGCGTTATGCAGGGATATTATAAGATGCCGGAGGAAACAGAGGAAACATTAACTGACGGATGGCTGCGCACCGGGGATCTGGGATATGTGGATGAAGATCATTATATTCATCTTACCGGACGGTTAAAGAATCTGATTATTACCAAAAACGGAGAGAATGTATCGCCGGAAGAGCTGGAAAATAAAATCGGCGCAGACCGGCTGGTGCAGGAAATTCTTGTCCGTGATGCGGATGGCGTGATTGAGGCAGAAATTTTCCCGGATATGGAGTATGTGCAGAAGAAAGAAATTGCAGATGTCCGGGCAGCGCTGCAGGAGCTGATTGATGATTATAATAAGGAGGCGCCTGCGCATAAGAAGGTTTACAGCCTGAAGGTGAGGGAGACGGAATTTGAAAAGACGCCTTCTAAGAAAATTAAGAGGTATTAAATAGGCAGGGGAAATTTGAAACTGCAGCTGCGCGGGAGTGCGGCTGCAGTTTTTGGATTTTAACAGATTTTTGAGGAGGGGGATGGTTGTTGATTTGAAGTGTGAATCATTGGGGAGGGGGTGGAATGGGTGTTGCATTGTGGCTTCGCGGACGCCGGGAGAGGGGATTTGCACGGTCTTCCTGCGGCGGCTCCAGAATGTTAAGAATCCCTAAGCATTCTGCATTTACGCTGTGGCCCCGGACGGGACGCGGCACCTATCCGCCCTGGCTTACTGCCAGCAGCTACCGGTGCCGCTGCGGCTTCGCCGCCTGGTT
>CANDJC010000224.1 GCA_947384955.1 uncultured Eubacterium sp. | reverse complement strand
CGCAGATGGTCCGCTCCATATCATAAGCCGGAACCGTATGCCCGAAAGGGGTTTGTGCCGTACTCTTTCCGATGCCATGCAGTTCCGGTTTTATGGTGTAGACTAAAACCCCGTCCGCTTTCAATCTGGTCGTGCTGTATCCCCGTTTGACGGTAATGGAATAGGGGGAAGGCTCCCGGTCGGTCAGATCATGGAAAAACAGCGCCGTTTCATGGGAAAAAATCCCCTGGCTGCATCGTAAATGGAGCAGGTACATCCCATCGACCCAGGCATCCGGCGATACATAAACCCCATGTGCCGCCTGTTCCAATTCTTTTTTCTTCACATAGCTGTAAAAAACAGATTTTGAAATTCCCTGTTTCACCGCCTCCGATGTTTGGAGCATACCGCGCTGTCCCTCTAAAATCGCGTCCAGCTGTTCAAACTGTGTCATCCTGTCACTTCCTTTCGTGCTGCTATTATACACAATTGTAGCACGAAAGTAAATAGCGGCAAAACAAAAAACCGGAGGAAGACATGGCAAAGAACACCATTCCCCCTCCGCAGATGGGGCAGGCTGTCCAGTCAGCAGAGTTTAGAAAGCACGCCCATCAATATCTTACATTCAGCACTGCAGCGTAAATTCAGCCAAAACCAGCTGGACGGAGAAAGGGGTTCCTTCGGATGTGACTCTGGAAAAAAGCTGGAAGTTCTTAGTTTTCTGCTCAATACCCAGGATTTGGGGACACACTGTCTGCCGCTTTAGAAATCTCTGAAGTCCCCAAAAGGCGCCTGCCAGAGCCACTGCTTGCAGCAGCCAAAAACGCCAGGGCATCAGGCGCCGGTCCGTCCGTTTACACAATCCCTGGCGCAGAAAACTTAGAACTTCCTGCTTTTTGGAAGCGGAACATCCGAAGGAACCCCTTTCTCCGTCCAGCGTCCCTCTAATCAATAACTATCAGCTATCCATAATTTAATATACAAATAATGCCAGCAAATATATAAATTAACATACCCATCAGCCCCCATTTTGTTCCTTAGACAATGACAATGTAAATATAAACTCCGTCCCAACCCCCTCCGTACTGATAACATTAATATTTTCATCATGCGCCTGTATAATTTCTTTCACAATCGAAAGCCCCAGCCCCGTCCCGCGTTTATCCTTTCCCCTGGACACATCCGATTTATAAAAGCGTTCCCAGATTTTTTTCAGGCTTTCATTCGGTATCCCGATGCCGGAATCTTTTACAGATACGAATACTTTATCATTTTTTTCAGTCGTTTCGATTGTAATAGAAGAGTCAGGATGACTGAATTTAATAGCGTTGTCAGTCAGGTTGTAAATAACCTGCTGGATTTTTGCCATATCCGCAGTTACGTACAGGTTTTTCCCAGAAAGAATCAGTTCAATAGAGATATGTTTCTCACTGCAGATTCCCTCAAAAGTCAGCGCTGTCATGCGGATAATATAGTTAATATCAAAACTTTTTATGTACAGGATAGTTTTACCATGGGAGCCGAATTTGTTTAATTCCAGAAGGCTGCTGGTCAGTTTGTTCAGGCGTTCGGTTTCAAATAAAATGATATTCAGATACTTATTCTGCATCTCGTAAGGAATCGTCCCGTCCAGGATAGCTTCGATGTATCCCTTAATAGAAGTCAGCGGCGAGCGGAAGTCATGCGATACGTTGGATACGAATTTGCGCTGGTCGTCCTCTAAGGTATTCAGTTCATTTGCCATATAATCAAACGCGTCTGCGAGATGTCTGAGTTCATCGTGGGTATGGATATTTATTTTCTGTGAAAAATCGCCGTCAATGTAAGCATCCGCAACAGAGGTAATTTTGCGGATTGGGCGGTAAATCAGCAGAGAAAACATCAGCAGGATAATAAAGGCAAGGAGAAATACGAGCAGCATGGTGATGTATACAATATTTAGCAGTTCATAGCTGTATTCGTAAATATCGCGTATCGGCTTATGTATCAGTACATAGCCCCGCACTCTGTAATTTGGAGTAATCGGGGCAAAGACGGTCAGGTAGTTTTCGGTAAATGTTCCGTAAAAGTCATTGACGACATAGTATTTACTGCCGAAGTCGCTGATATCGAATCCTTCGATGGCAGTTTCGCTGCTGAATGCGGCATCGTTACTGGAATCAATGATAACACGCCCGGTTACATCCGTGACTTTAATCTGTGTATTCATATACTGGCTGATAATTTCCAAGTGGCTGTGCAGCTCGGAAAGCTCCATGCTGCCATTATAATAATTGGAGGCATAGTGAGAAGCAATTTCAGTGCATTCGGCATACAGTGTACGTGCCTCTGAAGTCTCCACCTGGTTCTGCAGCCCGTAGTTGGACAGTGTCGATACAAGTATAAAGCCCAGGATTCCAAAAATCAGATATCCAAGCAGAAATTTTAAGTAAAGTGTCCGTTTCATAAAGTCCTTTCCGGCTTATTTCACTACAAATTTATAGCCAATGCCCCAGACAGTAGCGATGCCCCACTGGCTTGTATCTTTGATTTTTTCCCGGAGTCTTTTTACGTGCACATCGACGGTACGGGTATCGCCGATGTATTCGTAGCCCCAGATATTATCTAACAGCTGCTCGCGCGTAAAGACCTGGTTTGGGGATGATGCCAGAAAATAAAGCAGTTCCAGTTCCTTTGGCGGCATATCCAGGATACGGCCGTTATATTCTACACTGTAATTAGACAGATTAACCGTAAGGCCTGGATATTCTGCGATTTTCTGAGACGGCGGTTCCGGGGCCGGCTTGGCCGGCTGGCAGCGGCGCAGCACGGCTTTTACTCTTGCGACCATTTCTTTAGAATCGAACGGCTTCATAATGTAGTCGTCAGCGCCCAGCTCCAGGCCGAGCACTTTGTCGAAAATTTCTCCCTTTGCAGAAAGCATGATAATCGGAACACTGCTTTTGGCGCGGATTTCCCGGCAGACCTGATAACCGTCGATGCCGGGCAGCATCAGGTCAAGCAGGATTAAATTCGGGACAAACTGCTGCCAGGCGGTCAGCGCTTCTTCGCCGTCATTGACGATTCTGGTTTCGAAGCATTCTTTCGTAAGATACAGAGAAATCAGTTCAGCAATATTTACATCATCATCGACAATTAATATTTTCTGTTTATTAGCCATAATCTTCCTCCCAAAATAATGCGGGCATCCGGGCGTTTTCTATATGCTGGGTATACATCTTCTCAAAATCTGTTATAAGATTTCCAGCTGGTTTGATAAAACAAAACGAGAATAACGGGGTATCCCGGCCTTAGAAAGAACCGGTCTGCTGCTTTATTTAAATTCTACAATGGTAACGCCTGAATCGCCTTCTCCGAATTCGCCGAGATGAAAGGAATCTACATATTTGATTCTTCGAAGGTGCGTGTGGACTGCGCTGCGCAGTGCTCCGGTTCCTTTGCCGTGCACGACCCGGACGGTGGATAAGTGGGACAGATAGGCATCATCCAGGTATTTATCCAGTTCTACAATCGCTTCGTCAACAGTCTTGCCAATCAGCATGATTTCAGCGGAAATACTGGAAGCTTTGGACATACGGATTTTTCCGGCGCTGGTTTTGGCTGTTTTTTTGGCAGAGACGGTATTTTCTTCAATTAATACAAGGTCTTTGATATTTACCTGGGTACGCAGGATGCCCATCTGGACAAACAGGTCTCCTTTTGCGTTCGGCAGCGTGGAAACAGTACCGCGCTGGTTCAGTGACAGCACGCGCACAGCATCTCCGAGACGCAGGTTTTTCGGTACTTTGTGATTAGAGGCGGGCTGCTTTTGTTTTTTAGCTATGCGGGCTTCCGTTTCGTTCATTTTGCTGCGCAGCGCGGCACGTTCCTTTTCCAGGTCGCTCGCGGTCGGATTGGTGGTGCCGTATTTGTTAAAGTTTCGTATGCTGGCATCGGCGGCATCTTTAGCTTCTTTTAAAATCGCAAGCGCCTGTTCATTTGCTTCCTGTATAATTTTATCGCGGCGGCTGTCCAGCTTTTCCTGTTTGTTTTCTGCCTGGGCATGAAGGCGTGCCAGCTCCTGCTTGTACTGCTCGATTTCCAGCCGTTCCTTTTCGATTGTGCTGCGGCTGTTTTCCAGGTCTGCAATCAGGTCTTCGAAATTCTGCTCGTTAGACGTAATGCGGGTTTTCGCATCTGCAATGATATCTTCCGGGAGGCCCAGCTTGCCGGAAATGGCAAATGCGTTGCTTTTTCCAGGGATGCCGATTAACAGGCGGTACGTCGGACTTAATGTGTCTACGTCGAATTCACAGCATGCATTCTGTACGCCGTCTGTGGAGAGCGCAAATACTTTCAGCTCGCTGTAATGGGTGGTCGCCATTGTGCGTACGCCGCGCTTTAGCAGCTTATATAAAATGGAAATGGCCAGTGCGGCGCCTTCTGTCGGGTCTGTGCCGGAACAAAGCTCGTCAAACAGCACGAGGGAGTTTGGAGTTACCTTTTTCAAAATCGTGACAATATTTGTCATATGAGAAGAAAAGGTACTCAGACTCTGCTCAATACTCTGCTCGTCCCCGATATCCGCATATACATTTTCAAAAACCGCCAGCTGCGAGCGGTCGCCGGCCGGAATATGAAGCCCGGCCTGTCCCATCAGCGTCAGCAGCCCGACTGTCTTTAAAGAAACTGTTTTCCCGCCTGTATTTGGCCCGGTAACGACCAACAGCTGAAAATCCTCTCCTAACGTGACATCAATCGGTACAACAGTTTTTTTGTTTAACAGCGGATGACGCCCTCTGCGGATACGGATGCGTCCCTGCGTATTAAATTCCGGCGCCGTACCGTTATGCTCCTGTGCCAGACATGCTTTTGCAAAAATAAAGTCAAGCGTTGTCAGCAGCTTGTAATTATTTAAAAGCGTTTCACTTGCGGCAGCCGTCTCATTGCTCAGCCCGGCAATAATTTTATCGATTTCTTCCTGTTCCTTTAAAAATAATTCTTTCAGTTCGTTATTCAGATTGACTACGCTGGCAGGCTCAATAAACAGCGTGGAGCCGGAAGCAGACTGGTCATGAATCATGCCGGATATCTGATTTTTATATTCCGCTCTGACCGGGAGGCAGTAGCGTCCGTTGCGCATCGTAATGACAGCATCTTGGAGATAAGTTCTCGTCGTAGAATTATTCAGGATATTTGTCATCTGCGTATGAATTCTGCCGTTCATTCCCTGAATGCTGCGGCGGATGGACTTTAACTGGCTGCTTGCGTCGTCTGCAATCTCATCTTCGGAAATAATACAGCGGCGGATTTCATCCGACAGCGGAGTCAGCGGTTCAATCGCCTGAAACATGGCATCAAGCGTATCGGGCGGAATATTTTCCCGCTCATTCCTTCCGTAATTCTTCGCCCTCTTGGCAGTATCCAGCAGCGATGCAATATGCAGCAGCTCTTCAATGCTCAGTACGCCTCCGATTTCCAGCCGCTTTAACGAAAGGCCGATTTTGTGAATGCCGCTGAACGAAAGGCTTCCTTTGCGGTAAATGCGGGAAAGAGCCGCGGAAGTCTCAGCCTGGGCCTGCTCGATTTTGGACTGGTCTGTCATAGGCTTTAAATTCAGGCAGTGCTCTTTTGCCCAGTCAGAGGAGGCATAGCTGGAAAGCTGTTCGGTGATTTTATTATATTCTAATGTATAGAGAACTTTTTTATTCATGGGGGAAATCCTTTCTTGGTATAATTGCGCTATGATTATTTTAACCTATAATTGGGGATGTGGAAAGTGGAATTGTAAAGAAAAATAAAATTTACTGTTTGCGTTGTGTAAATGTTTTGAGAGGGGGAGGGATGTTGTGGCTGCTCGGACGCCGGGTGACGGGAAGATGCACCGGCTTCCTGTGACGGCTCCGGAATG
>CANDJC010000223.1 GCA_947384955.1 uncultured Eubacterium sp. | reverse complement strand
TGGCATGACAGGTATTCTTCATAGCGGTCATGTGCAGTATGCCAGCCTTCATCCCGGACGTATCATCCTGGAACAGGTTAAAGTCCATTTCCCGTCCGCATTTTGGACAGTGCGGGATGGGTTCTGCGGGTATCCGCATATCCCTGGCCTCTGCCATCATTTTTTTCAGGGTTTCGTAATTGTCATAAGCGGCAGGGTTCCTGGCATTGGAAGAGCCCGAAATCGCCCTGGGTATAGCACAGTTTTTCTTTCGGGAAACCAGAGCGCTGGAACGTATGGCCGATGCTGGCAGTCAGGACAAAATAATCTTTCCCGGCCAGAAGTTCCAGCAGTTTCCTGTGGGTATCTTTTGGAATCTTTTCATAGCGGTTGATCCATGCCCGGCGTGACCAGCAGGCCCATCGTTCTTCATTGGTTTCAAAGTCCGCAAAACAGCCGGTATACATATCTGTCATCCCGTATTTATTCACGAAGTCTCCAAAATGCTTTTTCAGGCGTTCCCGGCAGATTCGTATCCTGCGGAAGCGGAGAGGCCGCTCCCGGCGCCGATAATCACGGCATCGGATTCTTCAAAGGCCAGCCGGAGCTTTTTCAGTTCGTTTTCATAGGTTCCGGTTGTGCCGGCGGCGATGTTTTTTATCATGATGGATGCCTCCTTTATCGTTTTCTCGTCAGCAGTATATTCTTTCTGCCTGATATGGGCAATATATTTGTAAATTTATTAGCCACTATTCTTTTTCATAGTAACTTGATTTTTGATTGATAGAAAGGGATAATGATGGGGATACACAGAAAAAGAATGAGCTGGGGTGATTATATGTATAAACCAAAATTAGACAAGGATATCCGCTGTCCGCTGGAATATGGCCTGGATGTGTTCGGGGGTAAATGGAATTCCCGGATTATCTGTGTGCTGGCGGCAAAAAAGATACTGCGGTACAGTGAACTGCGCAGTGAGCTTACCAATATTACGGATGCGGTTCTTGGCGCTTCGTTAAAGGCGCTGATGAAAAACGGTATGATAAACCGGCAGTCCTATGATGAAATCCCTCCCAGGGTGGAATATTCCCTTACGGAGAAGGGGCTGTCTGTCGTCCCCATTTTGCAGAGCATCTGCCAGTGGTCGGGCGCTTATCATAAAGAGGATACGGAACATGCCATGCAGCACTGCCAGAAGTGTGACTATAACGGTGCACAGCTTATGGAAAGCGTGACTGGCAGTAAAGCAGCGCCTGGCTGCTGTCAGGTTACGGAAAGCATGTTGTAAAGTTTCAGCAGCCGGATATCTTCTTTTGATACCTTTAATTTTTTTACAAGTTCTAAATCTTCTTTCAAAGGGGTTCTGGAAAACAGCATTTTCATCGCAATCGGCATCATCGGGCGGGATGAAAAGCCGTTCCATAACCCCCATTTTGTATCTGCATCCAGATAGGAGGCCAGGATCTGCACGCTGGCTTTTTCCATCGGGTGGTCCTGGTTTGTGAGGACGATGTTTGTCACGGCATCGTAATGTTCAATGTATCCCCAGTAAGTATTTTCACAGTGCTGGTAACGGCTGAAGTCTGTAAAGTTCATATACATCATGATTTTATACTGGTTATGCAGCGTTTCCGAAAGCACGTCAAAGACACAGCGCATAATCTGGTTGATCCTTCCGTCAAATACGTAAGAATAAAACTGGGAGACGCCTTCAAAAAATGCCGGGTGGTTCCCTTCCGATCCAAGCGCCGTCCTGTCCGGGCGGCAGTATAAAAGCTGTTCGACATGGATGTGGAGTGCATCTGCGATTTCATACAGCGTTTCGATATCGACAGCGATTTCCCCTTTTTCATATTTGGAAATGGCTGACTTGCTTTTGCAGATGATTTTAGAAAGGTCATCCAGCGTGAAATGCCTCATTTTGCGGAAATTGCGGATGCGTTTTCCGATTTCCATGCTGATTTCTGACATAGGGCAGTCCTCCTGACAGTGCTGTAATTAAAAGTATCATTAAAATACAAAATTTGGTGATTTTTCTGCTTTTTACATAACATAATCCAATTTTATCACTTTACGCACAAAAAATCAACTGTGAAGAAAAAAACAGCATAATAATTCCACCCACACGAAACAGAGGGTGTTTTGACCATTCTGGAACAGGCTGTTAAAATCATGTTACAAGATACGAATTACATAAAAAAAGAAGAAGGGAGAAAGGAAAAATGTACAATTTTGATGAAATTATTGAAAGGCAGCATACCAATTCCATGAATACTGATGGATTCCGTGATTACATCTTCCATGCGGATGATTCGATGGAATTCCCTTACAGGGATGAGGAATTTATCCGCATGTGGGTGGCGGACATGGAATTTGCAACGCCGGACGTTGTCATTGACGGCATACGGGAACGCCTGGAAAAACGTATTTTCGGCTACACGCGCGTATTTGAAAAAAGCTATTATGAGGCATTTTCTGACTGGTGCCAAAGGCGTTATGGATGGAGCTTTGAGAAAGGGCAGCTGGTGATGTCAAACGGGATTATTCCGGCGCTGTATGAAATGGTAGATTATATCTGCCAGCCGGATGAGAAGGTGCTGTTTTTAACACCGTCCTATGCTTACTTTAAATATGCGGCGGACTATAACAGCAGGGCGTATGTCTGTTCCGATCTGAAAAATGAAGACGGGTATTATAAGATCGATTTTGAGGACTTCGAACGCAAGGCTTCCGATGAAAAGACAACGCTGTTTATTTTCTGCCATCCGCATAATCCAAGCGGGCGCGTATGGAAAGAGGATGAACTGAAGAAACTGGCTGAAATCATTGAGAGGCACCATCTGTGGGTGATTTCGGATGAAATTCACTGTGATTTAATCAGGCTGGACCAGAAGCATATTCCTTTGGGAAAAATCATGCCGGATTATAAACGGCTCGTTACTGCCATGGCTCCAAGCAAAACTTTTAACCTGGCCGGCCTGATGATCTCAAATATTATCATCCGTGATGATACATTAAAAGAAACCTGGCTGAGCCGCCATTACAATTTTGATAATCCGCTTAGCATCGCGGCGGCACAGGCGGCCTATGAAAGAGGAAATGTGTGGGTGGAAGAGCTGCGGGCTTATCTGGATGAAAATTTCCGGTATACAAAAGAGTACCTGAATGAACATCTTCCAAAAGCGGTATTCCGGATTTCAGAGGCAACGTATCTTGCATGGGTGGATCTGAACGCTTATTTTGAACCGGATGAGCACCTGCCGTTATTTTTTGCTTACAAAGCCGGGGTGCTGTTAGAAGGCGGAAATATGTTTGTGCAGGGTTCCGACGGGTTCATCCGGCTGAATCTTGCATGTCCGAAATCGGTTCTGGCGGAAGGGTTAAAGAGGATCTGTGAAGCGGTAAATACAAAACATACAGAAAAATACCTGGGAAACTGATTTTTCAGGGGACAGGCAGAGGATGTATGGAACCGGAAAAGGAGAAAGGATATGGCAAAAGAACAGGTAGAATTAAAACAGGTACTTGGATTTAAGGAATTGTTTACACAGGCTGTAGGAAATATTATCGGGGCCGGGGTTATGACGCTTCTTGGTTCAGCGATAGCGCTGACTGGGCGTTCGCTTCCGTTTTCATTTTTAGCTGCAACCTTTATCGTAGTCGGATATGCGCTTCCGTATGTTTTAATCTGCAGTGCGGCACATGTAAAAGGCGGAACTTACACGATGATTGGTATGCTTGCCGGGACAAGGCTGACTGAAATACAGTGTATTATGAATATTCTTGGCAATTTGGGTCTGGGTATGTACGGATTGTCGCTGGCTTCTTATTTTATCAGCTTTTTCGGATTTGGCAATGAAAAAGTGGTGGCTCTTACTGCGGTTACGATTTTTTATATTTTAAATGTGTTTGGCATTGATAAAATGGCAAAAGTACAAAATATCATCGTATTGATGCTTTGTGTGGCTCTCGGGCTGTTTGCGGTATTCGGCATCGGTCATGTCCAGCCGGATTATTTTGAAAATGGATTCATGCCGGGCGGATGGATGGGCTTATTGCAGGCAGGGGCGCTGATGACGAATGCAGTTGCAGGAGCTTCCATGATTACTGCCTTGTCTGGAGAAGCAAAGAAGCCTACGAGGGATATTCCTCTGGTAATTATTATTGCAACGTTATCCGTTGCCATACTGTATGCGGTTATTTCTGTTGTTGCGGCTGGAGTCCTTCCGGTGGAGCAGGTAGCCGGTGAAAATCTGTCTATGGTGGCGGAAATTGTATTATCCAGACCGCTGTATGTGTTTTTTATGGTATTTGGCGCCATGTTCGCTATTATTTCTACACTGAACGGTCAGTTTGCAACAGCTACACGGCCTCCGCTGCAGGCGTGCAGGGATGGCTGGTTTCCAGAATGGATGGGTTATGTGCATCCGAAGTTTCGTACACCGGTGGTACTGCTGACTATGTTTTATGTTATTTCCGTAGTTACGATATTGTCCGGTATGAAAATACGTACGATTGCAAATCTGACCATTATCTGTACTGGCATTACGATATTGATTACCTGTGTTGCGATTGTACGCCTGCAAAAGGTGTGTCCGACCGGGTGGAAAAATTCGAAATTCCGCTGTTCAAAAACGGTGCTTTATCTGATAGCAGTATATGCGACTGGTGCAGAGCTGTTTAATATCTATCTGAATATGAGACAGCTTTCTGCGGGAATGCTGACTGGAAATATATTGATGATTATTGGGGCTGTAATTTTTGCATTTGCAAGGTTTAAATATACACATATAACGCCGAGTTATGAAGAAAACATGGGAGGGGAAGGATGATGGGATGTCAGTAGAATTAAAAAGCATTCAAGAGGCTGCCCTGGAATGCCAGGATTATGCAGTCCGTATGAGAAGGGCCTTCCATGAGTATCCGGAATTGTCCGGCAGGGAATATAAGACAAGGGAACGGCTGCTTTCAGAAATCAGCCAGATGGGGATTCCATTTAAAAAAATACCGGGAACGGGAATTATTGCCGTAATTAAAGGCGGCAGGGAGGGAAAGCATAAAATACTGCGGGCGGATATGGATGCACTGCCTGTCCTGGAGGAAAAAGAAAACCTGAAGCGTGAAAAGGCCTGCATTTCCCAGACGGACGGCGTATGCCATGCCTGCGGGCATGATGTGCATATGGCCATGCTTCTTGGGACCATGAAACTGCTGTCGCAGATGAAGGAAAATCTTTCCGGGACAGTCTTATGCTGTTTTGAAGAAGGTGAGGAAACAAACTGCGGGATTGAAGCGATGTTAAAAGCATTGGAAAAATATCCGCCGGGGGAGTGTTTTGCACTGCATGTTTACAGTGGTCTTAAAGCAGGAAAGATTGATCTTTCTCCTGGGCCAAGAATGGCAGGGACGGCAGGAATTGGTTTTCATATTAAAGGAAGAAGCGGGCATGGTTCCAGGCCGGATCAGGCAGTCAGCCCGATTATTCCGGCGGCACACATTATTACGCAGTTAAATTCGGCTTTTATGAATCAAATGAATCCAGAAGAAACCGTAACGCTTGGTTTCGGAACAGTAAAAGCAGGAGAAGCCGCAAATATTATTCCTGATGATGCTTATGTCGCAGGGACAGCCAGGTTTTTTAACAGGCAGGAGGGTGAAAAAGCGCTTTCGGTCATAAGAAGCATTGTAGAACATACGGCAGCAGCACATGGGTGTACGGCAGAGTTTGAAGAAAGGAATAAGATAAGCCCTTATCCGGTCATTAATCATACAAAGACTGCACAGATGGTACAGCATACACTGGAACTGATGTGCGGAAAAGAGGTGCTGGGCAGCTGCAGGAGGTGGTATGCCTCTGAGTGTTATAGTGCACTAGTCAACAAAAATTGGACACTATAATTGTATTTTTTCACATACAATCTG
>CANDJC010000222.1 GCA_947384955.1 uncultured Eubacterium sp. | reverse complement strand
CCCGCGGTCTCGACCTTGGCAAGGTCGCGCGTTACCAACTACGCCACTATCGCTTGTCTTGTGCTCTCCCGAACACAATAGATACTATATACCATTATGAAGAATATGTCAATAGAAAATTTAAAAATTTTGAAAAATTAATTTTGTAACTGCTTTGCGACAGGAATTACTTTCATGAAACGCTTTCTGTTTCGTCTGTGCCTCTTCATTGATTCTCAGCATCAGCCCGTTATCTGCGGCATGCTCAATCGCCTGAATGTTCACCTCTATGATTCTACATTAATAAGAAAAATGTAATTATACTATTGACACTGGTTTACATAGATGTTAAGCTGAATTTATCATAAGGATACTCATGAACGATTGCATGTTTCATCTCATTTTGGAACCGGCATTCGTGAGTCAGCGCTACTGGTTTTTACTGCCGGCCAGTATACATTCCAGCATATATTTTATAGAAAGGAATCTGAGAATATGAAAACACCGCAGAAAACACTGGAACCATTAGGAATCAGAAAACTGTCAAATACGGAAATGCAGTTTATGGAAGTCATCTGGGAACATCCGGACGGAATTACGAGCGAAAATATTTATGCAAAATTCAGCCAGGCATTAGGGACGAAATCAACCATTCTTCACAGGATTGCAAAAAAAGGGCTGGTAACGGCGGTCCGTAACGGAAGGCATCATATTTATATGCCTAAAATTACGAGGGAAGAATACATGAGGGCTTTTTTTAAAGAACAGCTGGAACGTGAATTTGGAATTACAACGTTTGAAGGACTGGCTGCAGCGTTCTGCGGGAGAACGAAGCTGCAGGAGGATGAAAAGGAGCGCATTGCGCAGCTTTTGGAGGATTTAAAAGATGGTGAATGACCTGGTTATCGATTTGATAAAAAGGGCGGGCATGAGCAGTTTTTGTATATGTTGACATTTTTGGAAAAGGGATATAGAATAAATTTGCAGCAAGTAATACACAGGATTACAGCTATGGACAGCGTGCCGGAAGGGAGGGGACATGATTCAAAACGGATGGAAGCAAAGATAAGATAAGATGGAATCAGCATAACTGGAAAGGAAGGAAAAATATGAGCGTTAGTGGAATTGGAAGCAGCACTTACATTTACAACATCAAAACAGGAAAACTAGCATCGAAAGACGGTTCCAAAGATGATTTTGTCGATTATTTTAACGGCGATACTACCGGGAAGCAGACGGATTCGCTAAATGGTTTTGATGCGAGGAAGAAAAGCCAGATTAATAGTATGGTCCGATTTTATCAGTCTATGGGAAGCAGCAATCGAAAGGGACTTTTTACAGAGCAGAACGGAGATGAATATGAAATTACCTGTGATGTAGTGGATGCGGTAACAACACAGTATTCGGTCAATGGAGAAAAAGTGTTCAAAGCTTATGATATGAATGTATATACTTATATTAACGGACAGAAGGCAGCGGACGCGCTTGCATACAGACTGCATGGATTAAAGAACGAGGAACAGGGTGGAAACAGTATCCGTTTTGGCGCAGGGGATGTTTTTGAACTTGGAAACGGATACAGCCTGAAAATAACGGATTGCAGTGTTGAGGCAGAAGGGCTTGGAAGCGGCAGTGAGCAGCAGGACCAGAAGGCACAGCAGCTGGCATACGGGATGAATGCTCTGATTCGCTTTGCCGCTAAGCAGTGGGCACCGGACAGAATAGACAGTGAAAGCACGCCGATGCTGCTTAGCATGCTTCGCGAGCTTGGAATTGATACAGACAAAACGTTTCAGATTAATGGAACAAGGTGCGAGGTCAGAAATGGAAGGATTGCTGAAGCTGGTAAGCGTTTCGGTATGCCGGAGTCTGTTTTTGAGGAGGCAGTGAAAAAGTATGAAGAAGCACTTTCTATGCCGATAGCATAAATCTGCTTGGACCGTATGGGGAGCAGAGCGGTTCTGACTGACTGAGGAACCGGAGAACAAAAGAAATATTTTTATTTGGAATCAAAGATATATTTGCATGAGTAACAGCAGGCAGCCGATACTGAATTGCGGGAAACCGCTTTTGGGGACCGGGTGTCTGCTGTTATTTGTGTTTGACAATGAGTTCATCCGCAGATGTATTTCAAAGACATTACAAATGAAAATCTTTTCTGGGATGCTTTGCAGTCAGGATATCCCGCTGCTTTGCGGCTGCAACATGTGTATAAATCTCAGTAATATTAATAGAACTATGCCCCAGCATCTCCTGAATATACCGGATATCCACATCCGCCTCCAAAAGGCTTGTAGCGAATGTATGACGGAACATATGAGGAGTAATATGCATCTGTATAGCGGCAATGGCAGTATACTTATTAATCATCCTGCGCACAGTCTGGTCTGTCAGTGCATGACCGGACTGATTAGCAAAGAAATGTCCGCAGGACTGCATTTCTGCATGAAAAACTGATTGGTATTCCTCTAAAATATGAATCACATCACTGTTTCCAACCTGTATTCTCCGCTCTTTCGAGCCCTTTCCATAAATCAGAATACTTTTGTCAGAAAGATTCACATCATCGGGTTTTAAGGAACATAGCTCGGAAATCCGCATTCCGGTAGCAAAGAGCAGTTCGATAATGGCAGCGTCCCTGAGAGCATTTTTTTTCCGGTAATTTGTTTTAGCTTCTGTGCGCTGCTGATATATGGCAGACAGTAAATGTTCAATTGTCTGCAGCGGGATAGTTTTGGGCAGAATAACCGGTTCACGAAATTTTACATGAATTTTATTGAATGGATTCGACCCTGTCAAATCCTTATATTCCAGATAGCTGAATAATGCTTTTACAGCGGCAATCTTTCTTTTAGCTGTTTTGGGCTTATATTCCTGATGCAGGCTGGCAATGTAATCTTCCAGTATCTGAGAGGTTATATCTGCGATACTGGAAACATTCGTTTTTGTACAAAACTGTGACAGGTCAATGCGATAAGCTTTTAATGTTTTAGAATCCAGCCTTTTTTGGTACTGGCAGAAATCTAAATAATTTTGAATATAAGACTGCAGTTCGTTCATTCTGTTGCTCCTTATCTTTTGTTTTTTATATATTGTATACCATGAATATTGAAGAAATAAACAGAAAGGTTACACATTCTATTTTGGATAATAGCACAGCCGCATTGCGAAGAATTATACTATGACTTCATTGACTTCTGATTTTTCACCGATTATACTGTAGCATAAGAAGAGATTATCAGATGAAAGTGCATTACGCGATGCCGCTGCGGGGCATGGCGGGAGATACGCTTATGTATCTGAAGGAATACACAGAGCTGGCAAAAAGGAACAGGGAGGCGGGAAACTGGGACAGCGGGGACGAGTTTCTCTCGGGCATGCGGAAAACGGACCGGCTGCATCCGGCAGTAACCTTATGCATATATTACGGAGAAAACCCCTGGGACGGACCGCTTTCCCTTACAGACATGCTGGACATGGAGGGGATGCCGCCGCAGCTTGCGGAAGTGATGAACGACTATAAAATGAACCTGGTACAGATACCGGAAAGCGGACACTACCGCTTCAGTCATCCCGAGGTGCAGGATTTTTTTGAAATCATGCGCAGCATATACCGAAGGGACTACCGGAGAATAGAGGAAATATATGCCGGGCGGGAAATCAGCGGTGAACTGGGCCTGGCAGTCGGGGCAGCGGCAGAATCGGAAACGCTGATGAAAAAAGCCCTGGAAAGAAAAGGAGAAGTGATGAATATGTGTACGGCACTGAAGGAACTGGAGGATGAAGGAAGAAGGGAAGGCAGAAAGGAAGGAATAGAGGAAGGCAGGATAGAAGGCATTTTAAAAACATGCAGGGATTTTGGAATATCCAGGGAAGCAGCAGAAGAAAAAATTTGCAGAGAATGCGGCCTGAATCAGGCGAAAGCAGCAGAATATGCAGCAAAGTATTATTCATAAAGTATCCATGGAGTATCCATAAAACAGCAGATAACATCTGTAACAGCAGTTTTTACAAAGCGGACAGCCTGGTTTTACTGCAAATGAACAATTGTACCGCATTCTGGTAAAACTGAAAGTCATACGGGTGCCGGTGTATACAGGTATCCGTATGTACACAGCAAAGCACATCCTGTCTTGCATTGAAAGTGTCAGAATTTTCCTGGAGTTATTCATAATATGCCTGCGAACAGGATTTTACATACAAAACTTACACAGAACCTCTGACACTCTCTGGCATTCTGATACTTTCCTTTTTAATGTACTACAGCATATGCAGATATTTCATAATAATAATGGATATATTAAAATTCATAAATTCATCCCCTTTTATCAGCCCGCACCCGGTAATTTCCTTAATTTTTCCCATTCGGTAAAGCAGTGTATTTTTATGCACATGCAGAGCTTCGGCAATTTTTCCGGGCTGGCCGGGCTGCTCTAAGTATGCGGTAAGTGTCAGCATAAATTCCGTTCCGTGCTCCTTATCATACAGATAAAGCTTCAAAAGACCGGGATGTATTAAGAACTGGATTTTAGAATCCTCTTTTTCAAAATTTTCCAGCAGCTTATAAAGATAATAATCACTGTAATAATAGACTGGGGAAGGGTCTTTTAGCTTCAGACCCAGATATACAGAGTCGACTGCCTGCCTGAAAAACCGGGACGTATCAGCGAGGTCCCTGTAAAAGTTGCTGATGCCGGCTTTTAGATGGTTTGCGGTCAGAAAATCTTTCAGCTGGCTGATTTCATAGGTACTGAGTGTCTGGTTCAAATCTCTGCTAATCAAAAATACGATGGTATCTTCATAAATAACATAAATGCTGCCGGAAAAGATGCGTTTCATATGTTCTAAAATAACGTTCAGCTTCAAGTCAGAAGTGCTGTGTCCGTCAGGCGGAATGGCAGCGATATAGAAGCTTTCTTTTGGCCGGTATCCCATAAGCTCCATGCGCTCTCTGATATCAGCGGCATCTTTTTCCGGATGCGTAATCAGATCTGCCAGAAAATAAGAATACATGACACCTTTATTTCGCGAATAGGCGGAATTTTTCTGCAGCTCCATAGACACAAGTTTGCTGAAATAATGGAAAAAATCTGCGTCATAGCTGCGAAATGGCTGCATGGATTCAAGCATCATAATATGAGCGGTTTCAATTCCCTGTATCTGTACAGCGTCAATGAGCATGCCAGTTTGAAATAACGGGTTATGGCAGTAATAGGCTGAGGGGCTTTTTCGGACTTTTTCATTAATTTTGTTCGACTGAATAAAATGAATACCGGCTTCGCTGACATAACCGGAAGCATTTTCTTCATATAATATTTCATTTTTCGGAATAATTCCGGCGGAAACCGCAAGGTATTTATTCTGTAGGTCGACAACGCAGACGGGATTCCCAAATAAATCAGCCGCGGCATCTGTCAGATACTGCAGGCCGTTGCCGGAAAACAGCGCATTGACCAGGATATGCATGCCGGCTGCAAGAGCCTGGGTTTCCGACAAAAATTCCATTGTGCAGTTAAACAAATCAGGAAGGGAAACATCTGCCCCAAAATATGTGACAGTAAAAGAACATTCCTCATAAACCGAAAAATCTGTATCCGCTCCGCAGCAGAAAATAATAAAGCGGCTGTCTGTATCCGGTCGCGGCAAAACGGAGGATTCGCTCAGATAGACACAGGATGACTGAAAACTGTTTTCGCTGCCTGAAAGCAGCCGGGTGCTTAAAAGCTCACAGTCAGGGCAGCGGTTTCCATATATCTGATAACAGTAGTTTCTTTCTTTCAATTTTTCCAGTAATCTTGAGTATTCCATACATGTTTTTCCTTTTCAAAAGATTTGTGCGGCTGGTTATTAGTCAGAAATACGAGTCTAACGGGGGCAGATATGTGGATGGCTGATGGTTATGCGTGGATTCCTTCGGGACGCCGGGCGGGGGAATTTTTTCCTTCTTATGTTCCGCTTCCAAAAAGCAGG
>CANDJC010000221.1 GCA_947384955.1 uncultured Eubacterium sp. | reverse complement strand
GCTTCGGCTTCGCCGCCTGGTTTTCGGGCAGAATGCTAAGGGATTCTAAACATTCTTCCAATGCCGCAGGAAGACCGGACAAATCCCCTCTCCCGGCTGTTTTTTGGAAGGTGTTACATGAAACATTCTGGATGTAGTATGGATGGATTTCCGGCAGCAGTCTGCTGTCTGTTTTGCTGTCAGCAAAATCAGTATAGTGTCCCTGCTTTTTAATTCAGTGAGAATCAGCCGGGTGCCAGGAAGAAGCATCCATCCATTTTTTCAGAAAATTATATGAGAACCAGCCGGGTGCCAGGAAGAAGCATCCATCCATTTTTCCAGAAAATTACATGAAAACCAGCCGGGTGCCAGGAGGAAGAAGCATCCAGCCGCTATTCAAGTAAATTCTATGAAAACCAGCCGGGTGACGGGAAGATGCACCTGCTTCCTGTGGCATTGGAGGAATGTTTAGAATCCCTTAGCATTCTGCTTAAAAACCAGGCGGCGAAGCCGAAGCGGCACCAGTAGCTGCTGGCAGAAGGCCAGGGCGAATAGGTGCCGCGTCCCGTCCGGGGCCAAAGCCTGAATGCAGAATGCTTAGGGATTCTTAACATTCCGGAGCCGCCACAGGAAGCAGGTGCATCTTCCCGTCACCCGGCGTCCGCGCATCCATCCCCCCCCTTTTCATTTCTCTAAACCACCCATCCCGAACATCCGTTTTGTTTCAAAATCCAGTTTACAAACCCGCCCTCAAATGATAAAATATTTCGTAAGGCTATAAAGATACAAATTGCCACAGAATACAGTTTTAGACTGTACGGAGGAAAGGCTATGAATCAAAGGGGTAATGATACTCCTCTTGGAATCGGCAGGATAAGGCAGGAGAGAGAACGCAGACAGCGGGCGATAAAGAAGGAAGATTATTTACTGAAGCAGATTGATGAATTCCGGGAAAAAGCAAAGCAGCTGCAGACTCTTTTGGATTCAAGAGAAGTGAAAGTGCAGGAATTGCAGTTACTTGTAGATGAAAAGCAATATCAGGCGAACGAATTAGAGGAAGTAATCCAAAACCGGCAGACGGAAGCAGACAAGCTGGTAACAGGCGTCGGCCGGCAGATGGACCAGCTGATTTCCCAGTTACAGTCAGCCGTAGACAGACTGACAGAAGATGCTGCAGCCCAGATGTATGATTTAAACCGGCAGACAGCAGAGCAGATTACCAGAATGTCGGATACGGTTACAGGCCAGATACAGGATATGGCCAGGGAAACGCATGATAGCATTACATATATGACACAGGATGTAACAGGCAGCATCGGACAGCTGACAGAACAGGTCAGCGCACTGACGCAGGAAACCCGCGAAGGCATGGAACAGATGTCGGCGGATGTAACAGGCCGGGCTGATTTGGTGCTGACGCAGACCCGTGACAGCATCGGGCAGATGACATCAGATGTAACAGACCGGATTCAGGAAATGACCCGGGAGACACAGGGCGGTTTTGAACGGATGTCGGCAGACATGCGAAACCAGATGCAGATGGCGAATCAGGAAACGAAAGACGGCATCGGGCAGATGTCTTTAGACATGCGAAACCAGATGCAGGCAATGGGCCAGGAAACGAAAGACAGCATCGGGCAGATGTCTTCAGACATGCGAAACCAGATGCAGGCAATGGACCAGGAGAACCGCGACAGCCTTGGCCGGATATCGCAGGATATCACAGCCGGGATGCAGGATATCCGTCAGGAAACAGGCAGCAGCATTCGCCAGATGTCGGCAGACATGATGAACCAGATGGGCGTCATGGGCCGGGAAAACCGGGAAACCATGCAGCAGATATCCGCAGACATGACAGGCCGGATGGAGGATATGGCCTCCCAGACCAAAGAGAGTATCGCCGGAATGTCGGCGGATGTGACGGGCCAGATTAACGCCATGATGCGGGAAAACCGCAGCGGGATTGAATATATGACGACAGGGGTGACCGGCCAGATTACTTCTATGGCTCAGGAAACCCGCGACAGCATAGAATATCTTTCATCGGATATGACGGAAAAAATCGGGGCCATGTCGAAGGCGGCCTTAAACGGCATGGAGCAGGTTTCCATGGATATGTCCGGCCGTTTTGACCAGTTTTCGGGGCAGATGCAGCAGTTTCAGGCACAGACCCAGTACGGGTTTGGCCAGATGACAGAAGATGTGGCGCAGCATGCAGAGCAGATTCGGGCAGATGCAAAGAATGATTTTCTAAAAATGTCCGGGGAGTTCAGCAGCCGCATGAATGAAATGACGGATTTAGTCACAGAGCAGTTCGGGCATATGACACAGCAGATGAACCGGATGTCGGAAGTAAACCGCAGCGAGCTTGCAGCGCTTACCGATGAAAACCGCAGGGCAGTGGAGCAGATGACGCAGGAAGCAGGACGCCAGATAAATGAACAGGTAGAATATATCTCCCAGCAGTCAGAAGAAGTAAAGCAGACAATGGATGAACTCCACGGCCATGTATCGGGACTGAAAGAAGAGATTTCAGAGAAAATACATACCGAAGACGTGAAGTGTTTTCGCAACATTAAAGATTTGCTTGAAGAGCAGAAGCCTTTGTTTGAAAATGTAAAAGTAAATGAAAAAAGCATGAAGCCGGTGAAAAAATATATGTACTGGCTGATACTATTCGGAGCGCTTGATTTAGCGGGCGTAGTTGCACTGGTATTAATGGAGCTGGGGGTATTTTAATATGGACTTTGAACAGGAAAATTCGGTCTGGGTGATTGGGCACAGGAATCCGGATACAGATTCTATCTGTGCTGCAATTGCCTATGCAGATTTGCAGAATCATTTATCAGAAACAAAATATGAGCCAAAGCGGGCAGGCAATTTAAATGAAGAAACAAAATATGTACTGCGCAAATTTAAAGTAAAGATTCCCGCGTATATCGACGATGTGCGTACACAGGTAAAGGATATCGCATTCCGGCGCACAATCGGCGTCAGCAGCAGCATTTCCTTAAAAAGGGCCTGGGAGCTGATGACCACAAGCAAGGTTGTAACGCTGCCGATTACAGGAGATAACAATGAGCTGTTAGGGATTATCGTAAATGCGGATATTGCGGAGTCTTATATGGATGTGCTGGATACGCATATTTTAGCGGAAGCCAGGACGCCGTATAAAAACATGATAGAGACGTTAAACGGAACGATTCTTGTAGGAAATGAACACGGCCGTTATATAAAAGGAAAAGTCATTGTAGCCGCGGACAGTCTGCCGATGGCGGAAGAGAGCATGGAAAAAGACGACCTTGTAATTATCGGCGACAGGGAGAGCATGCAGAAATGCGCGCTCAAGCATAATGCCAGCTGCCTGATTATCTGCGGAGGCACACAGGTATCCAAAGATATTATCAACGAAGCGCAGGATAAAGAATGCGTGATTATCAGCACGCCGTATGATCCGTTTACCGTGTCCCGCCTGATTATGCAGAGCATGCCGATTAAGCAGTTTATGCGGACAAGGAACTTAAAAAAGTTTGAAATAGAAGATTATGTAGACGATGTCAGGGAGGTCATGTCAAAGGCGCGCCACCGTGATTTCCCGATTTTAGACCGCGACGGTTATTACATAGGCATGATTTCCAGAAGAAACCTTTTGAATATGCAGAAAAAACGCGTTGTTTTAGTGGACCATAATGAAAAACAGCAGGCGGTTCACGGCATCGATAACGCGGATATTTTAGGAATCATCGACCACCATAAAATCGGAAGCCTTGAAACGCCGGTTCCGGTTATGTTCCGCAACCAGCCGGTCGGCTGTACATCTACGATTATATATCAGATGTACTTAGAAAGCGGCGTGAAAATCACAAAGCCGATTGCAGGCCTTTTATGCTCCGCGATTATTTCCGATACGCTTTTGTTCCGCTCACCGACCTGTACGCAGTTAGATAAGGACGCAGCGGCAAAGCTGGCGGAGATTGCGGGCATAGAAATGGAAACACATGCCAACGAAATGTTTAAAGCCGGCAGCAATTTCGAAACAAAAACAACAGAAGAAATCTGCTACCAGGATTTTAAAACATTTACCGCAGGAGATATTTTATTCGGTGTAAGCCAGATAAGCGCCATGAGCCGCGAGGAACTCGATAAGGTAAAAGAGCGGGTGCTGCCGTATCAGTCTGTCATTATGGAAGAACGCAAGCTGCATATGGTATTTATCATGCTTACGGATATTTTAAATGAATCCTCGGAATTAATCTGCCTGGGCAAAGGAGCAGATGAAGCAGTCGTGAAGGCTTTTTATAAACAGAAATTAAATGACGGCTACCGTCTGCGCGGCGTTGTGTCCCGTAAAAAACAGCTGATACCGGAGCTTTTGGATGCTATTATAAGCGTCCAGTCAGAGCAGGCATAGCGGGATTTGCCAGCAAAAAAGAAAACAGGAGGAACCGCTTATGTCCAGACAATACTGGAAACCGGGAAATATGCTGTATCCGGTTCCGGCAGTGATGGTTACCTGCCAGAGGCCGTCTGAGAAGCCAAACATTATCACCGCTGCCTGGACAGGCACAGTCTGTTCAGACCCGGCAATGGTATACATTTCACTGCAGAAAAAGCGCTATTCTTATGATATCATCCGCCAGACCGGGGAATTTGTCATCAATCTGACCACAAAAAGCTTAACAAAAGCGGCAGATTACTGCGGTGTCGTTTCCGGTAGGGATGTGGATAAATTTGCAAAGACCGCCCTGACACCGTGCGCTTCCAAAACCGTCAGCTGTCCCGGCATTGCGCAGAGCCCGGTAAACATGGAATGCCGTGTTACAGAGATAAAAAATCTGGGCAGCCATGACATGTTTCTGGCAGCAGTAGAATGCGTAGCAGTAGAGGAGTCCCTTCTGGATGAAAAAGGCAGACTGCATCTGGACCGCTGCGGCCTGATGGCATATGCTCACGGGGGCTACTATGAAATGGGAAAGCTGATTGGGACATTTGGGTATTCTGTAAAGAAAAAACCTGTAAGGAAAAATAGAAAGCAGACGCATAAATAATATAGCAAACTCTGAATATTATTTAAGAGCCGGGAATCTAAAAACGGATTCCCGGCTCTTTTTCCTGAATCATGCAAAACAGCTATTTTAGCAGATGGTCAATCAGCAGCATATAAATATCATCCGTCTGGTTTTTCCAGTTCGCGCAGATGGCCTCTGCCTGTTCCCTTGTGCGTACATTTAAAGTAAGGTCCAGCTGCGGAATGCCTTTTTCACGAAACTGGCAGTGAACCGCATATTTTTTTTCCGGGGTAATGTAATAATCAGCCACAGCAGCCGCAGACGCTGCAATGGGAATCTGATTTTCCGCAATGTACTGTCGGATATCTGCCTGTATTTCCGAATTAATTTTATTTTCAAAGAAATGCAGGGATTCCTGGCCGGCAGGAGTAATGGAATACTGCACATTGTTATGCGATGTTTCCTGCTGGATAAACTGGGCTTCGTTCAATTCATGCAGCGCTTCCTGCAGTGTAAAATATGTCGTATATTCTTTTCCGAGAAAAAAATCGGAAAGCAGTGTATTTGTCAGAGGTGCTTCGGACTGGTCTAGCATGGATAAGACCATAAGTTTGTATAGCGTGACTGGTTCTGCCATAAGAATCTGCCTCCTTGTTCTTTCAGACTGGGTTCCGCTGTCTGGCGTGCGGCATATATGTAAGTATAGCATAACATGGAGGGATTGCAAGCGGGGATTCTGGAATAGTCTGGATAGGGGAGTGGCTTCGCGGACGCCGGGTGACGGGGAGATGCACTGGCTTCCTGTGACGGCTCCGGAATGTTAAGAATCCCTAGGCATTCTGCATCCAGACTTTGGCCCCGGACGGTCGCGGCACCTAGTTCGCCCTGGCCTTATGCCAGCAGCTAAAGGTGCCGCTTCGGCTTCGCCGCCTGGTTTTCGGGCAGAATGCCAAGGGATTCTAAACATTCCTCCAATGTCACAGGAAGCCAGTGCAT
>CANDJC010000220.1 GCA_947384955.1 uncultured Eubacterium sp. | reverse complement strand
TCGCCGAAACGCTGGAAATGCACGATTTCGCGTTCCCGTAAAAACCGGATTGGGTCACATACCTCCGGGTCTTTGACAAGGCGCAGGATATTATCATAGGTAGTGCGGGCTTTCTGTTCGGCCGCCATATCTTCCGTAAGGTCTGTAATCGCGTCGCCCTTCGACTGGAATTCACATGCGTTAAACGGTATTCCGCCGGCTGCCTGCGGCCATAAAGCCAGTGTGTGGTCTACATAATATTTATCAAAACCGGATGCGGCGATTTCATCCGGTGTCAGATTTCTGGTGAGCTGGTGAACAATGGCGCAGATGATTTCAAGATGTGCGAGTTCTTCTGTGCCGATATCTGTCAAAAGTCCTGCCACTTCACGAAACGGCATGGAATAGCGCTGTGCGAGATAGCGCATGGAAGCGGACAGTTCACCGTCCGGGCCTCCGAACTGTGTTAAAATAACCTGTGCAATTTTTGGATTTGGCGTAGAAATATTTACCGGATATTGCAGTCTTTTTTCATAATTCCACATTTAGCAGTAACCTCCTTCCCAAGGCCATGTCTGCGTTGCCCAGTACCAGTGGTCATCGTTGTTAATGACATCCATATTTAAAGGACCGTACTGGGATGCATAGGTGTCCAGTGCCTGACGGCGCAGCTGGCTGTATTTTTGAAAAAATTCCAGCGCCTGCTGGTCATCCGGGTGCGTGTCAAGGTAGAGTGCCATGTCATATGCCATAAAGCTTACTTTGTTAATCCAGGAAAGCAATTCCTGCCTGTTTTTTGCCTGGTTCATTAGCGCATCACGCTCCTTCCAAGAAATGGTTTGTCAAGTTCCGGGAATATGGTGCCGATACGGAATGCCTGTTCCGGCTCGTAAGAATTTGTGAACTGCTGCCAGGGTACAGTAGATATTGCAAGGTGGCAGGTGCAGTCGATGGCATTTGAGCATGCAGGCTGCATCGTATACGGCATACCGTTTCGTCCGGCAGACTGATAACAGTTTCTCATAGAAAACTCCTGATTGTTTTTATTATAAAGTATGCATAAAATGGAAAACTGGTGCATAGATTAGCATAAATCAGAAAAGATTCCTGGCAGATTTTTTGCTGAGGATGCATAATCAGGTTTTTTTTTCAGTACAAGCCGTTAAAAAACAGAAATATGTAGATTTTCTTAGAAAAATATATTATAATCAGTCATATCAGGATAAAATCTGTCGGTTTGGGTTTCTTACTATTTGTTAAAAAAATAACAATTAAACATGACAGTCTGTTACAATTATATTTTACTGAGTTTTATTCAAAGCTGCGTAACAGGGCGGATTGTCTGAACGGATAGAAAGAAACCCTGCGGGCAGCATAAAATAAATAGATGGGAGAAATTGTATGTACAATGATGAGAACGTAATCAAAATCAAACATGACGTGCTGTATGAAGTGGCTAAGCTTGCTTTTGACGGAACGCTGGAAGAAAAGCGCGATTTTATTCCGGAAAAGTTAATCCCAGGCCCGGTTCCGCATTTTCGCTGCTGTATTTATAAGGAAAGGGAAATTATCCGCCAGAGAGTACGTTTAGCGGAAGGGAAAAGTCTTGGCTCACAGGATGACGGCAATGTGATTCAGGTTATCAGTTCAGCATGTGAAGGATGTCCGATTTCCAGCTATACGGTTACGGATAACTGCCAGAACTGTCTTGGCAAGGCATGTATCAACGCCTGCAAATTTGGCGCAATCACAATGGGAAGGGACCGTTCTTATATCGACCCGTCCAAATGCAAAGAGTGCGGCCAGTGTGCTAAGGCATGTCCGTATAATGCAATCGTAGGTGTCAAGCGCCCGTGCAAGGTGGCATGTCCGGTAGATGCGATTACATATGACGAATACAATGTTTCCGTAATTGATAAGGAAAAATGCATCCGCTGCGGTCAGTGTATTCACAATTGTCCGTTTGGAGCGATTGGCTCCCAGACATTTATCGTAGATGTGATTGAAGCGATTAAATCCGGCAAAAGAGTCTATGCGATGGTAGCTCCGGCTACAGAAGGACAGTTTGGTGCGGATATTACAATGCAAAGCTGGAAAAATGCGCTGAAAAAAGTAGGCTTCGAAGATACGATAGAAGTCGGACTCGGCGGTGATATGACGGCTGCCAGTGAAGCGGAAGAGTGGGCAGAAGCTTACAAAGAAGGAAAGAAGATGACGACTTCCTGCTGTCCTGCATTTGTAAATATGGTAAACAACATTTATCCGGAACTGAAAGACCATGTGTCTACAACAGTATCTCCGATGTGCGGCGTTTCCAGGATGATTAAGTCAAAAGACCCGGAAGCTTACACCGTATTTATCGGCCCGTGCATTGCGAAGAAATCAGAAGTAAAAGACCAGAAAATCGAAGGAAATGCAGACGCGGTTTTAACTTACAGCGAAATACGTACGATTATGAGAGTGAAGAACGTTGCTTTAGAGCCGGCTGAAAATGAATATCAGGAATCCAGCATTTTTGGAAAACGTTTCGGCAATTCCGGCGGGGTAACGGAAGCTGTGCTTCAGTGCTTAAAGGAAACGGACAGCGAAATGGATGCAAAAGTCTGCAGAGCAAACGGTGCGGCAGAATGTAAGAAGGCGCTGCTTCTTATGAAAGTCGGTAAACTGCCGGAAGACTTTATCGAAGGCATGGCATGTAACGGAGGCTGTGTAGGCGGCCCGAGCGCATTCCAGGATCAGATAAAATCAAAGAAAAACCGCGATACTCTGTTATCTCAGGCAGATGACCGGAATGTACACGGGAATCTCGGAAACTACGACATGGATAAGTTTTCCATGCATCGTGCATAATGGATAAAAGCAATGGAATTGAATCCGTCACAGAAGAAAGCCGCATGTCATGCTGCCGGCCCGTGCCTTGTTCTTGCAGGGCCGGGCAGCGGCAAGACTGCGGTCATTACAAAACGTACCGAATATCTGATAAGCAGTTACGGCATTTCGCCGCGCAGTATTTTAGTAGTTACTTTTACCAAAGCAGCCGCCAGTGAAATGCGCAGGCGTTTTGAACAGATGACTGCAGGCAGATATCCCGGTGTCAGTTTCGGCACTTTTCATGCCGTCTTTTTTACAATCTTAAAACATGCCTATCAGTATTCAGCAGACAGCATTGCGCGTGAAGAAATCAAATACCAGTTCCTGAAAGAAATCATTGCAAAAAATCAGATTGAATGTGAAGATGAATCGGAGTTTTGCAGCAATCTGTTAAGTGAAATCAGTGCGCTAAAAAACAGCGGCACAAAAATGGAAAATTATTATCCGATACACTGCGGAAGGGATGTGTTCCTTCTGATTTACCGGGAATATGCCAGATATATGCAGAACAGCCGCCTGATTGATTTCGATGATATCTTAGTTTATACAAAAGAACTGTTAGAGCAGAGGAAAGATATCCGCAGTGCGTGGCAGCAGAAATTTACCTATATCATGGTAGATGAATTTCAGGACATCAATCGGCTGCAGTATGAAACAATCCGCCTGCTCAGCGGGGACAGGGCAAATCTGTTTGTGGTAGGAGATGACGACCAGTCGATTTACCGTTTTCGCGGTTCAAAGCCGGAGCTGATGCTGAATTTTCCAAAAGATTATCCTGGCGCCGAAGTGATAAAACTTTCTGTCAATTACCGCTGTCCGAAACAGGTTATTCAAAAAGCCTGCAGGCTGATTGAACATAATCAAAAGCGTTTTGCGAAACAGATAACATGTGCGCAGACACAGAATGACAAAGACAGCGCTTCTTTTCATGTAAGGCAGTTTGAAAACATTCAGGAAGAAAATAAATACATGACGCAGCTGATTCGCGCGCATATCGGCCGCGGAGGCAGTTACCGGGATATCGCTGTTTTATACCGGACCAATACCCAGCCGGGTCCGTTTCTTGCAAAACTGATGGAATATAATATCCCGTTTCGGACAAAAGAGCGGATTCCAAACCTGTATGACCACTGGATTGCCCAGGACATCCTGGCTTATTTTCGTCTGGCACTCGGCAGCCGTGCACGCCGGGATTTTCTGCGTATTATGAACCGTCCGAAACGTTATATCAGCAGAGAGAGCCTTTCACATAGTGAAATTGACTTTGAGCAGTGGCAGGAATTTTACGCACATCAGCACTGGATAGCAGAGCGTATCGAACAGCTTTTCTATGATTTGCAGGTTCTTTCGAAAATTACGCCTTATGCTGCGGTGAATTATATCCGCAAAGGAATCGGCTATGACGGTTACCTGTCAGAATATGCCAGCCAGCGCCAGATGCCTTCTGCGGATTTATTTGAAACGCTGGATGAAATTCAGGAAAGTACAAAAGAATACCAGAGTCTGGCTGACTGGATGCAGTTTACGGCTGATTTTGCAGAAGAATTAAGGCACAGGCAGATGAAACAGCAGGATACGGACAGCATATCCATTATGACGCTTCATGCTTCAAAAGGGCTGGAATATGATGTCGTGCTGATTCCGGATGTGAATGAGGGGCTGGTTCCGTATAAAAAGGCTGTGCTGGAGGAAGAAATTGAGGAAGAGCGGAGAATGATGTATGTGGGGATGACGCGGGCGAAAAAGGAACTGCATATTTCGTATGTGAAGACAATTCGGAATAAAAAGGCGGAAGCTTCGGGGTTTCTTGCGGAGATGCTGGGGAGGGGGAGGGATGATGGGAGGAATATGGGGTAGATGGGGGAGTTCTTTTGGGACGCCGGGCGGGGAAATGTTTTCCTTCGGATGTTCCGCTTCCAAAAAGCTGGAAGTTCTAAGTTTTCTGCGGCGGGGCTTGCGGCTGCGGACGGACCGGCGCCTGATGCCCTGGCGTTACTGGCTGGATTTAGGCGGTGGCATCAGGCAGGCGCCTTTTGGGGACTTCGAAGTCTTATCAGACGATAGTCCGTGTGTCCCCAAATCCTGGGTATTGAGCAGAAAACTAAGAACTTCCAGCTTTTTTCCAGAGTCACATCCGAAGGAAAACATTTCCCCGCCCGGCTGGTTTTGGCTGAATTTACGTTAGAAGAATTTTCGGGCTGGTGATTATTTTGGATTTTGCTGCAGGGAGGAAAATAGTAAAGAAAATGTACAGTCTGGTGTGGAAACGTTAATTATGTTAGAATCGGATTTATGGCGCTGTTTTCTGTTAATTTTTCTGAGTAATTTACACTATAATGTTATTTTATGTTTTATAGCCATTGAAAAGAAAATGGTTACCGTGTAATGTTATTTTATGATTCATAGCATTGAAAAGAAAATGGTGATAGTGCAGCCAGGTTAGAAACGTAAATTTGGCCAGAATCAGCCGGACGGAAAAGTGTTTTCCCTCGGACGTTTTACTATATATCGAAAAAACAGGCAGTATTAAACTTTCCGTTCAATAGCCCCAATTACCGCATAATGTTATTGTATGATTTACAGCCATAGAAAAGAAAATGGTTACCGTACAGCCGGGTGGGTAAAACGTAAATTCAGCCAGAATCAGCCGGATGGAAAAATTTTTTTTCCCCCCGGATGTTTTACAATATATCGAAAAAAACAGGCAGTATTAAACTTTCTGTTCAATAGCCCCAATTACCGCATAATGTTATTGTATGATTCACAGCCATAGAATAGAAAATGGTTACCGTGCAGCCGGGGCTAGAAACGTAAATTCAGCCAAAACCAGCCAGACAGAGAAATATTTTCTTTCGGATGCTTTACAGCGGCTCGAAAAAAGCAGACAGTATTAAACTTTTTGTCCAATAGCATAACCGACATTATAACGTTATTTTATGCATCACATCCTTCGATAAAGAAAAAATTTAACATAAGCCAGGGTTAAAAACGTAAATTCAGCCAAAACCAGCCAGGCGGAGAAATGTTTTCCTTCGGATGTGACTCTGGAAAAAAGCTGGAAGTTCTTAGTTTTCTGCTCAATACCCAGGATTTGGGGACACAATAACTGTCGTCTGATATAACCTCCAAGTCCCCAAAAGGCGCCTGCCAGTGCCACTGCATACAGCTGCCAGTAACGCCAGGGCATCAGGCGCCGGTCCGTCCGC
>CANDJC010000219.1 GCA_947384955.1 uncultured Eubacterium sp. | reverse complement strand
AAGTTTATGGGAATGTTTATGCAGATGCCGTTTATGTAAGTAAGATGCAGCTGGAAAGTTTATGTAAATATGCATGCTTCTGGAAAGTTTTGTGTAAAAGTATGTACGCAGCTGCTGTTTATGTAAGTATGCGTGCTTCTGGAAAGTTTCATGAAATTATGCAAGCAGCTGCTGTTTATGAAAGTATACGTGCAGCCGTCAGAAAGTTTTATGAAATTATGCAAGCCGCCGGAAAGTTTATGTAAATATGCATGCTTCTGGAAAGTTTCATGAAAGTATACAAGCAGCTGCTGTTTATGAAAGTATATATGCAGCAGCCAGGAAGTTTTAAGAAAATATGTACGCTTCTGGAAAGTTTTAAGAAAATATCTATGCAGCAGCCAGAAAGTTTCATGCAGATGTGCACAGTGCCGCCGAGACATCATACGAAGAGCTTGCCAAAAAACAGCCGGGAGAGGGGAGATGTCCGGTCTTTCTGCGGCATTGGAAGAATGTTTAGAATCCCTTAGCTTTCTGCCACGAAAAACAGGCGGCGAAGCCGAAGCGGCACCGGTAGCTGCTGGCTGCAAGCCAGGGCGAATAGGTGCCGCGTCCCGTCCGGGGCCACAGCGTAAATGCAGAATGCTTAGGGATTCTTAACATTCTGGAGCAGCCGCAGAAAGACCGGACATCTCCCCTCTTCCGGCGTCCGGGCAGCCGCCACGTCCCTCTCCCGGCATCCGGGCAGCCGTCACCTCCCCTCTCCCAGTGTCTGAGTGCCCGCTCATCCCTCTCCCAGCGTGTAAGCAGGCCGGCATGCCTTTTCCCTGTTCGCCTGCCTGAACTGTTTCATACTGATAAACAGCGCGAAAAAAGTTTTTCGTAAATGATTTGAGATATTTTCCTGTATATGCTAAAATAGAAAATGCTGGTAAAGGTAATGAATAAGAAACGATTTGTGATATGCATAAAAGTTATGAACGGGAAAAGAATTCTTATTTATCAATAACGGAGGATATCGAATGAGAAGTGAACAGAATGACTGGAGGCCGTATGGCAAAATTATTTATCAGAAACAGAGCTTTATTGTCAAGCAGGTAGCAATGCTGCCTGAGAAAGCAGCTGAATATGACGAGGCTTATGATTATACCTGCTGTCCGATTCAGTCCTGGCAGCATACGGATTTACATAAGTTATTTGATGACTGGCGCGGGCAGTTTGCCAAGGCGTCAGGAAATGGAATCTGTAAGCGTATTCCGTGTATCTGTTATCCGGATGATATGACATTCCGGTCAGCTTATTTAGCGGGGCTGAAGCACAGTACGTTTATGAAAGCCATGAAGGATAATTTCCATAATGGATGGGAAAAGGCAAGAATTGCTGCACTTGATGTTGCAGTGAAAGCGCTGAAATCAAAAGATTTGAAGGAAATCTGCAGAGCAACCGGTTATCCGCCGTTTATTATCGCAGCGCTCGGCAAAGCGCTTTTAAAGTTTGAAAAAGGGGATGCAGTGCCGCTGACGGCTAAGTTTTATGAGGAAATAATTACCGGAATTCTCTGTGTCCAGGCAGATAATCCCGATGAACTGGCATTTAAGATTTCGGATAAAACATGGGAAGCCATAGATGCAGCGGAATTTAATTACTGATTAAAAATGGCGATTCAGTTTTTAAAAGAAACTCCTATTGCTATGCTGAAAACAGGGGAGGACTTTCATATGCCTGATGAAAAAGCCACTAAGCAAAGATTAATTGAATGCGCCAGGCACGAATTTTTAGAAAAAAGCTATCTCAAAGCCTCCCTGCGCAGCATCTGTAAGAAGGCAGGCGTAACGACAGGGGCGTTATATTTCTTTTTTCAAAACAAGGAGGACCTGTTTTCGGCGGTTGTAGATGGCACGCTTGGCGGACTGATGGAAATCATGCAGTCTCATATTGCAATGGAAACGGATACAGACGCAGAGGCGGCGCAGGGCGGGGATGCTTCTATGGATATTTTATGTGCGAAGGAAATTGTGCATTATCTGTATCAGCATTACGACATTGTGCTGTTATTGCTGACCAAGAGCCAGGGCAGTGTCTATGAAACGATTACAGACCGGATTTCGGATATTTTTGAACAGCATTATGACAGGCTGTCCGCACAAATAGCTGCAAAGTCCGGCGTTCCAAAGCCGGACCGGTATATTCTGCACTGGATGTCTCATATGCAGACAGATGCGTTTGTTCATCTGATTACGTGTGTAAAAGAGGAAGAAAAAGCGCTGAAATATATTGAGCAGATCGTTGCTTTTATGGTAGCAGGCTGGGCAGAAACGTTTGTACGAAAAAAATAATTTCAGGCTGTAACAGGGCTATACGGCTTTCAGGCTGTACAGCCTCTTATTAACCGCTTAGCATAACAATGTTATGTTAATGGAAGAACAGACAGAAACGGTATAATCTGGAAGGGAGAGAGTATGTACTTAGAGGTCAGTCATTTAAAGAAAAGCTACGGCAGGGAAGGGAGTTTTACGGAGGTTTTAAAAGGAGTTTCCCTTTCGGTGGAAAAAGGAGAGATATGTGTGATTCAGGGCGCAAGCGGAAGCGGCAAGTCTACGCTTTTAAACGCAGTCGGCGGACTTGACCTGATGGATTCCGGGTCCATCCGGACAGACGGAATGGAAATCTGCGGTCTGTCACAGGAAAAACTGTCTGATTACAGACGGGAACAGTTAGGATTTGTGTTTCAGTTTTATAACCTGGTGCCGAATCTTACGGTAAAAGAAAATATCCAGGTGTGCGAATATCTGTCCAAATGCCCGCTCAGCCTGGAGCCATTGCTGGAAACACTCGGGCTTTTAGAGCACAGCAGTAAATTTCCGTCCCAGCTTTCCGGCGGCCAGCAGCAGCGGTGCGCGATTGCAAGAGCACTGATAAAAAATCCTAAGCTGCTTCTTTGCGATGAACCGACCGGGGCACTGGATTCACAGACTTCCAGGGATATCCTGGTTCTGCTTGAGAAGGTAAACAGACAGTACGGCACAACGATGCTGATTGTTACGCATAACAACTCCGTCAGACATATGGCAGATCAGGTGGTCTGCATAAAGGACGGACAGATTCAGGAAAATTACCGCAATGAACAAAAAGTTCCCGCGGCACAGCTGGAGGATTTATAATATGCAGAAAATACTGAGAAAACGGATTCTCCGGGATTTTAAGAAAAATTCCGCGCGTTATCTGGCACTGGCGCTTTTAATTATTTTTGGGATGTACCTTGTAATCAGCCTGGCAGCCGCAGCGGATACGATTATCATAGGAAGCGCACAGGCGGCTGCGGCACAGTCTCTGGAAGACGGACAGTTCAGCCTGTTTACGCCGCTGACGGATGCAGAAAAGCAGGTGCTGGAAGATGCCGGAGTTACGACAGAACCGCATTTTTATCTGGACTTTCAGACAGATGACGGCTCTGTCCTGCGCGTATCGGCCGTAAGGAAGGCAATTGACCTGGTAAAGGCAGATACCGGAAGACTGCCCGCGCCAGAACAGGAATCAGAGACAGATGCATCAGGAAATCCAGAGAAGAAATCAGGCAGAAAATCAGATACAGAGCTGGAAAAAAACTCAGAAAGAGAAACAGGCAGAGAGATTTTTCTGGAAAAACGGTTCTGTGAAGAACACGGCATTTCTGTCGGGGATAAATTACAGGCTGGCGGATATTCTTTTACGGTATGCGGAATCGGAACTTCGCCGGATTACGATACGCCTTACCGGAATTTATCGGACAGTGCTGCTGACAGCGCCCGGTTTGGAACGGCTTTTGTAAACAGCACGGATTATCAGCTTTTAAAAGATTCCGGCAGCAGCCTGCAATCGGAAGAATATGTCTGCGCATATCTGTTAAATCATCAGCTGACTGACCGGGAACTGAAAAAACTTCTGCAGGGGTTTGTCATAGCAGCGGATGATATTGACGATATCTATTTTCAGGAATACTGGCAGCGGACAGGCGGAAAAGCGGATGAATTCAAAGAGGCGCTTTCAAAGCTTGCGTCCGGCTCGGACAGTCTTGCGGACAGTCTGGAAAAGTTAGATAAGCATGGGGCCGGACTGATGCAGACTGCAGAAATTTCAGGCATGACATCTGCAGGGGATGAATTTGAAAACAGCATCGCAGAATATACGGGCGGTGTTTCAAAAGCAGCCCGGGGCTCGAAAAAGCTTGCGGCCGGAATATCGGAATTTTCAGATGAAATTCAAAACTGGCTTGCAGACAGCACCGGTACCGGAATTACAGATATCGGAACTGCCGATACTGGAATTACAGATGACAGAATTACGGATGCCGGAATTACGGATACCAGAATTTCAAAGCTGACACAGTTTGTGCCCGCAAAAGATAATCCCCGTATCGGCGGTGCGGCGGATGACGTTGTAATTACCAAAGCAGCAAGCCTTTTCGCCGGTGTACTGCTTGTTGTTTTGTCCGCCTATGTGATTTCGGTATTTACGGTACACACTATTGAAAGGGAATCCGAGGTTATTGGAACGCTGTATGCGCTTGGTGTAAAAAGAAAGGAATTATTGTCCCATTACCTCTTTCTGCCCGTTATGCTTACCATGACAGCGGGCATGGCCGGCACGGCGCTTGGCTGCAGCCGGTTCGGCGTATGGCTGCAGATGCGGAATACATACCAGTATTTTTCCATACCCGGTTTTGCGGCAGTCTGTAAACCGTATCTGTTTCTTTACGGAATTTTGATGCCTCCGGCTGCCGCGGCGCTGACGAACTGGTTTGTGATTCGCAGAAAACTGAAAAAACCGGCCCTTTCCCTGATGCGCAGGGAACAGAAATCTGCAGGAATCACAAAGATAAAGATTCCGGATATGGGATTTGTCCGTACGTTTCAGGTGCGCCAGCTTTTCAGGGAAGCACGTACTGCTTTTACCATATTTTTCGGCATGTTTCTTTCGCTGCTGGTATGCATGACAGGAATAAACTGCTATGTACTCTGCGAACATGTGAAGACAGACAGTGCAAAAGATACCAGATACCAGTATCTGTACACTTATAAATATCCGGAACAGACAGTGCCGGACGGCGGAGAAGAAGCTTACGGCGTGATTTTGAAAAAAGAAGTGCTCGGACACCGCTTTGATGTTACACTGCTTGGAATTCACCCGGATAATCCGTATTTTGATGCACCGGTAAGCAAAGGTCAGCATCATGTAATGATTTCGGAAACCGTAGCGGGCAGATACAGACTGCAGACAGGTGCTGACCTTATCTTAGACGATGATGAAAATGAGAAACGCTATGTGTTTACCATAGACGGCATTGTGCCTTATTCCGCGGGAATGTCTGTCTTTATGGATATCGGCAGCATGAGGGAGCTGTTTGGCGAACAGGAAGATTATTATAATCTCGTGTTTGCAGACCATGCACTGGATATTAATCCTGGAAGGCTGTCTGCGGTGTCTTCTAAAACGGAGGTGGAAAAAGGCGCTGCTGTCTTTACAGAACTGATGCGGCCGATGGTAATCATGATGATTTCGGTTTCGGCGCTGGTTTTTATCGTTGTTATGTACCTGATGCAGAAAGTCATGACAGACCGCTGTGCCGCCTCTGTTTCCATGATGAAAATATTCGGATACCGTAAAAAAGAAATCCGAAGGCTTTATCTGGACGGAAACCTGATGATAACCGTAGTCAGCGCAGCGGCAGGAATTCCTTTGTCAAAAGCGCTGGTTGATGCGGCTTATCCTTATCTGGTTTCAAATGCAGCAGTGTGCTTAAATCTTACATTCAGCTGGAAGATGTATGCTGGATTGTCTGCGGCGGTTCTGGTACTGCATGGTATCTGTATTCCGCTTTTGATGAGGCGGATAAACGGAATACTGCCGGCTGAGGTTTTGAAGAACAGGGAATAAAGGATGTTACTTTTCTCGGCTGAAAAAGCAGCAGGGGCTTGTAAATATTGATGATATTGAACTTACAGATAAGATAGACACCATTGAGGAACAGGGAGAGGCTGTCAGCGCATATGAATGCGACGGATGCAGAAAATGGCGGAAAAAAGCAGGAAAGCGGTTGACAATGCCGCAGGGGCATGATAAATTATTAAGTAATGAAAAGCTTCAGTGCTTTTGCGGCGATAGAGAGGAGCTACCCGTCCCGAC
>CANDJC010000218.1 GCA_947384955.1 uncultured Eubacterium sp. | reverse complement strand
AACTTAGAACTTCCTGCTTTTTGGAAGCGGAACATCCGAAGGAAAAACTTTCTCCATCCAGCGTCCCTCTTTCAAGTCCCCCTCCCCATTCCTCCTAATCACAGTTCAACCTCTATTCCCCACAAAAACCTCCTTGCCACTCCCGCAGATTTCTTATATAATTTCTTATCAGTAACCACCAGTTCAAATTAAAAAGAAAAGAGGTATTCACTATGCTAAAAATCGGTTCCCATGTCGGCATGAGCGGAAAGGACATGTTTTTAAACTCCGCAAAGGAAGCCGCCTCCTATGGCGCAAACACCTTCATGGTCTATACAGGCGCCCCTCAGAACACGCGCCGCAAAGAAATCAAAGATTTAAACATCGATGCAGCCCATGCATTTATGAAAGAAAACGGCATTGACAGCTTTGTCGTTCATGCCCCTTATATCATTAACCTTGGCAATTCTGTCAAGCCGGAAACTTTTGAGCTTGCTGTAGAATTTCTTGCCAGTGAGGCGGAACGCACGCTTGCCATGGGCAGCAATATCCTGATTCTTCACCCGGGCGCTCATGTCGGTGCCGGATTGGAAGCTGGAACTGCACAGATTATCAAAGGCTTAAATGAAGTTATCACTGCTGACAGCGAATGTCTGATTGCACTGGAAACAATGGCTGGAAAAGGTTCTGAAATTGGAAAATCATTTGAAGAACTGGCTGCCATTTATGACGGCGTTGTGCACAATGACAAGCTGCGTGTCTGTTTCGACACCTGCCATACACATGACGCCGGATATGATATTGTCCATGATTTTGACGGTGTAATCAGCCAGTTCGATAAAATCATCGGCAAAGACCAGATTGCAGTCTTTCATATTAATGACAGCAAAAATATCCGCGGCGCCGCCAAAGACCGCCACGCCAATATCGGAGACGGTGAAATCGGATTTGAGGCGCTGCATGCAATTGTCCATCACCCTGATTTTGCTGATATACCTAAAATACTGGAAACTCCTTATATTCCTGACCCGGAGGATGCAAAAAAGAAATATCCGCCATATAAAAACGAAATTGAAAGACTGCTGCAGGAATAGCTTGTAAGAATAGTTTCTTTTGGACGCTGGATGAAGAATCCTAAAAGACCGGCCTGCTTTGCCAGATTCTCCATCCAGCTCCGTTCACAGCGCATGCCGCCTCTTATTTTTTATGCGGGCCGCACTGTTTCGATATTTGAAAGCTGCCCGGACTTTCAGGAGCCTTTATTCGTTTTCCACACATCTTTCAGGCAGACTTTTCCAAACAGCTTTTCTTCTGCAAATGCATGCTCCTGAGTTTCCTCATCTAAGACTGCGCCGTTAAACAGCCGGACCGGAAACAGTATCAGCTGGACTGCTCCTTCATTCACATTGACACATGTGAGCAGGTCGTCTTCCTCGTCGTGCACCCGGGACAGTACATAATAATGCATGTCCTTTCCTTTCACATAATAATGTGCCAGCACCGGAATATTTCCTACTTCTGCCGCTTCCCAGTCAATATCAGACTGCTTCATATTACGTTCAAAAACGGCATCCACTTCCTCCGCATCTGCCTGCTCAAAGCGGGCTAAATCCTTTTCTGTAATTAATTCTGACATTTTTTTCTCCCATCATCATCGGCTTTTATTCCCAATATGAACCAACATCAGGAATTTACCAGTATCAGTATAGCGGAATACTTCTTGTTTTACAAGTATGTGTTAGGCCAAATTCCGGTAATTAAGCTACACTATTTTTATATTTCGCTGCCTGCTATACATGTGCGCCTTATAGTTATGGCCCTCATTAACATCTTTTGGGAAATTTGAGCATTCACTAAAATAGACCTTATATTACATATGAGGGGAATAGGAGTAATACAATGAGAGAAGATTATGTTTTAAAAAGAGTTACACAGCTTCGTGAGGAAAGAAACTGGTCGCTTTACCGTCTGGCAAAGGAATCTGATATCAGCTATTCCACGCTGAGCAATACATTTCACCGCAACAATGTCCCGTCTGTATCTACACTGATACGGATTTGTGAGGGTTTTGGCATCACACTGTCTGAATTTTTTGATGAAGACGGCACTGTGCCGAAACAGCTGACCGTTTCCGACCAGCAGCTGCTTTCTGATTTCCACCGGCTTCCCCGCAGCGATAAAAATCTTGTGACCGCCTATATGCAGGGGCTGCTGAAGGTTGCATCTATACGGGAAATCGAAGAAGACTCCTGATTTAAAGTCTGACTGAATTATATCATAGGAAATTCTTTGTAATTTCCTATGATATAAATGTAAATTATACAAGATCTACATTGCCCTCTGTTTCGCCGTTTACAACATAATAAGCCTTGTTGTCTTCGGGCTTTACATAAATCTTAATATCTTTGAGTTCCGCTTCGCTGCCGCTGTCTTTATAATCCTGTCTGGCTTTTTCAGAGATAGCTGCCACAGATATCTCATTTTCACCAAACTGCAGAATCATCTCCTCTGTTGCTTCCGGCGCTGCTTCTGTTTCAGATACCTCTTCCGGGAGCGTTGTTACATTTTGTACTGGTGCTGCTAAATTATTTTTAGAGCCTGATCTTCTGTTCTTTTTCACGGTGATTCCTCCTTTATATATAACTTTCACTGCATCTGCACTGTACAAATGCCAGTTTCAATTACTATAACCTTTTTCTGCAAAATAGTCAAATTTTTTGTGAATATCAAAACCGGCACGCCGTCCGGCTCCAGCAGACACAATTTAAGTACAGCAGCTGGCGCTTTCCCTGTAAGGAATTTTCTAAAAATGCCGATATAACAGATAAATAACAAACATAAACGGTAAACGGATTTACCTCAAATATCAGTTTTTACTGCTTCAGCAGAATATCAGGGAGGATAGCATATGAGCATGATAACTGGAACGATAAGTACAAGGGGAAACCTGCTTCAAAGAATTCTGCAGATAAAAAGCCCGAACAGGTCTGTGTCTGCAAGCATGAGCGCTTCAAAATCATCCCCAAAGAAAAAGAAACGGCTTCCTTATAATTTCAAAGCAATTTCATCACAGATTCTGCTTTCAAAAACATCCGGCAGTGCGGGGAAGGCGGTCACAAAAGCACGCGGAACAATTGCCATGCTTCTTCGCAAAGTCCGTTCCGGGGAATATGATGACCAGGACCTGGAGCTTGCCATTAAGCATGCAAGAAAAATGGAACGGATAGCCAAAAAACGCGTAAAGCATTTAAAACAGGAAGAAGAAATTGAGCAAAAAGGCTCTTCGGATGAACTGGAAGATAACCTGACAGAAGAACTGGAGGAACAGGCTGATGACGAAGAACTTCTGGAACTAAGCGAAGAAGAACTCCAGGAGCTTTTAGAAGAATACGAAGAACTTATGCGCGAATCCATGGAAGAAATTGCACGCGAAACAAGCCTGGAAGAACTCTCCGACGAATTCGCCGGCGCTGTCTATGATATGTCCCCGGAAGATTTGGAGCAGCTGAAGACAAAACACCGTTCAGATGAAATGCGCGAAATTATGGATGCAGACATGAAATACCTGCGGGCAGTTTTTAACAGACTGGAAAAAGAAAAACAGGCGCTGTCTAACGGTTCCGCAAGTTCAGGCAGCTCACAGGTACCCGCAGCCGGAGTGTCACTGGAGCTTTCCGGGCTGGATATGCCGGTTGATACCCTGGAAATGCCTGTTATGGCTGAGGGCGGCAGCGTTGATATTACTGTATAAATCCCCCTGTCTGGCAGCGGCTTGGCTGTAATTCCGCTGCCAAAGGGATTTAAAATATTTAGGAGTTTTATAGAAAACGCGTCAAAAACATAGAGCTGTTATTCCTGAGGTTTCAGGTTAAAGCCAAAATATCTGACAGCGTTGTTATAGCATATGCCTTTTACAATTTCTGCAAGCGTATCATAATCAGCCGGATATTCCCCGTTTTCTACCCATCTGCCAATCAAATCACACAAAATTCTGCGGAAATAATCATGTCTTGTATAGGACAGGAAGCTTCTCGAGTCCGTCAGCATTCCTACAAATCCTGATAAATTGCCCAGATTTGCAAGAGAAATCATCTGATCCTGCATACCCGTTTTATGGTCATTGAACCACCATGCGGAGCCCTGCTGAATCTTGGCAACAGCCGAAGAATCCTGGAAACACCCGAGGATAGTACCGATAGCCTGATTGTCATTCGGATTCAGGCTGTAAATAATTGTCTTCGGCAGCTCATTTGTCATCATAAGCGCATTCAGAAAATCTGCTAACTGTGACGACGGCGCATAATTATTAATGCAGTCAAAACCAGTATCCGGTCCTAATTTATCATATCCAGGCGTATTGTTATCACGCTTAACCCCGTAATGCAGCTGCATCACCCAGCCGCGCTTTGCATATTCCCTGCCACAGAAAACCATAAATGCGGTCTTGTACTTCAGTTCTTCTTCCCGTGTAACAGTGCCGCCGGAAAGACGTTTTGCAAAGACAGCTTCGATTTCTTCATCAGAAGCCGGCTCATACATCACATATTCCAGTCCATGGTCCGATACAGAACAGCCCTGGGAAGCAAAGAAATCCATACGGGATGCCAGCGCTTTTTTCAAATCTGCAAATGTGTGTACCTCTATGCCGGAAACATCGGATAATGAGGACAGATATTCCGTAAATGCCGGTTTTTCAATATTCATAGCTTTGTCCGGACGCCATGCAGGCAGTACCTGTACGTCAAAGGAATCATCCTGTGCTATTTTCTGATGCCATTCCAGTGAATCAGCCGGGTCATCTGTCGTACAGATTAACGTTACATTGGACTGTCTGATTAAGTTTCTGACAGACATCGAAGGCTCTGCCAGCTTTTTATTGCACAGCTCCCATACTTCTTCTGCCGTGTTCTTATTTAACACACCATGATAGTCAAAATATTTCTGCAGCTCCAGATGTGACCAGTGAAACAGCGGATTTCCAATCGCCTTGCCGACACATTCCGCCCATTTCAAAAATTTCTCTTTATCAGGAGCATCCCCCGTAACAAACCGTTCTTCTACACCGCAGGAGCGCATAAAACGCCATTTATAATGGTCTCCGCCCAGCCAGACCTGCGTGATATTTTCAAACTGCCGGTCTTCATAAATTTCCTGAGGATTGATATGGCAGTGATAATCCAGTACCGGAGTATCCGCTGCATTATCAAAGTACAGTTTTTGTGCGGTTTCGGTGGAAAGCAGAAAGTTTTTGTCCATAAATTGTTTCATAATTTTCCCTCTTTCTTTCAGTTGTTTATATTTATTTGCGGCTAAAACAATGTCGTACCGCGCTTTACCAGCCTGCCGGAAAATATCGATTTTTCGGCATTTTCTCACTTGCAGAAACACACTGATAACCATTTCCTGCAGTTCCTGCTCCAATATAAAACTGCTTTGGCCGGATACATATCAGAATAACTTTTTCTGTGTGCTCATCATTGTCACCCGTAATGCAGAGAAAGCTGCACAAAGCAGCTGCACCGGAAGGTTATTCTATAAGTTATTCTGCACATATATCCTGGCATTGTTTATGTCAGCAGTTACAACGAAATTGAATATATTATACATGATGACTGGGAATAAAGCAAGTAAAATCGGCAAATTTTATAAAAATGAGGGGGTGGAAGAAAAAAAGGGGGCGGCCTCTCGGACGCCGGGAGATGGGATTTGCGCGGTCTGTCTGTGGCGGCTCCAGAATGTTAAGAATCCCTAGGCATTCTGCATCTGCGCAATGGCCCCGGACGGGACGCGGCACCTAGTTCGCCCTGGCTTACAGCCAGCAGCTAAAGGTGCCGCTTCGGCTTCGCCGCCTGGTTACCGGGCAGAATGCCAAGGGCTTCTAAACATTCTTCCAATGCCACAGACAGACCGCGCAAATCCCATCTCCCGGCTGGTTTTCGTAAAGTGTTACCTGATGCAGAATACTGTACTTTTTTGACTTTTTGCAGCATAGCTTAATGTCTGTCCGCCACCCTCTCAATATCATCCGCCCGTCACATCATAATCCAGCACATCACCCACACCTTTTTCACGCAAAACTTCTCCAAAAACCAGCCGGGTGACGGGGAGATGTGCTGGCTTCCTGTGACATTGGAGGAATGTTTAGAATCCCTTAGCATTCTGCTCTATAA
>CANDJC010000217.1 GCA_947384955.1 uncultured Eubacterium sp. | reverse complement strand
CCCGTCCTGCTTTCCGTACTGTCGAATGCCACAATCATATATTTATTATAAATTTCACTGAGCTGCTCCGCACGTACCGCCATGCCGATATGCAGGTCATTTAAAGAATACTTTTTTTCAGATACTGCCATTTTCACGCACCTCATTCCTTTTATGCCTTTTGCCTGCCCTTATCATACCATCAGAATGCATCCTGTGCAATACGGATGTCTGTGTTTATTTTTATAAAAATCAGGGAAAATGCTCATTTCCACACTCTTTACGTTCACGTCCCCATTCGTAGTAAAACCGTAGTAACCCGCCATTCCAACTGCCGCGATTTGCCCCGTTCTGCCCCGTTTCATCCGTAAACGCACCGCATATCCGCTGTGGTGCCATGGCAAATGAAAAGTATTTTTATCATTGTAGTTCTTTCTCCTTTTTGTTATGAATTGCCGTTTTTTGCGGCGGTTTGTGCGGTTTGGTTTTGCGGAAAGATTGTTTAAATTTCACATTTTCGGCAAAACGCGGGACAGAATGCGGCGCATTGAGGCCGACAGCACATCTATCCCTCGCTCTATAAATTATATTTTAACATAGATACCATCATTTGTGGAGTATAAAATATAATCAGAGAAACGCCCCGCTAAAGCATAGCTCCTTTTATTTTCCCATTAAACCGTCTGGACGGAAAAGCTCCCCAGGAAACTACTCTTTTAGAAATATATAAATCGGCAGAGAAGGATAAACCCCTATTGCATTTGGATACCCATACAAATCCCGAATGCGGAGCAGGTGTAAATATCCAGCTTGCCCTGGCAGATTTTTATAAGAAGATTCAGAACGATGCAGAAAACTCTATGAGAAAAATCACCTTACAGGATATCATAGAATCTTACCTGCAGAGAATATCCTGACAGTTATGCTTAAAAACAGCAAAAAGGAACTGTCTGTTTAACGGCTGCAAGTTATCGTAAATATTCAAAACCGGCAGGCAGGACAGTTTCCGCAGCCATAAATAGTCTCCTGCAGACAAACACAAAATCTCCATCAGCTCCTGAAAAATCTGAAAACAAAGGTTTCCGTACACCTCAAATGTGCGCAAAACCCTTTTTTCAGATTTTTCTTTATGCGGTGTTCACGTCAGTTATGCCAGGTTTAACTTTCCATTTCACCCAGAATGCAGTTTCAATGCATCCAGATAATCCCGGCATATATTTCCTGACGGACAGGCAGGAAACAGGTTCTTCCCCGTCATTTTACCAATCCCATATGCATATCCCGCCCCTTTATGATATCCATCCCTATCAGTATATTCCCTTTCCGGTCATAATTTAAGCATATACTTCCGCAGGATACCGGAACGCCTCCTAATTGTAAAATCAGAAATGCCGTGTTCAGACTTCATGGCAGGGCAGTCCATTTTCCGGCCGTCCGTTACCGGCACAGCATGTTTCAGTCCCCCTGATTCCGCGCCATAGCTCAGATAATACGGAATGCCTGCCATAATGTCTGCGCCTTTCAGTATTCTGCACAGGGAATGAACCTCTCTGCACCAAAGACCAGCAGACAAAGCAGGGACATTCCGGCTCCAGCCAATGCACTGGTACGCCGCTTTTCTTTCATCCATTGCTCCATGAAAATCACCACATCAAAGGGAAAAAATAACGATAACCCATTTTTCAGAGAGGCTATCGTTATTTTTTGCACCCAAGGGATTAAACTGGTCATCCCTGTTCCCAAATTTTATTTTTTCGTATTAAAAACGGAATTTCTTAATTCCTTTAGTAAAACTTTTTAGCTGTCTTCATCAGCCATAAGGAAGGAAAAATCCTGCTGACAACTCTATAAAATTTATAAAATGTACCCGGAGTATACACACCTTTTCCTTTCTCTGCCTTTTCCAATGCCTTTGCTGTAAGTATGTCCATATCCAAAAATGGAAGACGGTTAATTTTCCGGCCCTGCCTTTGCTGTCCTTTTGGATTCATTTCAGTATCCATATTTCCCGGGCATAGAAGAAGAATATTGATTTCTTTTTCCAGTAATTCTTCCCGGAGCGCTCTCCCAAAATAATAAATGTATTTTTTGGCAGCGCTGTAAACCGTCTGACAGGGAACAGGCGCAAAGGAAGATACGGAACAGGTGATAACGGTAAAACTGCCTTTCCCCATATAGGGAAGAAATGTTTTCTGAATCATCGTCATTCCCTTGACATTGACTGAAATCATGCTCAGGATATCTTCCTGTCTCATATCAGAAAACATACCCGATTTCACATATCCCGCGTTATTGATTAATACTTTTACATGCGGCTTATCCTTTTCCAGTCTTTCTGATAGCTTATCATACGATTTTTCATTGCCTAAATCCGCTTCTATTGGAACAATCTTTTTATCTTTGTAAGCTCCTGCTAATTTTTCTAATCTTTCTTTTCTTCTCGCTATAATCCAGTATTCATCCAGCTGTGGATAACGATGGATGACTGCCTCTAAAAATTTAACGCCAAGGCCTGACGACGCCCCTGTAATTACCGCTAAATCTGCCATGATATGTCCTCCTATATCTGCGTGTAAGGATTTCTGTACTGCCCATGCCTGCTTGTTTTTCCATTCCCATAACTGATTGCAGACTTTGGACACCTGTGCAGGCATCCCAGACACATTTCACATTCTTCCAGTTCCCAGACCGGCCGGTTATTTTCCATCTGAATGGCTCCCGCCGGACATTTCTCTGCACATAATCCACACCCCATACATAAATCTTTATCTGCGGACAGCTTCTTTGTCTTCCGCTTTGCAATATACATATATGCAGATGGCAGCCCGGCTATCAGTCTGGGCAGCTTCCTGTCAATAAAATCACCCTTTTCCTTTCTTTGAATCCTGCCAGTAACGCATGCCAGCTGCTCTTTTCCATCGTCCAGCCACCGTGCAACACGTTTTTTATTGGTAAGGTCAAATACAGGCGTCCATGTATCGGGCATAATCACACTATAGCAGGCATCAAACACTTGTCCATTACGTGCCATAATTTCCTTAGCCATGCTCCCTGCCAGCCCCGTTGCAGTGCCATAGCTTGCCAGGAAAAATACATATCCGCAGTTTTCCAGCCTGAGTTTTTCCAGATACCGGGCAGTAATTCCCGGGAGCCTCCAGAAGTAGGTCGGCGTCACAATTCCCACGATTTTTTCATTACGAAAAAAATATTTATCTCCACGGATACAGTCTGTAATAGAAATGCACTTTTCATCTGCTGCCGCCGCTATCTGTTCAGCAATGTATTTCCCATTGCCTGTAGCACTGAAATACAAAATCATTTTCTATGAGCCTCCTTTTCTATTGTGCCGAGCAAAAATCCGAGAGACTGCACAGCCTCTTCCTTACTTAGCGGATTTTTTTCCAGAAAGCATTTCTCTAAAAGCATTTCAATCGTTACTGCATAATAATCAGCCATGACATCTTCGCGCAAAGGAAAATCCTTAGTATAAGGGCATCTTCTTACAATATCCTTTATCTGCCCTCTCATAAAAAGACGGAGGGATGACATACATCTTCCATTCAGGCTGTTCTTCGACAAAATCTTATGAATCTGCGGCCTGTAACCGTCAAGATAATCATATAACATTAAAAATATCTCTTTCGTCCTGTCTTCTGCCGGAATTTTCATGTATTGTTCCAGATTCATATCTTTTGCAATTGCAGTCCAGCAATAATCCATCAAATCATAAATATCATCAAAATAATTGTAAAAGGTCGATCTCGGATAATTACATATATCACAGATCTTCCGAACAGAAATTTCTTCTAATGGCATATCCGCAAGCAGTAAAATCATTTTCTCCGAAAAATCTGACAGCGTCCGTCTCGCAAATCTGCCTGTCCTGCCTGATAAATCTATTTTCATTCATATTTCTCCAATTAAATATTCATGTACAGATGTCCATCTGCTTATACTTTATCAGCGGCATACAGAAAAATCAATCTTCAATCATCCGTTTTTGTTCATTTATGGACATTTTTTATGAATTGTCCATAAATGCAAAATATCATCATAAAAACAGCGGGCAGGATATCCAGGACTCCCTGGAACCTGCCCGCCGCTTTCAAATCTTTGTGCTGACTTCCGCCCCGTTGCGGTTTCCGGGCGGCGTTCCCGTCCGCCAGCCTCTGGATCATCCCCGCGACCGCTTCCATCTCATTGCTGACTTCCTCCGCCTCGCCGTCGATGCGGCTGCAGTCCGTCAGCGCCTCCATGACCGCCCTGCAGTCCGCGATGACCGTCTTCCATCCCGAGTGCCTCAGGGAACAGCTCCTTTCCCGTTTCAGCCATTGCACGACTTCTTCCAGCGTATGGGGACTGGCGGTTATCCGCTTTTTTACTCTGTTCCTTTTTATTCTTCGGAAATAATTCTGTATGCGTGTTGCCAGCTTCACCTTACCGTCTTTTCCGCCAATAAAAATCCGTGCTTGTTGTCACATTGCCTTCCTTTGCAGTATTCGTGCAGCCTTTCCCATAATCGCTGTAATTGTTTGTGATCTCCATTGCCATAATAATCATCCTCCTTCAAAAAATCTTACCTGCGGCCCCTCTGTCATTCAGGGCCGCCCATGCCCCCTTGCGGTAAGTCCGGGCATGATGCCCGTATTTATCCGGGCAGCGAATCACCGCCTGCCACAGTTCCCATCATTACATTTGATTCATAAGCGTTGGAAGCCGCCGCCATCTGCCTGTCGCCAACCCAAGCCTTTGCCAGCCTGCTTCTTTCCTGCTCCGCCTTTGCAATCTTTTCATTCAACATCTCCTGCTGCTGTCTCTTTGCCTGCGCCCGCTTCTCCAGATATTCTTCCAGCAGTTCCTTCTGCCTGTCTTTCTTTTCGCTCGTTCTTTTATAGAAACTGTTCTGTGAACGCACATCAAATTCCGAATCATACCCAGCGGGCCATGAATCCGCCCTGTACTCATTCAGGGTCGCACCGACAGTTATCAGCACGGAACAGTTCCTCGGCGCATAGGAATCCCCCCAATCCCTCTGAATCAGTGAAAGAACCTTCTCCCTGTATTGCGGGTCTTCCTTCATTGCCTTGAATGCCGCCTCCGAGATATTGACAGCCGCATTGCTCACCGTCCTATGATTGGTGACTTTAGAAAGGTCTTCATAAAATTCCTTCTTGAACAGCTCCATTTCTTCCGCTTCCGATAATTCCTGTGTACTGCCTGTTTTTTCCAGTGCAGACTTTTCCGTACCGTTTACATTTTTCGTGTTTCTCTTTGTTTCCACATTGTTCTGATAATAATTTTGTCCTATTCCGCTGATAGCCATTTTTAATCCTCCATTATTTTGTTATGAAATCTCCTTTCGCAGGCCAGAGCCGTCCATGCCCCTTGTGGTAAGTCCGGGCATGATGCCTGCATTTATCCGAGCAGCGAATCACCCTGCGGCATTATATACCGATTGTACGGATTGTCTCCCCATCAACGGCATATCTTGCGCTGAACCCTCCCGGCAGACTGTTCCCATGCATCTTCTCATAATTCTTAATCGCAAGTATGTCTGCCCGGTAATCAAGGTGGCACTGTCTGCATCCTCTTATAGACTGCGTCCGTTATGTCAATAGCGTCATGTCTTTTGGGCTGTCCTCCCGCTCCCAAAACCGCAGCAGTTCCTCCCCCGTCCACCTATTTTATCGGCAGATACCAGCAAAAAGGAAGAACGGGTGTTGTATCTGGACACTTGGCGGTAGTGACTGGACATTTCAAAAAATTCCCTTCATCCCCCGCAAGGCGGCACAAACGCAAACCGCCGTGTAAGCATATTACCTCTGATTCCCCCGCTTCCACGAAACCCTGCTTTCCATTTCTCCTGCCGGATGCCCCAAATCCCGGAAGGACGGGAGGCTCCTGCGCCCGTCCCCCATATCCCGCAAAAGCACATCCTCTCCCCGGAAGGAGAAAAAGCAGTCATCCGGGGCCGGGGCTGTACCGCGGTATGCCATATCCAGCCTGTAAGGGGAGATATCCTGTATCATGGCTCCCCTCCTTACAGATGCCGCAGGTTCTCACGGTATCTGCGCAGCTCCTTTTCATCCACAGCGCCGATGACCTCATCCAGCCACTTTACCATCCGTTCCCTGTCCTTCGGCAGATGCCCTTCCACGTTGATGCAGTTCGATGCGCCCATCGTTGCAAAATAGGTGTCTATGTCAAGGCTGCCGATCAGCGTCCTTAATTCATACAGCT
>CANDJC010000216.1 GCA_947384955.1 uncultured Eubacterium sp. | reverse complement strand
TTGCGGCAGAATGCTAAGGGATTCTAAACATTCTTCCGATGCCGCTGGAAGACCGTGCAAATCCCCTCTCCCGCCTGGTTTTCGAAGAGTTTTACATGAATAGCGGAAACGTATCGATATATCGATAGTATATTTTCTGCAGCAGCTGCTGCATTTCACTCTGTTATTTAAAATTACCGCACAGTGTCTATCATTTTTCATTTACAGCTTTCCAAAACCAGCCGGGTGACGGGAAGATGCGCTGGCTTCCTGTGACTTTGGAGGAATGTTTAGAATCCCTTGGCGTTCTGCCACAATAACCAGGCGGCGAAGCCGAAGCGGCACCCGTAGCTGCTGGCCGCAGGCCAGGGCGGACTGGGTGCCGCGACCGTCCGGGGCCACTGCCTGAATGCAGAACGCCTAGGGATTCTTAACATTCCGGAGCGGAACAGGAAGCCAGCGCATCTTCCCGTCACCCGGCGTCCGAGAAGCCAAAATCCCCCCCCCCAAAAAAGCGAAAGCCAGGAATCCCCCTTCAGATTCCCGGCTTTCCGCTCTCAATTTTCCAATTCACATCCTAATCCTTAAATGCGAGATACGCCCCTTTCATCGGGCTGACCGCATGCTCCATAAACAGCCGCAGCGCCCCTGTTTTATAACGCATCTCACGCGGTTTCCACGCTTTGCGGCGTTCAGCCAGGACAGCATCGATTTCCTGCGGTGTCTTTTCCTGTCCGTGAATGCCGATGATGTTCAGCTTTCGCTGTATCACGTCGATTTCGATTAAATCGCCTTCTTCTACAAGCGCTATCGGTCCTCCGTCAGCTGCTTCAGGGCTGCAGTGGCCGATGACCGGTCCGGTTGAGGCTCCTGAAAAACGGCCGTCTGTGATAAGCGCGATGCTGCGGCCCAGTTCTTTATCGCTGCTGATGGCTTCTGATGTATAGAACATCTCCGGCATGCCGCTTCCTTTCGGGCCTTCATAGCGGATGAACACAGCGTCGCCTTTTTCTACTTTGTGTTTTAAGACGGCATCCAGGCATTCCTCTTCGCTGTCAAAAGGCCTTGCCCGCAGCACGGCACGAAACATTTCTTTCGGGCATGCCGTATGCTTGATGACAGCGCCCTCCGGTGCCAGATTTCCGCGCAGAATGGCGATGCTTCCGTCTGTTCCGACTGCGTTCTCATACGGCCTTATAATATCCTCTCTGGTCAGGGAACAGCCGCAGCGTTTGTTGAATTCCTGCAGCCATTTATCACACCGGGCATAGAATCCGTTCTGCTTTAATTCTTCCAGGTTTTCTCCCAGTGTCTTTCCGGTTACCGTCATCACATCCAGATGCAGATGGTCACGGATTTCTTCCATAACAGCCGGAACACCGCCTGCATAATAAAAGCATTCTGCCGGCCAGCGGCCTGACGGGCGGACATCCAGAATATACCTGGCATTCCGGTGCAGGCGGTCGAAGGTATCGCCCGTAATTTCAATACCCAGTTCGTGTGCGACTGCCGGAATGTGCAGAAGGCAGTTGGTGCTCCCGGATATGGCTGCATGGACTAATATAGCGTTTTCAAAGCTGTCCATCGTTATGATATCACGCGGGCGCATGTGCTCCATATAAGCCAGCTTTACGGCCTGCTTTCCGGCTTCTTTTGCATATTGTAATAAATCAGGGCTTGTGGCCGGCATCAGTGCGCTTCCCGGCAGGGCTAAGCCCAGTGCTTCTGCCATAATCTGCATGGTAGAAGCTGTTCCGATAAACGAGCAGGCTCCGCAGCTCGGACATGCATTCTGCTTTGCCCAGTTTAGTTTCTCTTCGCCGATTTCTCCCCGCTGGTATTTTGCGCTGTACATCCCAAGCTGCTCTAACGTCAGCATATCAGGGCCTGCATTCATCGTCCCGCCCGGTACTACAATCGACGGAATGTTTATGCGGCATAACGCCATCAGATTTCCCGGCAGACCTTTATCACAGCTTGACAAATAGACTGCAGCGTCAAACGGAGTCGCATTGGCATGGATTTCTATCATATTTGCAATCATCTCGCGGCTGGCAAGGCTGTAATTGATACCGTCTGTGCCCTGGCTCTCCCCGTCACAGATATCCGTACAAAAATACCTGGCTCCAAATCCGCCCTCCTGTGCTGTCCCTTTGCGCACCTCTTCTACAAGCCGGTTCAAATGCCCGCTTCCGGGATGACTGTCCCCGAATGTACTCTCAATCATAATCTGCGGTTTCTCTAAATCCTCTGGCGTCCATCCGGTCCCGATTCGAAGCGGGTCCAGCTCCGGGGCGAGGGTGCGCATTTTCTGACTGGTTAAGTTACTCATATTCATACCATCCTTTCTATCATCTTTTTTCTATTATATATCTGTAATTATGCAAACAGTGATATGATAAATGCTACCACAAACCCTGTCCCTCCGACAAGTGTTTCCATCACCGTCCATGTTTTTAATGTTGTTTTTTCATCCATTCCAACCAGCGATTTTACCAGCCAGAATCCCGAATCATTAAAATGCGAGCAGACCGTTGCCCCGCCCGCAACCGCTGCCGTCGTACAGGCAAGATACAGCGGCGAAAGCTCCGAAATACCAGGAATTGCGGCAATGATTCCGGCTGCCATTGTCATAGCCACGGTTGAAGAACCTACACAGATGCGGACTAAGGCTGCGACAATAAATGCGAGCACTACAATCGGCAGCGACATGGAAGATACCGCATTTCCTATGACATCGCCCAGTCCCGAATACTGCAGCACATACCTTAGCACGCCGCCGCATGCCGTTACTAACAGAATCAGTCCTGTCGGCTCTAGCGATTTTGTCATTACCTTTTCCAGCTCCTGCGTACTATATCCATGACCAATTCCAAGAATCAGCATCGCTGCGACTGTTGCGATTAACAGTGCGACAAAAGGCTCTCCCAGGAAACTAAAGACCGGCTGGATGCCGCTTAATGCCGGAACAACGCCGGATACGGAATCCAGGATAATGAGCACAAGCGGAATGAGGATAATTCCTACAATGCTCCAGAAATTCGGCAGCTTTGATTCATCAAAGTCTTCCTGGTTTGCTACATGCTCCGGCACCGGAATCTGGTATTTTTTCCCGCAGACAGCTCCCCACACAGGCCCTGCCACAATCATAGAAAGCGTGCCGCAGAAAATGCCTACTAAAATGACCCAGCCTAAATCTACATTCAGCATCGTAGCTACCAGAATCGGCCCCGGTGTCGGCGGGATAAATGCATGGCCTACTGCCAGCCCTGCTAAAAGCGGAATGGCATAAAACAGGGAGGAACGGTTCGTGCGCTTGGCAAGGGAAAATGCAAGCGGTATCAGAATAATCAGGCCCGCGTCAAAAAATACCGGCATGGCAATGACAAGCCCTGTAATGCCTAGTGCCCAGGCAGCTTTTTTGTCGCCAAACCACTTTACCATGGTAACCGCTAACGTCTGCGCGCCTCCGGATATTTCCAGAATCGCCCCAAACATGGAGCCAAGCCCTACTAACAGTGCAATGCCTTTTAATGTATTTCCGATACCGTCGTTTACCGCCGTCACAATATCTTCCGCAGGCATTCCGCCGATAAGACCGATTGAAATCGCTCCAATCAGAATCGAAATCATTGCCTGTATTTTAAATTTGATAATCAGTACCAGCAGGATAGCCAGCCCGATTAGCGCTGCTATCACCAGCCGTGTTGGATTTAATTCCGTCATAATTGTCTCCTCACTTTCTTTTCCGGCATTTTCAAATTCTGCTCTTCTTCTCTGGATTCTGCTGCTGATTTGCGCATTTCCAGTTTACCCATTTCAGTATCTGTATAAGAATTCCCGATTTCTTACTCTGACATCCAGACTTTGTGTAAATAGTGATATGATTCTTATATCGTCTGATGTTTTTCTGATTTCCTCCTTTCTGTTTTAAAATTCATCTTACGTCATATGTATTTATGAATTTAATATACTATTCGACCAATATTTTGTCAATACATCTGATGTTTAATTTCCCAGTTCTCTTTTATGCACAAAAAAAAGATGAGGAAATCAATATAATCTCCTCACCTTTTGTATATTTTTACTAATTCTGCTCTCTGTGTTCTTTCCAAAGCTGCATCAGCGTCTGTCTGTTATAAGTCAGATGCATGACCATTGCACACTCTGCCCCCACCGGGTCGCGGTCTGTGACTGCATGCACGATTGCCCGGTGCGTCTCGATGGTTTCCTGCATCAGCATCCGGTGCGTTAAGTTTGCAAAGGTAAAAACGGCTGTATTGATGACTGGCACAAGCGTTTCCACTACGCGGTTTTTGCTGCAGCGGGCAATGCATGTATGAAATTCCACATCCTTATGAATATGATTTTTCCCGCTAAGATACAGCTGTTCCGTTTCATCGCACAGTCTTTTGAGCTGTACCAGTTCATCCGCGTCCGCATATTCCGCTGCAAGCGATGCAATTTTCGGTTCCAGCATCAGCCTTACATCAAACAGCTCCAGCGCCAGTTTATATTTGTCCTGCAGCCTGGAAAGCCCGAGCGGGTCTTCATCCACAGACTGGGTGCTGATAACATAGGTCCCGGAACCTCTGCGGACTTCCAAAATCCCTTTGGATACCAGCCCTTTTACTGCTTCGCGCACTGTGCTCCTTCCAACGCCGAACTTCTGAGCCAGTTCAAACTCGTTCGGTATCTTCTGCCCGATTTCCAAAGGCTCCTCTAAAATATAACACATCAATTCTTCTTCAATCTGCTCCCCTAAGAGCTTTCTGTCTGTTTTTTCAAACTGATACATAATGTTCACATCTTTAATAATTACATACTTCTGTTTCCGGCGTATTCCTGTAAAAGCACGCTGACAGCACACCTGTTCAGGCTGTTGCAGAGCACTTTTATAATGCTTTTATAATACTTTGATACGCTCTAATGCTGCCATTGTATTTTCATAGCTTCCAAATGCAGTCAGCCTGAAATACCCTTCTCCGCTCGGCCCGAATCCCGACCCTGGCGTGCCGACGACATTTGCCTGCTCTAAAAGATAATCAAAAAAGTCCCAGGAGCTCATTTTCTCCGGCGTTTTCAGCCAGATATACGGTGCGTTCACCCCGCCGTATACTTCATATCCGGCTTTGGAAAGCCCTTCTTTGACAGCTCCTGCATTTTTCATATAATATGCCACCTGAGCCTTCAGCTGCGCTCTTCCCTCTTCTGTATATACCGCTTCTCCGGCACGCTGGATAATATACGGCGCACCGTTATACTTTGTTCCATGGCGCCTTGCCCACATATCATGCAGGGATACCTGACCGCACTTTAACTCTTTCGGCACTACCGTAAAGCCCAGACGCACGCCGGTAAATCCGGCATTTTTAGAAAAACTGCGGATTTCAATGGCACAGGTCTTCGCTCCGTCGCATTCATAAACCGAATGCGGCACATCCGGCTCTGAAATATAAGCCTCATAAGCCGCATCATAAATAATCACAGCCCCGTTCTTATTTGCATAATCAACCCAGCCCTGAAGCTGCGCCTTCGTAACCGCGGTTCCCGTAGGATTATTTGGAATGCACAGGTAAATGATATCCGGTGTTTCTTTCGGAAATTCCGGCACAAATCCATTTTCCCTCGTACAAGGCATATAAATAACCCTGCTCCACGTCTGAGTCTGGCTGTTATATTCCCCGCAGCGCCCAGCCATGACATTCGAATCTACATAAACCGGATAAACCGGGTCTGTCACCGCAATTTTACAGTCTTTGGAAAAAATCTCCTGAATATTCCCGGAATCGGATTTTGCACCATCAGAAACAAAGATTTCATCCGCGCTGATGCCGCACCCTCTGGATTTATAATCATGTTCCACAATCGCGTTTCGTAAAAAATCATACCCCAGATCCGGCGCATAGCCGCGAAACGATGATGCATCCGCCATTTCGTCTACCGCACGGTGCAGCGCGTTTATCACCGCCGGAACAAGCGGCTGCGTTACATCCCCGATGCCGAGCCGGATGACCGGCCTGTCTGGATTTGCTTCGGTAAATGCGGCTACTTTTTTTGCAATGGTGCTGAAAAGATAACTTCCTGGTAATTTCTGATAGTTACTGTTAATCTGATACATATCTGATTCTCCTTCTATGTGGATTCCTGCTATGGAAACAGGTGATTACTTATGTGGATTCCTGCTATGGAAACAGCTTTTGGATTAAATTGTTAACTGTATCTGCGTCGATTTACGAGTCGGGGGGAGGATGGTGGTGGCCTCTCGGACGCCGGGAGAGGGGATTTGCACGGTCTTCCTGCGGCTGCTCCA
>CANDJC010000215.1 GCA_947384955.1 uncultured Eubacterium sp. | reverse complement strand
CAAATCCTGGGTATTGAGCAGAAAACTAAGAACTTCCAGCTTTTTTCCAGAGTCGTATCCGAAGGAAAACATTTCTCCGCCCGGCTGGCAGTGGCTGAATTTACGCTGTCAGTTTTTACATTATGGCAGTTATTTTATATTTTGTCGGGTTAAAAATATGTATATTAGTTTACAGATTTCGATATATTTTGTAATAATCAATATTATGTCTTATATATATTTGTTTCTGTTTATTCTGTATCTTGTATTAAATCAAAAACTTGTAAACTGGTGGAAGATGTATACGGATTACTCTGATGTTGGAATTCAAATTTAGCCGGTTCATGGATAGTGCCTGATTTAATTACATGTAATGAAATGTAAGCAGAAACTGAAACAGCTGATACTTTATAAGATGATAAATAACCTATATATATAATTATAGTGCAAATGCAGCCAGATGGACTGGGAAATTTTTCTTTCTTAACGCTAATTTGCAAGTTATCAGGTTATGATAACATCCCAAATTTCCATAAAACTGACAAAACATAAGATAACTGCCACACGGTTAATTTTGCCAGTGTAAATTCAGCCAAAACCAGCCGGACGGGGAAATGGGTTCCTTCTTATGTGACTCTGGAAAAAAGCTGGAAGTTCTTAGTTTTCTGCTCAATACCCAGGATTTGGGGACACACGGCCTATCGTCTGCTAAAACTTTGAAGTCCCCAAAAGGCGCCTGCCTGATGCCACAGCTTACAGCCGCCAGTAACGCCAGGGCATCAGGCGCCGGTCCGTCCGCAGCCGAAACCTTGCCGCAGAAAACTTAGAACTTCCTGCTTTTTGGAAGCGGAACATAAGAAGGAACCCATTTCCCCGTCCGGCGTCCTCCTCCCCCCTTGTCAAAATTTTAACAGTTCTTGTATCTCCAGAAAATAAGGTTTATAATATAACATACTTATGCAATAAATTATAATAAAGGAGAAAGGAACATGAATGTATTAGTTATTAACTGCGGCAGTTCATCATTAAAATATCAGGTTATCGATTCCGCTACAGAAAACGTGCTTGCAAAAGGCCTGTGTGAACGTATCGGAATTGACGGAAGGCTTGTTTACCAGCCTGCAGGCGGGGAGAAGGAAATTACAGAGGCAGCAATGCCGACGCACAAACAGGCAATTCAGATGGTAATTGATGCACTGATAAATGAAAAGACAGGAGTAATCAAAAGCCTGGATGAAATTGGTGCAGTCGGTCACCGGATTGTGCATGGCGGGGAGAAATTTGCGGCTTCAGCCCTTATTACGGATGAAATGATACAGGCAGTCGAGGACTGTTCAGACCTCGCACCGCTTCATAATCCGGCGAATTTAATCGGTGTGCGTGCCTGCCAGGAGCTGATGCCGGATACGCCGATGGCTGGTGTATTTGATACGGCGTTTCATCAGACGATGCCGCAGGAAGCGTATCTTTATGGCGTTCCATATGAGTATTATGAGAAATACGGAGTCCGCAAATATGGATTTCACGGCACAAGCCACAGCTACGTGTCGAAACGCGCGGCAGCGATTCTGGACAGGCCGTATGAATCTTTAAAGACGATTGTATGTCATTTGGGCAACGGCGCTTCGGTCTGTGCGGTTAAGAACGGGAAATCGGTCGATACTTCCATGGGTTTATCCCCGTTAGAGGGTCTTGTTATGGGAACACGTTCCGGTGATATTGACCCGTCTGCAGTGGAATATATTGCGAAAAAAGAAGGCCTTGACATGGCGGGCATTATGAATGTATTAAATAAAAAATCCGGTGTTATGGGACTTTCAGGTGTATCTTCTGATTTCCGTGACCTGGAAGCAGCAGAGAAGGAAGGCAATGAACGCGCGGCGGCAGCACAGCGTGTATTTAACTACCGTGTGCTGAAATACATAGGTGCCTATGCGGCAGCTATGAACGGCGTGGACTGCATTTGTTTTACGGCAGGTCTTGGAGAAAATAACGGCGTGACCCGCAGGCAGATTTGTGAAAATCTGGGTTATCTCGGTATTCAGATTGATGAGGAAGCAAACAGCAGGCGCGGAGAGGAAGCGGTGATTTCAACACCGGATTCGAAAGTAAAAGTGCTTGTGATTCCGACCAATGAAGAACTGGCAATTGCGAGGGAGACGGTTGCTCTTTTGAAATAAAAAGACGGGTGTCTGAGTAAGCCAGAGAGAAAATATTTTGTCAAAGAGATGTTATGCGTGGCAGCTTTCAAAAGCTGTCACGTTTTTTGCAATCGATACCTGTAAAAGTGCGAATGGTACTAAACCGCTTTCCAAAATTTCCCATTCTGATAAAATGAATCTGATACACCATTATAAAATCAAGGAGGGGAATTATGGATTGTGGAACATTCAAATCCAAAAAAGGCGGCATGAAAAAAGTCATGGCTGCTGTGCTGGCTGCCGCAGTGGCAGTCTCGGTATTTCCGGCCGGCCGCCTGACGACGGTGAAAGCGGCAAAGCCGTATGTCAGTCTGCGGACTTCATTTAAAACACTGAACATCGGGCAGACAAACCGCATGACGCTTAAAAACAACACGCTGGGGTGGAAGATTAAAAAAGTCTCCACGAAAGACCGCACGATTGCCATGGTATACGGCAAAACAGCGTCGTCCTTTATGATTAAGGGCAAGTCAGAAGGCCGCACGACAGTAAGGGCAGAGCTGAAAACCGCTGCAAGGAAGAAATTTACACAAAAGACCGTACGCTGCAGGGTAAAGGTTATTGCGGCAGACGCAGAAAACCCGGAGGAAGCAAAGGTATCGACACAGGCGGAGCTGGAAAAGGCGCTGCGAAGCAGAAACCTGAAAAAACTGGAAATCAATACAGACCAGGCAGGGAAACTGACGATTCCGGCCGGGAATTATGCGCAGACAGATCTGACCGTGCATGCTCCGGCAGCAGACATTGAAAACAGCGGCATGTTCAATTCCATTACGCTTCAGGCCATTAAGCCGGATACCTGGATAGAAAATGCCATTGGCAATGTGATGAAGGTAACGGCGCAGGCAGCCCGTATTATCGTAAACAAGGGAGCATGCCTCAACAGCCTGAATTTTGCGCGGGCAGATGCGAAAGTCAGCCTGGAAGTAAACGGGAAAATCAATGAAGTATCTATCAGCGCAAAAATGGAACTGACAATTTCCGGCAAACCGGAAGTACCGGTGAAAACAGTAATTGAAGAAACCGCAGAAGGAACCGTGCTTGAGACATCAGCGCCGCTGGATGTGGTGATGCATGCGTCCGCGGATATTACCTTCAATAAAGGTGCGGAAAACAGCACAGTGGAAATCAAGTCCGAAAAGGTAAAGCCGAATATTAAGAATCTGACTACTGCACCGATTACGATAAAGAGGGCAGACGGTACAATTCAAAAAATGTCTGGAACGGTGAATCTTTTTGGAGGAAGCAGTTCAGGAGGCTCGTATAGGCCGCCTTCCACCTATTATCCGCCGGTAACCGGGCCGTCGCTGATTCCGACCGGGCCTTCGATTGATACAGACTATCCTGGCGGCGATTCTGGCGGCATTGGCGGCGGTATCGGAGGCGGCACCATCGGGGCAAGCTATTTGGACCCTAATTATGCTGTCGAAATTATGAATCCGCATGTCTCGCTGATTGTGACACGTTCAGCAATTACGGCAGAGTCAGAAACGGTATCCATGTCTGCGATTATATCCGTTAAGATGAATCTGGAGCATTTTGCGGTTCCAAATGCTGTAAGAGCAGAGTTTCTCCCGTATGATATTAAACAGGATGATGGCAGTATAAAATTACATCCGCTGAAACACCAGGACGATTGGAGTTATGGTCCTTTAGAAGTGAATAAGGAGATGATGACGGAGGATGGTAAAATCCTTGTCGGCTTTGATGTATATGATGATAAAGAATATGGGTACGATGCTGGAGAGATATATCTGATTATATTTAACAAAACTGTTTTAGAACAGGTAATTGACTACATGAAGGAAAATCAGATTCTTTCTGCGAAGCTGGAAATTGACTCTAAGCCAGTGGAATATTCTACTGAGAACTGGTATGGGGTAGCAGCCTCTTATGAGTATGATGAATCGAAAATAACACCGCTTCAGACGGAATCAGAGTCATAAATTTTACTGAATTCGGAAATATTATCCAGGCATAAAGGAAGAAATAGAAATCCAGACAGGGCACCGGGACAGCTTGCAGGTGCCCTGTCTGTTTTTCGCTGCAGCTGTAAAATCCTTCTTTCAGATTCTGATTTCAGGTTATGATGGTTTATAACGCCTTATGCGGCAGCGTTCAAATAATCCGGAAACAATGCTTCTGGCAGATTTAAGCAGGAAGCTGTAAATAACAGTTGTTTTTTTGCAATACGGGTGCTACTATAAAAGCAGAAGGACTGTCCGCAGCTGATACTGCCGGTTGTAAACGAAGCGTTCCATGAACATTACTGCGGAGACGAAGAGATTATATTTACGCAGAACGAGCATTTTTTAAACCGCCAGGACGGAGAGGAAGAAGAAAGGATTACAGACAGCTGTTTTACCGTGTGCGGAAACAGAAAGAAGCAGTATCATGTGGAATGCCAGAGCACGGCGGACAGCAGCCTGCTGGTGCGGATTTTTGAATATGCATCGCAGATAGCGCTTGACCGCGGGAAACTTTACAAAAATGTACTGGAAATCACTTTTCCGCATTCGGCGGTGCTGTTTTTACGCCATACGAAAAATACGCCGGATATCATGAAAATCCGCATCTGCACACCGGGCGGAAAACAGGAGTATCAGGTACCTGTGATAAAGCTGCAGCAGTTTCGTTTAGATGAGATATTTGAGAAAAAACTGTTGTTTTTTCTCCCGTTTTACCTGTTTGTGTATGAAAAACAGTTTGCAGAATGCGAGCAGGACGGGCAGAAAATGAAGCAGCTGAAAGCAGAATATGCGGACATAAGAAGGCGCCTGGATAAGATGTGTGAAAAGCAGGAGATTACGGAATACGTAAAATGCATGATTACAGACATGATAAACAAAGTGGCGTCAAATCTCGCAGAGGGCCACAGCCGGATAGCGGAAGGAGTGAAGGATATTATGGGCGGAAAGGTTCTGGATTATGAGGCAAAAAGAATTAAAATGGAAGGAATAGAAGAAGGTATCACAAAGGGCATTACACAGGGCATCACGCAGGGAATTACTCAGGGAAAGCAGCTGACACTGCTTGATCTGGTGCGTGAAGGACTGCTGACAGCAGAAGAAGCGGCTAAGAGGCTGAATAAAAGTATAGGCGAGATAAAACTGCTGCTATAGCGGCAGAGAAAAAATAATTTGCTTTTCATATTGACAAATAAAACACACTTCGTTATACTTTCTTAGTGTATGTTTGAAGATTATGCCAGTAAGATTCTGGCATATCCACACAGATAGGAGTATGCAATGGTATTAGATCTTTCTGCCTTTTATTCCAATGCGGATGCAGACGGCGAAATAGAAGTTCATATCGATATGGAAGCAGCAGAATCGAAACTGGGTGTATTTCCTATTTTGAAAAAAGAACCATTCAGTCTGCATCTTACGAACGTGGAAAACAGGTATCTGCTTATCCAGGGTGCGCTAGATGTAACGATATCTATTCCATGTGACCGCTGTCTGGAAGAAGTTCCAGTAGAACTGCATCTGGTCATTGATAAAAAACTTCCGATAGATTCCGAGCCAGGGACTTTATCAGAAGAACAACAGTCATCTGATTCAGAAAAGAATGATGACAATCTGGAACAGCTGGAATATATGAATGGCTGTCAGCTTGACGCAGACCGGCTTGTATTTGGAGAAATCCTGTTTGCATGGCCGGCGAAGGTGCTCTGTAAAGATGACTGCAGGGGAATTTGCAAAAAATGCGGTGCAAATTTGAATAAATCATCCTGTAACTGCAGCCAGACAGTACCGGATCCGCGGATGGCGGCATTTCAGGATGTATTTAATAAATTTAAGGAGGTGTAAGCAGATGTCAATTTGTCCAAAGAATAAATCTTCAAAGAGCAGAAGGGATAAAAGAAGAGCAAACTGGAAAATGACGGCTCCTACATTAGTAAAATGCAGTAAATGCGGGGAGCTTATGGTACCGCACCGTGTGTGCAAAAATTGCGGGACATATAATAAGAAAGAAGTCATTGCAATGGATTAATGGGGTGCTTGTTTTTGACATGAGGAAGGCTTTGCGTGAGGCGCAGGGTCTTTCTTTTTTTGAATGTGCAAGGGGGGGGGGGGACGACGATGTGCGGACGCCGGGAGAGGGGGTTTGGGGGGGGGTGGGGGGGGGGGGGGGGGGGGGTGGGTGT
>CANDJC010000214.1 GCA_947384955.1 uncultured Eubacterium sp. | reverse complement strand
GCCAGCAGCTAAAGGTGCCGCTTCGGCTTCGCCGCCTGGTTATAGGGCAGAATGCTAAGGGATTCTAAACATTCTTCCAATGCCACAGGAAGACCGGGCAAATCCCCTCTCCCGGCTGGTTACTGGCAAATGTTACATACGTGGCATCTCCGATACGGTATGGACTTCTTTCCAGAGGCGGCACAGACAGTTTTCCAGAGATGGTACGGACAGCTTTCCAGAGGCGGTTTGCAGTCTTTCTGCGATATAAAAATGCAGCAGAGTGTCGGCATTTTTTATGTAAAACCTGTGAAAGCCAGCCGGGTGACGGGAAGATGCACCGGATTCCTGGGACATTGGAGGAATGTTTAGAATCCCTTAGCATTTTGCTCTATAACCAGGCGGCGAAGCCGAAGCGGCACCTTTAGCTGCTGGCTGTAGGCCAGGGCGAACTAGGTGCCGCGGACCGTCCGGGGTCACAGTGTAAATGCAGAATGCTTAGGGATTCTTAACATTCCGGAGCCGGAGCAGGAATCCGGTGCATCTTCCCGTCACCCGGCGTCCGAGGGGCCACTATATCCCCCCCTGTTCGAACTGTTTCAAAAAATGGATTCAGGGTACTGGATACAGGTGCCGGAAGGCTTGATAAAAGTATATGGAAATACTATAATGGATACATGAAATATGAGAGCGGAGGATGTTTTTGATGTGGCTTTTATTTGCACTGCTGTCTGCGGTTTTTGCTGCGCTGACCTCTATACTGGCGAAAATCGGCATTGAAGGCGTAAATTCAAATCTAGCGACTGCCATACGGACAGTGGTTGTTGTAATTATGGCATGGGGAATGGTTTTTCTGACACATACGCAGAGCGGGATTGCTCAGATTGGCAAAAAAAGCTGGGTATTTCTGATTCTGTCCGGCCTGGCAACCGGGGCTTCCTGGCTCTGTTATTACCGTGCGTTACAGCTGGGAGAAGCGTCTAAGGTTGTGCCGGTTGATAAGCTGAGTGTGGTGATTACGCTTGTGCTGGCATTTTTGTTCCTTCATGAAGAATTTACGGTCAAGTCGCTGGCTGGATGTATCCTGATTGGTGCGGGGACGCTGATGATGGTAATATGACCGTTCTTTGAGTTTCTGATGGCAGCCTGGAAAAAAGCGATACACTGGGCAGACTGAGCGCTGCTGAATGTACCGCTTTTTTTCCGCTATCCGCAAAACAGATTATACCCGCAAATCAAAAGTGCCGCTACAATCAAAAGCGCAATCCACACGCTTTCAAGCAGCATCATAATTATCATTCCGACTGCAATCCAAAACATTGCAAATCCGCATATTCTTTTCATATTCCACTTCGATTCTGTCTGGTTTTTCATATACAGGTTTGTCAAAAGACGTGCCTGATATTACATTATATGAGGCAGAAACCAGTTTAGTCCAATAAAAAACTGCCAGTTATAAAGAAAACTTTATCACTGACAGCTTTTTTCTTTTTTTGCCTGATTCCACAGCCGATTCGCCGGTTTTAAATCCTATGCTCTTTCAACCTTACCAGATTTTAAGCAGGAAGTACAGACATACAGTCTTTTCGTAGCTCCGTTTACCTTACATCTGACAGATTTGATGTTTGGTTTAAACATTCTATTAGATCTTCTATGTGAATGGCTCACATTGTTACCGAAAAGAACGCCTTTTCCACAAACTGAACATTTAGCCATATTGACACCTCCTTGCATTCACGAGTGTTCTAAACCATGAAGTCTGACATCTGTTTCAGACTTACAACACGATTATTCTATCAGAACAGGTAAATAAATGCAAGATGAAAATTCATTTTTTTTGAAAATGTAAAATTTTAGTTTTCTTTTTGTGAAAAAGCGGTTATAATATTTCCTAACTGGTTTATTTTATTTTGCAAGAATGATTGGAGGTATGCTATGAAAGGGCAATTTGAAAACGAATACGGCCGGGTTGTCATTGGAAGCGAAGTCATTGCCACCTATGCCGGCTCTGTTGCGGTAGAGTGCTTTGGCATCGTCGGCATGGCCGCTGTAAACGTAAAAGACGGCATTGTAAGGCTGCTGAAAAAAGATTATCTTACCCATGGTATAAATGTAGCAATTGATGAGAACAATGAAATTACGATAAATTTTCATGTTATCATATCCTATGGCGTAAGTATCAGTACGGTGACAGATAATCTGATTAGTACCGTCAAATATCGTGTAGAAGAATTCACAGGAATGCACATCAAAAAAATCAACATTTTTGTTGAAGGCGTTCGCGTGATTGATTAAGGAGGATCTGAAAGTGGAAGTCAATTCGATAAATTCGATAAACGCTGCGGTTTTGGCGAAGATGTTTTTAAACGGTGCGAAAAATCTGGAATCGAAAAAAGAATGGATTAATGAACTGAATGTATTTCCCGTACCAGACGGGGATACCGGCACAAATATGACAATGACGATTATGTCGGCAGCAAAAGAAGTCAGTGCAATTGAAAATCCGGATATGGCATCCATTGCCAAAGCAGTTTCGTCCGGCTCTCTGAGAGGGGCAAGGGGAAATTCCGGTGTTATTTTATCCCAGCTGTTTCGCGGATTTACAAAAGTAATCGGAAAAGAACAGGAAGTGACGGTTCCGGTCTTATGCGCGGCATTTCAAAAAGCTGTGGAAACAGCGTACAAAGCAGTTATGAAGCCAAAGGAAGGAACGATTCTTACGGTTGCAAGGGGAGCTGCCGACAAAGCGGCTGAGCTGGCGGAAGAGACCGACGACCTGGTATACTTCCTGGATGAAGTCATCAAAGAAGCAGAGCTGGTTCTTAAAAAAACGCCGGATATGCTTCCGGTATTAAAGCAGGCCGGCGTGGTGGACTCCGGCGGTCAGGGACTGGTCGTTATTTTGCAGGGGACGCTGGACGCGCTGCTTGGCAAAGAAATTGATTATACGATTCAGGCAGATTCCTCTGCAGCGGTAAGAAAGATTACAAAGGAAACCGAAGAGGAGATTAAGTTTGGCTACTGTACGGAATTTATTATTGTATTGAACAAACCGCTTACAGATGACGGAGAACACAGATACAAAGCATTTTTGGAATCCATTGGCGACTCGATTGTCGTGGTGGCTGACGATGAAATCGTAAAGACCCATGTACATACCAATGATCCGGGACTTGCAATCCAGGAAGCATTGAAGCATGGTTCTTTAAGCAAAATCAAAATTGACAATATGCGCGAGGAGCATCAGGAACGTCTGATTAAAGACGCGCAGAAGCTGGCGGCAAAACAGCAAAAGCAAAAAGAAGAAGAGGCAGAACATGCACCGCACAAAGATATTGGATTTATTGCGGTATCGGCCGGGGACGGCTTGAGCGAAGTATTCAAAGGCCTGGGCGCGGATTATATGATTGAAGGCGGCCAGACGATGAATCCGAGTACGGAGGATATTTTAAATGCGGTAAATAAAGTAAACGCAGACCATGTTTTTGTGCTTCCGAATAATAAAAACATTATACTGGCGGCAAATCAGGCAGCGGCTTTGTCCGAGGATAAAAAGGTACATGTAATTCCTACAAAGACGATTCCTCAGGGAATTACTGCGCTGATTAATTTCATACCGGAACAGACGGCACAGGAAAATGAAACCCGCATGACGCAGGAAATACAAAATGTGAAAACCGGACAGGTTACGTATGCCGTCCGCGATACGGTCATTGACGACAAAGAAATCAGACAGGGCGACTATATGGGAATCGGAGATAAAACGATTCTTTCCGCGGGACGTGATTTGGAGGCGGTCACACTGGAAATGACAGAATCTATGATTGACGATGATTCTGCGATTGTAAGCATTTATTACGGAGAAGAGGCATCGAAGGAAGGTGCGGATGCGATAGCGGAAAAGATTTTGGAAAAGCATGGCGACCTGGAAGCAGAAGTCCAGTACGGCGGACAGCCGATTTATTATTATCTGCTTTCGGTGGAATAGTCTGGAGGAGTCCATGGATATTACGACACCAGTAAAGGGCGTAAAAGGTGTGGGAGCTAAGACCGAACAGCTGTTTCAAAAGACAGGAGTATACACCATTGGTGATATACTCCTTCGTTTTCCAAGAGAATACGCAAAATATCCAAGGCCTGTCACAATCAGCCAGGTGCAGCCCGGCCAGAAACAGGCGGTTATTCTGCATGTAGAATCTCCGGCGGCTGTGAAACGTACCCGCACGATGCAGATTACGGTCTGCATGGGACGGGACGGGGAGGCTTCCATGGAATTTTTGTGGTTTCGCATGCCTTATATCAGAAATACGCTGCAAAAAGGCCAGGATTATATTTTATACGGAATGGTCCAGGACAGATACGGACAGCCTGTTATGGAGCAGCCAGCCGTTTTTACACCGTCTCAGTATGAAGCGATAGCAGATTCTCTGCAGCCGGTTTACGGGCTGACAGCCGGCCTTTCCAATCATATTTATAAAAAGACGCTGCGCCAGGTTTTAGACTCCGGCATCCTGATTCCCGAATATCTGCCGGAAAGCATCCGGCACAAATACGGCCTGGCGGAATATAACTATGCCATTTCACAGGTTCATTTTCCAAAAGATTTTGATGCGCTCGAAGCGGCGCGAAGGCGGCTTGTGTTTGATGAATTCTTCCTGTTTGTGCTGTGCATGCAGATGCAGAAGGAGCAGGGAATGCGCATCGAAAACCAGTACAAAATCGGTAACGGGCATCTGCTGAAACCGCTTTTGGAAAAGCTGCCGTATGAGCTGACCGGTGCCCAGCTTCGCGTATTATCGGAAATTGAAAATGATTTGCAGGGGCCGCATATCATGCAGCGGCTGATACAGGGAGATGTCGGCTCCGGCAAGACAATTATTGCTTTTTTAACAATGTATCTGGTATCCCAAAGCGGCTGCCAGTCTGCGATTATGGCACCGACAGAAGTGCTTGCCGCGCAGCATTATGAGACATTTTCACAGTACATAGAATTATTTGGAATCAAAACGCATCTGGTACTTTTAACCGGGTCTATGACGGCGAGAGAAAAGCGCAGAGCTTATGAAAGACTGCAGCTTTTTTCGGATGCCATGATTATCGGAACCCACGCGCTGTTTCAGGAAAAAGCCGTTTATGACAGCCTGGCGCTTGTGATTACCGACGAGCAGCACCGCTTCGGTGTCAGGCAGAGGGAGACGTTTTCCTTAAAAGGCGAAAATCCGCATATCCTTGTCATGAGCGCGACGCCGATTCCGCGCACGCTTGCCATTATTTTATACGGAGACCTGGATATTTCGGTCATCGACGAAGTGCCCGCAAAACGTCTTCCAATTAAAAACTGTGTAGTCGGCAGAGGCTGGCGGCCAAATGCTTATGAATTTATCCGCCGCGAGGTTCAGGCCGGGCATCAGGCTTACGTCATATGCCCGCTGGTAGAGGCGAGCGAATATGCCGAAGGAGAAAATGTCACGGATTATGCCGGAATATTAAGAAAGTCACTGCCGGCAGATATCGAAACAGGCATTCTGCATGGAAAGATGCGTTCGGATATCAAAAACCAGATTATGGAGGAGTTTGCAGCGGGCAAAATCCAGGTGCTTGTCTCCACAACGGTTGTGGAGGTCGGCGTCAATGTACCGAATGCAACCGTTATGATGATAGAAGACGCACAGCGCTTCGGCCTGGCACAGCTGCATCAGCTGCGCGGACGTGTCGGGCGCGGGGAAGCGCAGTCATACTGTATTATGATAAATACTTCCGATTCGAAAAGCGCTGCAAAAAGGCTGGATGTGCTCAGCCGGACAAACGACGGATTTCAAATCGCGAGCGAAGATTTGAAGCTGCGCGGGCCTGGTGATTTTTTCGGAATCCGCCAGAGCGGGGATATGGAGTTTCAGCTGGCAGATATTTATCAGGATTCCCGTATCCTGCAGCAGGCGAACGAGGAGGCAGGCAGGATTCTTTCCTTAGACCGGAATCTGGAACTGCCGGAGCATGAGGGGATTCGAAAGAAAGTAAGGGAGCATTTTGAAGGACAGGCAGCGGAGCTGCTGAATTTATGATTTTTAAAGAAAGAAGACTGGTGCACTCTGAGAGAATCTCTAAGCGCATCAGCCTTCTTTCTGTATTCATCAGCCGTTACAGCAGTTTCCTGCCTTCAGGCCATATCAGGCTGTCAGATTAAGCGTGTGCTTATTCTTCGCCAGCCATCTGTTTTTCCTGGGCTTCAATCATTTTTTTCACCATATAACCGCCCACGGAACCGTTCTGGCGGGAAGTCAGGTCACCGTTATAGCCTTCTTTTAACGGTACGCCGAGTTCATCTGCGACCTCGAACTTGAAACGGTTTAATGCTCCCTTTGCCTCTG
>CANDJC010000213.1 GCA_947384955.1 uncultured Eubacterium sp. | reverse complement strand
TGGAGCAGCCGCAGGAAGACCGTGCAAATCCCCTCTCCCGGCGTCCGCGAAGCCAATCCATAAAATCATCCCACCTTCAACAAATTTTCCGCATTCTCCCCCACTATTTTATCAAAATCTTCCTTATTTAAATGCAGTTTTTCCAAATATTCCAGCGATTCCTTCTGCCCGCTCCAGGGGCTGTCTGTCGCAAACAAAATCTTATCCGCGCCGTGCCGGTTCAAAATATCCATAAAAGTCTTATCTTCGATAAATCCAAAAATATATGCTGTATCAAGATAAACATCCCTTCCCGCCACGCATTCGAGCACTTCATCCCACAATCCATATCCGCCGTAATGGGCCAGCACCAGATTCCTGGGGCTGACCTTCTTTAGCACTTTTAAAATCCCTTCTATCGTACAGCGCACATGATTTGGAAATCCAATATCCACACCTGCATGGACGACGCTTATCAGACCAAGCTGCGAGGCCTCATCCAGTATGCGCATATATCTGATATCGTCAAAATACGTATTCTGATAATCCGGGTGCAGCTTTATCCCCTTCAGCCCCAGATTTTGAATCTCCCGCAGCTTTTTCTTATAGTCCGGTGTATCCGGGTGAATGCCGCCAAAAGACAAAAGCCGCACATCCCTGTCCTGATATTTTTCATTCAGCGACGCTGCAAAATGATTGATGGTATCGAACTGCTCCGGGGCAGTTACAACCGGAAGCACCACCGACACATCCACACCCGCCTTTTCCATAGATGTTACAAGGCTTTGTTCCCTCCCGTCCGTAAATGCTTTTGCATTGCCGATGCGTTCGAGTTTTTCAATTGTCCTGGCCGCGATTTTATCTGGAAAAATATGTGTATGGAAATCCACTATCATAATGAACACGCTCCTATATCTAAAGAAATTTCCGCTGTTTCAGATGAAACCCTCTTAGGGAAACATTTTTAAAATATCATCCTGTCCATACAGCTCCACATCCTTGCTCTTCAAAAGCTCTGCCGCCTTATCCCCGTTGGAAATTTTGCAGATAATCGATGCCTCGTCTTCTTTATTCGACAGTGCATACATATATTCCACATTCAGCCCCGCCTCGCATACATGTCTTAAAATTTCCTGAAGGCTTCCGGCCCTGTGAGCCAGCTTTACCGCAAGGACATCCGAAAGCATTGCCGAAAATCCTCTTTCTTTCAATGCCTTCTGCCCGGCCTGCGGGTCGTTTGTAATCATGCGCAAAAGCCCGTATTCGCTTGTATCCGCAAGGCTTAAGGAAACAATGCTTACATGTTCTGCTTTCAGCGCATCCAGCACCTCCTGCAGACGCCCCTCATGGTTTTCAATAAATACCGATAACTGTTTAATAAACATATTACCCTCCCATCCCCTGTTTTATACACTCAGCCTTCGTAGCTTGTCAGAAATGCTTTCTGGTTTAAATCCACGGTCTTTGGCGGCACCGTTTTTTCTATCACGCGCAGCCATGCCTCTTTGGAAAAATCCATATGCCTTGCGGCAAGCCCTAATACGATAATATTAAATACTTTGGAGCTGCCCAGTTTTTTTGCTTCTTCCATCGCGTTAATTTTATAAACCGTATGCTCTTTTTCCAGATTTTCAATAATATGCTCCGGATACTCCGCTGCGCCTGTGACCACGGTAATCGGCTCCATGCGCTGGTCGTTGATTACAAGCACGCCGTCTTTTTTCAAATAATGCGCATAGCGGAGCGCTTCTAATTTTTCAAAGGCAATCAGTACATCTGCCTGTCCCTCTTCTACAATCGGCTCTGCTACCTTTTCTCCATAGCGCACAAAGGTGACAACGCTTCCGCCCCTCTGTGCCATGCCGTGTACTTCCGATAATTTCACATCATATCCGGCATCCAACATAATGCCGCCAAGTATCCGGCTCGTCAGCAGCGTTCCCTGGCCGCCGACGCCGACAATCATAATATTTTTTGTCATGCTTTCCTCCCTGTTTTAATAAATTCTATCAGTTCTTCCACATCGTCAAAGTCATCATAATCACCCTGTATGCCCTGGCGGTGATAAACAGCGCCGCTGCGCTCATTTCGTTCCAGACAGTCTAACAGGCTGTCCCGTCCGTATCTTTTGCAAAACTGCGTAAAAGCATATGGCTTGATTTTGTTCAGCAGACCTTTTTTGCATTCTTCTTCGCAAGCATAGCAGCCTTCGGTCTTCTTTTCCAGAGAACATTTCAGGTTTTCACACCACTCTTTCCCCGGACATTCTCCCGCCTGGCAGCCCCCGCAGCTGTCATTTTCAGAACACAGACAGCAGGCAAGCCCGCATCTTCCAATTCCCAGTTCCCGTTTCATAAATTTATACCTCCGTCTTACTGCTGCTTTCCTTACACTTCCATCCTTCCAGCGGCCTGAGGCTTGCTCAGCTGCTTTCTTTATGCTTCCGTCCGTTCAATTGCCTCAAATTTACACAGCTGTTCGCAGAGTCCGCAGCCGTTGCACATCGTATCGTCAATCGCAATTGTCCCGTCCGCATTCTTTGTAAGTGCCGGACAGCCCGGTTTTAAGCATGCGCCGCATTTTTTGCATTTATCAGAAACCGGTCTGCACTTGTATGGAAATACGTTTCCTTTTAACAGCACGCACGGAGCTTTGGTAATAATCACGGACACTGCGTCTCTTGCCGTTTCTTCCTTTACAATACGTTCTAATTCCTTCGTATCAAAAGCGCTTACCTCTGTCACATGCTCAATTCCCATAGATTTGCACAGATGATAAATGCTAATCGCAGGTACGGTTTCCCCTTTCAGCGTTTTTCCGGTAGCCGCGTGGTCCTGATGCCCCGTCATGCCGGTTGTGGAATTATCCAGAATAATGACGGTGCCGGTTCCCTGGTTGTATACCATATTCATCAGAGAATTCACACCCGTATGCATAAACGTAGAATCCCCGATGACTGCTGCCCAGTTTTTAATATATTCTTTTCCTCTTGCCTTTTCCATGCCATGGAGCGTTGAAATGCTCGCACCCATGCATACGGTCGTGTCAATGACATTTAACGGCGCAACTGCTCCTAACGTATAGCAGCCGATATCTCCGGCCGCATGAATGCCCAGACGGCTTAACACCGAGAACACACTTCTGTGCGGACAGCCCGGGCACAAAATCGGAGGCCTTGCCGGAACCTTTGCCGGAGCTTTCACTGATACGGTTTCATGCAGCACCTTCTCCCGTATCATATTTGCAGAATATTCCCCCTGCAGCGTAAACAGCTCTTTTCCGACAGCCTGAATGCCCCAGGATTTTACCTGTTCTTCAATCACCGGCTCTAATTCTTCAAATATGTACAGCTTCTCCACCTTCGAAGCAAATTCCTCAATCAGTTTTTTCGGAAGCGGATGTACCATGCCAAGCTTTAACACCGAAGCATTCGGACAGGCTTCTTTTACATACTGATACGGAATGCCGCTTGTGATAAATCCAATCGATGTATCCTGATACTCTGCACGGTTCACTTTAAAATCACAGCCGTCTTCGGAAAGCTCCTTCATTCTTTTTTCTACATATACATGCCTTCCGATTGCATTCGCCGGCATCATGACAAATTTAGCCGGATTTCGTTCATATGGCTTATCCTGCGGCACATTCCGCTCTTCTAAGACAACCGTTCCCTGAGAATGAGCCAGTCTTGTCGTTGTCCTTACAATCACAGGCGTATCGTATTTCTCACTCAGCTCATACGCGAATTTTACAAAATCCTTAGCCTCCTGACTGTCAGACGGCTCTAAAACAGGCACATTCGCAGCCCTTGCCACGCATCTTGTATCCTGCTCATTCTGCGAGCTGTAAAGCCCCGGGTCGTCTGCCGCCACTAATACAAGCCCGCCGTTCACCCCGCAGTAAGAAGCCGTATACAGCGGGTCACTGGCCACATTGACGCCTACGTGCTTCATCGATGCCATAGCCCGCACACCGCTGATGGATGCGCCGACCGCTACCTCCATTGCCACCTTCTCATTCGGCGACCACTCTGCATAGATTTCTTCATACGGAGCAATATTTTCACTGATTTCCGTACTCGGCGTGCCCGGATACGCAGCCGATACTTTTACCCCTGCTTCATAGGCGCCCCTTGCAATCGCTTCATTTCCCAGCATTATTTTCTTTTCCAAAATCTGCACTTCCTTTCCTATGTTAAAACTTTCCTTTTGTTAGATTTTCTCCTTCAAATTTCTCAAATCTCTTACCCTCTTTGCTTTTCCTTCAAACCTCTGCAGTGTGTTCGGCGATTCCAGACGGATTTTCGCATCCAGGCCCAGAACGATTCGCAGTTTATATTTAATCTTTTGTTCCAGCGCTTCAAGTTCTTTATAAGTATCTACCGCCTGCACAAGCTCTACGCGGATTTCCAGCTTATCCGTATGGTCTTTTCTTGTGACAATAATCTCATAATGCGGGCCGATTTCGTCAATTCCCAGAAGCACTTCTTCAATCTGGCTCGGGAATACATTAACACCGCGGATTTTTAACATATCATCCGTCCTGCCATCCAGATTCTCCATGCGCACTGTCGTCCTGCCGCATTTGCACGGCTCATAAATCAGTCTTGTAACATCCTTCGTCCGGTAACGGATTAACGGCAAAGCTTCCTTATAAATACATGTAATTACAAGCTCTCCTTTTTCTCCCGGCGGCAGCACCCGGCCCGTATTCGGGTCGATAATCTCAGGAATAAAAAAGTCTTCATTAATATGCATGCCGCACAGATATTCACATTCCCCGGATACTCCCGGCCCCATCAGCTCACTCATTCCATAATTCGAAGTAACCAGCATATCATCACCCCAGAGCTTATGCATTTCCGCACGCATTGCCTCAGTTAAAAGCTCGCTTCCCAAAAGACCGATTTTAACTCCCAGGTCCTTTTTCGGGTCAATGCCAAGCTGCAGTGCAACTTCTGCAATACGCAGCGCGTAAGAAGGCGTGGCAACAAGCAGCGTCGTCCCGAAATCTTTCATAAACATAATCTGTTTTTCTGTATTGCCGGTAGACGACGGCACCATGGCGGCTCCCATATTCTCCAGCCCGTAATGCAGCCCCAGCGCTCCGGTAAACATCCCGTACCCAAAACAAATCTGCGCCACATCCTTGCCCGTAGCGCCTCCCATGGCGGCAATCCTCGACACACACTCCGTCCACATTTCCAAATCTTTCCTTGTATAGCCTACCACCGTTGGCTTTCCGGTCGTACCGCTGGAAGCATGGATGCGTACCAGTTCGTCTTTTGGCACCGCAAACAGGCCGAACGGATAATTGTCCCGCATGTCCTGCTTTGTGACAAACGGCAGTTTTTCTAAATCCTTCAGGCTCTGAATGTCCTGCGGCTTTACCCCTGCCTCATCCATTTTTCTGCGGTATGGCTGCACTTTTTCATAAACCCGCGCGACGGTTTCTTTCAGTCTGGTCAGCTGAATCTGTTCGAGCGCGGCTCGCGACATTGTTTCTTCTTTTGCCCAAATCATTTTATTATCTCCTTAAATATTTTCATTATTATCAAATCATTAACGCAGACAGTGCTATTTTAACATAAAAGCGGGTGGGATGCTACCTTTTCTTTTTCAGGAGGGGCGGGAAAGCGGGATGGATGATGAAGGGGGGATTTTCTTTTTTTGGCTGCGCGGAGGGGGTTCTTTTTTTGGCTGCGCGGACGCTGGATGAAGAAACTTTTTCCTTCTGATGTTCCGGCTGCAAAAAGTAAGAAGTTCTAAGTTTTCTGCATCCAGGCAGTGAAAGACGGACGGACCGGCGCCTGATGCCCTGGCGTTACTGGAGGGTTTTACGCAGTGGGGCTGGCAGGCGCCTTTTGGGGGCTTCAGGGATTTATATGGCGATAAGCGATGAGCCCCCAAATCCTGGGTGATGAGCAGAAAACTAAGAACTTCTAACTTTTCTCCACAGTCACATCAGAAGGAAAAAGTTTCTTCATCCAGCTGGTTTATGGCTGATTTTAAGTTTTGTTTGAGGTTTGTGATATCGGCTTTTATGCTGTGGATGTTTCATATAATTTTTGAGGTGACTGACAGTAAATGGTTTAAATATTGGATTTTACGCTGTGAATATTTATGTAGTTTTTGAGATGCTGGCAGCAAATGATTTAAGTATCTGATTTTTACGTTGTGACTATTTTATGGTTTTTGAGATGCTGGCAGTAAATGGCTTAAATGTCTTATTTTACGTTGTGACTGTTTTATAGCTTTTGAGGTACTGGCAGGAATAATTTAGGCATCTGTTTTTTTTTGCTGTGACTATTCACTTCTAACCGCAGATTCTCTCTTTTACTTCTAACCGCAGCTTTCCTTTTCACTTCTAACCGCAGCTTTCCTTTTCACTTC
>CANDJC010000212.1 GCA_947384955.1 uncultured Eubacterium sp. | reverse complement strand
ATAATCGTCACGCCACGATTCTTTCCATTCAATATTTTGGCTTTCTGCCATAAACGAAGTCCCCCCCCCTAGTTATTTCCTTCTGCAATATCTCTTGTAATTCTATAATACGATAATATCTCAAGAATTTCTGGATCAGAACACTCATAATCTTCCTCTTTAAATTTATTCAGAAAAATAATAGATTTAGCCTTTTCTAATTTTTCATCCGAAAGCGCACAAAATTTATCCCGCCATTCGTTTGCTAAATCACAATCCTCCTCAGAACGTGTCGTATATTTATCAGCAAGACGTTCTCTAAGATTTTGGTCATATTTTCTCCTAATTAAATGATAAAAGTTTCGGGCATCCATAAAATCTTGTAATATTCATCCAAATTACGCCCAAAAGCCTCTTCAAAAAATCAACACCTTTACCAATTTTTCCTTTTGTGGAGTTTAAGACTTCTTGTACTGCACGAATGAATTTTCTGTTCACCCCCCCCCAGTTTTTCACAAAGATCAACATTAATTTTCATCCGATAGTACAATTCACTTGGCTCATCTTCAAAATTATAGTAGATAAACATACAATCACCCTTTCTCCATCTGACTGACAGTGGCTGTTTCTACGTTTTATATCTGTGTTTTTATTTTAAATACTGAATGAAAAGAGGGTGCCTGGCGGCATCCTCTTTTCCTGTATGATTATTCAGTTTTGTCTAATTCTAAAAGCGGCGGCCTCTGATACAGCTTCCGCTCTATCTAACGCTTTTTCTTTGCAAGAAATTTCAGCGTTTTTCCGCATGCTCCTCAGCAGCTATTTCTTCGGCTTCTTCCATATTATACTAAAAGAGCATCCTTTTTCAAGCGTATCCTGTACAGAGAAGGAGACGTGAGCCGGCATCGTTACTCCAGCACCTTCACAAAAGCGTCCCCCTTCCTGCATGGTCTCCACTCTTTTTCATCTGCCGGTCTTCCAGTCCGCATAAAATCTGTCCAGTACCGAATCATGTCACGGCTCAGTTTTCTGTCATGCTCTTCAAACGGCCTCCAGCACCGCTCTAACGTTCCAAACATATACCACAGTTCCGCACAGTGAAACGCTCCCCAGTCATCTCCCGGCAGATGTCTTTTAAAGTAATATACATAAGAAGGCTGGTTCCACAATTCTTCTGTCTTAAGGCTCCATGCAATACACCCTTTATAAAGACTGCTCTTTCCGCCGTTTTCCAGCATCTGCGGCGTGACGAGCAAATCATTTTCTGTTGTGCCCAGCATATAAGGAATCCGTTTTACATGATCATGATTCAGACAGTCTTTTGTATTCTCTTTAAATACATACCCGTCCATAACCGGCATAAAAAGAATGCCTTCCTGCCTTTTTGCTGTATAAGCTTCCGCAGCCAGCTCTATTTTCTCTGCAGGCAGTCCGCGCAGTTCTTCTAAAGATGCCGCTCCTGTTTCTTTTACAAATCCCTTACCGTTTTCCATGCTCTTTTCCCAGGTAAATTCGTCAAGCAGTTCGTTATTATGCGCACCGCCGCTTTGAAAAACAGCCTTTGCTATCATATTGCCGGTCATCCCGGATGATACCAGAAGCTGCGAGCTCATCGCTCCTGCCGACTGTCCGAAGACGGTGATGTTTTGTGCATCTCCTCCGAAGGCTTCAATATTTTCATATACCCATTTCAGCGCTTGGATTTGGTCTAATATGCCGTAATTGCCTGATGCGCCGTGTTCATTTTCCTCATTCAGCCACGGATGAGTCAGATTCCCCCATACCCCGAGGCGGTAGGCCGCCGTTACCAGAATCACGCCCTGCCTGCAGTATGCTTTTCCGTCGAATTCTTTTTCCCAGCTCCAGCCGCTGCCGAATCCGCCGCCATGCACCCAGAACGCAACAGGCAGCTTCTGGCCCTCTTTTTCTGCAGGCGTATAAATATTCAGATACAGCATGTCTTCATTCATCTTCGGAATGAATCTGATGTCATCATAAAATTCTTTCAGCAGTTTTTCTTTCCAAAACGGCACCTCTCCCTGTGTGTCATTCTCCTGCCAGCCGCGTTCTTTAAATGTATCCGCATGGTAAACGCCCTCCCATGCCTCCGCCGGCTGCGGCGCCCTCCAGCGCAGCTTTCCTATCGGCGGTTTCGCAAAAGGAATTCCTTTAAAAACGGAATATCCGTCCTGCTGGATGCCTTCGATGATTCCCTGTTTTACCGTAACTAATTTCATATCTGCTCTTCCTCCCTGTGCACGTGCTGTTTATGGCTGCTCCTTTAAAGCCTCTTCTCTGCGTTCTTTTAAAGCAATGCGGACATTCTGCATCTTTTCTTCATTTAAATCAAAAATCAGAACCGGAACAATTGCCAGCGCAGCTGCTGCAAGAGGAACAATATTAACGCCCGTATTAATTCCGGCCAGCGCCCGTTCTGTCAGGTCCGCCCCGTTTGTATATCCGAATGCCGCCATCACCATCAGTCCGACAGAGCCTGCTACAGCTGCCGAAATCTTTGTCATAAGCCCGTTAAATGCAAAAGCAACGCCGTCATTGCGCACACCTGTCTTATATTCATAATGGTCCAGTGCATCTACAATCATCGAACCGACACATGCACTGTATCCGCCGCCTAACCCATAGACAAGATTTGCCGCTATCGTATACGGAATATCTGTATAAGGGCCTGCATACATCATAATCAGCCCGATAATCTGAATCACCTGCGATACCAGAACTACTTTTTTCTTTCCAAACCTGCCAATCAGTGCTGGAACAAACGGAATCAGTACCAGTCCTACAAGACTGCCAAGAGACATCAGCACAGAAGCCCATGCCGGATTTCCCACGCAGAACATGTAATAATAAAAGGCCGTGCTTGCTCTTCCAATCTGGCTGAACATGGCGCAAAACATATATGCATACACACACAGCAGATTTTTATTTGTAAATACAGATTTCAAAAAGCCCAGAAAAGAAGTCCCGCTGTCCCCTTCTTTTGCTGCTGCAAGCTCTTTTGCTTTTGCAAGCTTTGGGTTTTCTTTACATAAATGCACCATGCACAGGACAAGCGGGAGAGAAATCACAGCATAGACGATTGCTGTTTTCTGATACCCTGCTTCCTGCACGCCTTTTCCCAGGAACAGAATCAGCGGCATCGTACACATGCCCAGCACCGTACTGCCCAGTCCGCCTGCCCACATGCTTGAGGCAAACAGCTGGTTTAACCGTTTCGGACTGTCGGTCATTCTTGACGGAAGTGCATTAAACGGTACATTCATAACCGTGTAAGCCATTCCAAGACCAATATAAGTCACATATGCATATACCAGTTTTCCCTGGTCTCCAAACCCAGGCACGCTGAACGTCAGAATCGTAAATACGACCAGTGCCACTGCCCCGGCTATCATGTAAGTACGGTAACCGCCGACTCTTGCATACGTCTTATCCATAAGAGCCCCCATCATCGGGTCATTTACGCCGTCCCATATTTTTGCAATAAGCAAAAGCGTTGCCACGGCTGCTGCGGACAGTCCGAATACATCCGTATAAAAGTATGCCAGATACATGTTGACCATTGTAAAAGACAGCTGGCACGCAAAGTTCCCCATTCCGTATGCCCCAATCTGCATCCATCCGGTACTCTGCGCTGTTTTGTTTTTCGTTTCCATATAGTATCCTCCTTTTGCTGTTATTTGTATATATTGTACAGTTTCTTTGCAAAAGCAGCTAATTCTTTGCCATTTAAAACTATATGATCCTTGAAAAAACAAACACTCCCGTATCTGGATTCAGCAAAAATCGACAAAATAGTTGTCTTTTTTTAACATCATGCTGTTTCATATTGTAATTGTCTATTCAGCATAACTTCGTTTTTCATTCATAGTCTGTCCTTTTTTAGCATAAAGCAGCATCTATCTATCACAAAATCTGGATAAATGCCATTTCATTTGCCTGTAAAACAACATCGAATGACATCTTCCCATCCCGGGCTTCCTGATAGAAAATCTCCATATGCGGAATACAAATCTGCTTTAAATATGCGATTTCAAAACGCAGCAGGTTCTGCTCATATCCGAGCTTTTTCCATTCGCCCAGTACACTGCCGCAAGAGCTGTTTACCCGCTGTATGCATATTTTTCTCTTGCCGTCTTTTACCGGATGAAGCGTAAAGCAAAGCCTGCATTCCTCCGTATCCTGAAAAATATAAGGCAGTTCTTCTATCGTCAGCTGGTCTTCTCTTTTCAGATAATAGCTGCTGCTGAACTTTTTCGCATGAAATGCCAGAATCTGAACAGCTTCTTCATTCTGAGAAGCGGCAATATAATGCTCCCCTTTTCCAATCAGCCGGTTTCCGAGGTTTTTCCAGAATACAAACGCATAATAAGCCGGTTTGGGCAGAGCGTCTTTGGTTATTAACCCGGTTGCCCCGGTAAGCGGAGACGTCGAATCAAAATACTGAAACGGGCAGTCACTGACCGAACTGTAGCACATCTGTCCGGCGATGTCCGCGGTATCCGTCATCTGTGTCAGCATATGGCATGCCTTCGCACAGCTGTCGTTGTAAATATTGCGCTCTGACAAAGATGTATTCCATTCCGTTATCCATACAGGCGTCTCAGGATAATCCAGCTCTTTGAGCAGCAGAAGGTATTCATCCAGATCCCGCTTTACAAAATGCGTATCGCTGTCCACGCTCAGCAGACGGTAACGCTTCCCTTTTTCCTTCTTGGAATTGCACGCCACCATATAAGGATAGCTGATAAATGTAAGATGATCCGGACGGTCTTTTCTGTCTTTCCACCAGCAAAGCTGCTGTTTTAAAATATCGCGGCTGATTTGTGTATTCAGGCCGCTCCCTCCGATTCTGGCCCCGGATGCATATTTTTTAATAATGCTCCATGTCGTGCTGTACAAAACCGGATAGGGTATTTTCCCTGCACCGGTCTCATTTTCGATATCATACCATACTTCAAATACCCATTTATCCATTTCCCGTAACGTATAGCGTTCCACCAGATGCTGCATCAGCATTGTCAGTGCCCGGCCCCATTCTTCGATTGTAAGAAATACCGGCTCAGATTCCCTTTCCTCCAGCTCTTCGTTCCTATCAATATTGACAATAATTTTCTTTCGCCGCTCCGGCAGCTCTAAAACAGGAATCACCCCCTGTTCCGTCAGAAAATCCAGTATCATATCCATTTTTTCAAAATTCATCTGCCCTGTCTCATGACCGCTTCGGATTTTCAGTTCCGGGCTGAACGGATTCGATACCCGGATATACCGAATACCCAGTTCTTTCATTACCATCGATACATGCTTTAACACCTTTGCCTCCAGCAAATCCGAAAGCAGTCCTAAATACAGACAGTCCAAAACCGTATTCTGCCACGGTTTTCCAGACATCGTATCTATATCAATCTTTTCTTCCTCCGTCTTCGCATGTTCCCCATAACCAGCCCCGTTTTTCAAATACTCCTCCAGCCTGCCATCATCCGCCTCCTCTGTTTTTTGCTTCGTATCTTTCCTTTCCCTGCGGTATTCCTTCGGACTTATCGAAAAAGCCTGCTTAAAACTTTTATTAAATACTGAAATATTTGAAAACCCGCAGTCATAAGAAATTTCCGTAATGCTTTTATTTGTTTCCAAAAGCTCTTCCTTCGCATGTTCCAGACGGACATCCCGTAAATATTTTGCAAAATTTATCCCTGTTTCCTGTTTGAAAAAACGTGAAAAAGCAGACTCCGACATATACCAGTGTGACGCAGCCTGTGCAAGATTCAATGGTTTATGATAATATTTACGTATATATGTCATAATTTCCTGTGCCTTTACACTCATCAGCCCGCATCCATCCTGCTCATCTGCCAGATAATGCGTCTTTAATTCCTCCCAGAGAGCATAATAAAGACTCTCCGTCCAAAACCCTTCCGGCTCCTTAACATACCTTCCCACAATCGAATCCAGTATATAGCGGAGCCTGTCATAACTGATATCTGTAATTTTGATACTGTTACATAAAAAAGAAAGCCGCTCCCTTTTGAGAACCCGCTTTAAAATATGAAAATCCATATAAATTTTGCAGACAAGTGCATCATCACAGTTCTCCCAGCTGTGTGCTTCCTGTGTATTGATAAGCACAATATCTTTGGGAAGAGCATGGAAGACTTCCTTTTCCACTGTAATCTTTACCTGACCGGTCAGTATATAGAAAAGTTCTACGCTTATATGAGAATGATATGCTTCCTCTGCAGATGTCAGCTGTATTTTGTCTGTCATAATTCACCTCCTGATGTTATTGAATCAGGTCAGATTTTTTTGGGGGAAATGCGGACGCCGGATGGAGAAAGGTTTTCCCTGGGATGTTCCGCTTCCAAAAAGCAGGAAGTTCTAAGTTTTCTGCGGCGGGGCTTGT
>CANDJC010000211.1 GCA_947384955.1 uncultured Eubacterium sp. | reverse complement strand
GTCCGGTACCACAGCGTAAATGCAGAATGCTTAGGGATTCTTAACATTCTGGAGCAGCCGCAGGAAGACCGTGCAAATCCCCTCTCCCGGCGTCCGCGCAGCCATAACACCCCCTTTTCTGAACTATTACTCATTTTTAGGAATATAATTTTACATCATAAAAACGCCGCTATTTCACAACCGGCGTTTTTACTCTTTCTTTGTTTTACACATTAAGCCCGGCTGCAGCCCTGCGTCAGCCACGCTTTATAATTTCGTTCTGCTTTCAGCCAATTTTCTTCTTCAAGGAAAGTTCTGCATTTCTCTTCGGATTTTCAGATTCACATAAAGCGGTTTAACTCCCCGGCACTTCGCACCACCTTCATCCACTGCTCTTTCGGAGTATATGCCTTCGATATTCCGTCATCGTCATACAGCACATATTCCGCCTGCTCATCCGCAAACCCAATCCACTCATACCGGTTTTTATCAATACCGCAGACTGTTTTCGCATCCTGCTCCAGCACTGCCAGCGGAAGCATATGATTTTTCTTTACAAAGAACACGACCTCATTCAGCGCAATATCTACATAATGATGCCCGGCTTTGAGCACTTCACAGCTTTTTTCTTCCAGGGACTTCATCCGCACCATCATCATCTCCTGCGGCAGATAAACATAGCGCCCAGGCGCATTCTGCCTGTAAACCGGAGCAATCATAATGCTTTCGCCAGCCATCAGCTGGTCTTCGACATAAGGTGCATGCGCATCGTCCGGGTAATCAAATGCCAGAGGACGGAAGTACATTTCATTGTCTAACACCGCCTTCATAAATTCGCTATATATATAAGGAAGAAGTCCGTACCGGATTCGGATAAGACTGCGGAAATCCCCGATGTCTTCAAACTGGTAAACCTCCTGCGGCCTTGTTCCGGCAGCCGCGTGATTGCGCATCAGCGGTGTAAAAATGCCAAATGCAAGCCAGCGCATCAGCAAATCCTGCGTCGCATCGCAGCCAAAACCTCCAATGTCAGAGCCTGTATATAAAATGCCGCACAGATTCAGCGACGGCATCTGCTGAATGCTTAACAGCAGATGGCTCCACCACGACGCATTGTCCCCGGTCCAGATTCCGCCATACCGGTGCATTCCGATATAGGAAGAGCGGGAAAACAGCAGTGTTCTTTTATCCGGGGCAATCTTATCAAAAGCCTCGCCTGCAGCCTTCGTCATATAGCAGCCATAGAGATTATGAACCCGGTCGTGACGGATTTTTACACCGTCCATATTGTGGTAAAACCGTCTGTAATCCTCCGCATTATTTGACAGCCCGTCTGCTAAGCCCTTAAAATGGAAAAAAGCATGCAGGTCCATATTTTCATCTTTCATGGAAAGCATCTCTTCCATGACATGTTTCAGATTCGTCTCAGAATAAAATATCGCCGGTTCATTCATGTCATTCCAAAAACCGTCTATGCCCTGGTCCATCAGCCATTGATATTTGCTGCCGAACCATTCCCGCGCCTTTCTGTTTAACATATCCGGCAGAAGCGATTTTCCAGGCCATACAGCCACTACAAAATCATTTCCGTCCTCATCCTTGCAAAAATAATTCTCCCGCACACCCTCTTCATAAACCGGATAGCCTTCCTCGATTTTAACCCCGGCATCAATAATCGGTACAAGGTGTATGCCCTGTTCTTTCATTTCGCTGACAAAATCCGCAAAATCCGGGAATTTTTCTTCATCCACTGTAAAATCCTTGTATCGTTCCATATAATCAATATCCAGGTATACAGCATCCAGCGGAATTCCCTGTCCGTGATAGCCCTTTACGACTTTCCGCACATCATCTGCACACGCATATCCCCAGCGGGACTGCTGATAGCCAAAAGCCCATTTCGGTGCAATATAGCTGCGCCCGATTAATTCCCGAAACTGTTTTGCGATATCCTTAAGGCTTTCGCCTTCCACCGTATAAATCACACAGTCACAGCCGGCCTGAATCCGCAGCTCATCCAGCTTTGTTTCCCCAGCATCAAATACCACCCTGCCCGGATTATCGATGAAAATGCCAAAAGACGGTTTCTGCCTTCTGCTCAAAATCAGGAAATTATGCGCCCCGTATAAAGAATGCCTCGCTTCTGTATGATGCGGGTCGTCTGTGGCATCGCTGATATAAGAAAATCCGCGTTTATTAATTCCCCGCACCTGTTCTCCCAGACCGTAGAGCACATCGTCCTTATCCATACGGCTAAAAAGGGACACTCCTTCTTCGGACTGCGTAAGCTCCATTAGTGAAAAGGCTTCCCGGCTGGCTGGAATATCCGTTACTGCGGCTCCTGTTTCAATCGGATGTCCAAATATGTATTTTTTAATCATGAAAATTTCCTCCCTGTTTTACATACTGCTGCATTGCAAAATAAATTTTCTATTCTGCACAGATGCTGTTTACAAATGATTCAAATCTTTTTGCTTCCCCGCGAACCGTTTATTTCATTATTATTCACTATATTCATAGTATCCCTTCTGCTTTGACACATTTCTTTTAATAATTGAATCATTTTCGTCATTTGATATCCTCAAACATTTTTAGCTAAATCAAATATGTTATCATACTCGTTTTCTGGAATTTCTTTCTACCGTATCTCGGAACTTTCTTGACAGCCTCATCAGTAATCATAATTTTGTGGTTACATTTTTCCCCATTTCCAAGTTTGTCTTATTACTTTCCAGAAATCAATCACCTTTTCAATCCTTACACAAATGCAATTAAAGTGGCAATGCCATTTGAAAAACATCTTAAGAATCATTATACTTTATCTGAGGATTTTTGTAAAATAGAACCGAACTATGCCGTTAAACTATCTGTGACAAAACATGAATATGATAATCTTTGCAAGACTGTTTTTAGGCGGCAGCAGAATACTATCATAAATTCATATCAGATTACTGACTGCAGCCAGCCACAGTCCCCGGCCCTATAACCGCTGCCAGAACAGCTTAAACACTGTATTCCAGCGTTTCCAGCACTTCATAGACACGCAGAATCTCCCCCACGCTCCACGCCTGTGCAAAACACCCCCTGGAAAAATCCGGATTTTCCCCGTCATAGATTTCCGGCAGCTGCCCGATACATCCTTCGCGCATCGCGCTTTCCAGCACTTCCAGCTGTCCTTTCACTTTCTCCGCAGCTTCCTTAGAATACCCGCGTGTCTTTAAATAAGCCAGATAATACGCCCCCAGCGGAAATACCCACACCGTTCCCTGATGATACGCAAGGTCACGCTCTTTCTGCTCTCCGCCGTAAACGCCGTGAAACTGCTCATCCTCCATTTCCAGCGTCCGCAGCCCGTAAGGCGTATAGAGCTTTTCAAAAACCGTATCCACAACCTGCTTTTCCTGTTCTTCCGTAAGAAGCTGAAAAGGCATAGAAACCGCCCAAATCTGATTGCAGCGTATCTGTGCATCCGGCAGTTTTTGCTGCTCTCTTTTCCGTCCTGCTAATCCTTCTTCCTGTTCTGCGCCCTCTTCCGAAAGCACATCAAACAGACACCCCTTCTGTTCATTCCAGAATTTTTCCCGAAAACTGATTTTAACAGTCTGAGCCATTTTCCCATAACTGCTGTCTTTTCTATGCAGCAGACCCGCAAATACATCCATAATACAGAGTGCATTATACCAGTATACATTAATCTCCACCGGCTTCCCATGACGCGGCGTCGGCAGTATGTCTCCGATACGCACATCCATCCATGTCACCTGGTCAAGCCCCTCGCCTGCAAGCAGCAGACCGTCGCTATCCATGCGGATTCCATGTGCCGTCCCCTTTTTGTACCAGCTCACAATCGATTCCATCACAGGCCAGATTTCTTTCACAAACGCCGTATCCTCCGTCTTCTGATAATATAGATACACCGCATGGATATACAAAAGTGCTGCATCAGCTGTATTATACTGCGGCTCACTGCTGCCTTCCGGGAACAGATTGGGCATCAGGCCATCCCTGCAGTATGCCGCAAACGAGCGGAAGATACTCTTTGCCGTTTCAAACTGTCTGGCAGAAATACAGCATCCTGCAACTGCAGTCATCGTATCACGCCCCCAGTCCTCAAAAAACGGAAATCCAGCCAGAATCGTCTTTCCGCCTGTGGAATCACGCCTGGCTGTAAACTGTCCGGCGCTTTTTACAAGCATCTGCGCTTCCTGATGCTTCAGCCCGCTCTCCTGTACCAGCTGTTTCCGGTAAGCGGCCGCTTCCTGTAAAATTTCGTCCGCAGATTCGCGGATTTCTGCCATGCTATATACGATTTCAAGCGTAACAGACGATTTTGCCGGCACTTTTCTTATGATTTTATGATTTTTGTATGCGCATCCCGTCCGCATTCTGCCGTCACAGGCATCCTGAGCATAATACATGCCCTCTTCAAATTCCTGTGCAAACGGCTCAAAAGTCCCGTTTGTCTGAAAAAATACCGTCATTCCATTCGACGAAATCCTGCCCTTTTCCAGCTCAAATTCCTGCAGCGGCCCGGGCTGCGTTCCCTTCGGCGTAAACTGCAGATACGGAATCACAGTCAGCACCATATCGTGCTCTGACTGGTTATCCGCCGTATATTTTACCGCAGCCGTGTTTTCCTCCTGCTTCATCGCTATTTCTTTCGTAATCTGCGCCCCTCCCGCATGATAGGTCCACTTCGGATAATCTTCAAACCGAAAGCTGGACAGATAACGGTACCCCTGCTCGCTGCGCTCTTTCTTTTCATATTCCTGGCTGGATAAATGCAGCGATGTGCCTTCCCATTCCAGCGTTTCTTCCAGCCGGTTAATCATAAGATACCTGTGATTCGGGGCTTTGGTGCAGGCCATGAGAAGGGCATGGTCAGCCCTTGTATTGGATGAAATCATCGAGCAGGATGAAAATCCGCCCAGGCCGTTTGTGAGAAGATAGCAGTTTTCCTGGCCGCGGGTTCTTGCGGACCAGTCTTGTTTTCCATAAATAAATTTCATATTCGTTTTTCCTTATCAAATTTTTAATAACAGTTCAGACAGCGGGGGGGAGGTATCGTGGCTACGCGAACGCCGGGTGACGGGAAGATGCACCGGATTCCTGGGACGGCTCCAGAATGTTAAGAATCCCTAAGCATTCTGCATTTACGCTGTGGCCCCGGACGGGACGCGGCACCTATTCGCCCTGGCTGAATGCCAGCAGCTACCGGTGCCGCTGCGGCTTCGCCGCCTGGTTTTGGGGCAGAATGCTAAGGGATTCTAAACATTCCTCCAATGTCCCAGGAATCCGGTGCATCTTCCCGTCACCCGACTGGTTTTCACAAGATTTTACATGAAAGACGGCAGATACTCTGCCAAAATTGTATATGGCAGAAGGGATGGAAGCTGTTGCCGGAAAGCAGCCATGCTGCTGCCGAAATGTCACATGTAACGCCTGCCGGAAAGTTTCCATACGCAGCTTAGAATGTCTTATGTTTTGCATGCCGCAAAGTTTCCATACACAGCCAGAATGTCTCATATATTGCTTGCTGGAAAGTGTCCTTGCGCAGTTTAGAATGCCTGACGCAAAGTTTCTATACACAGCCAGAATGTCTCATGTTTTGCATGCCGCAAAGTTTCCATACGCAGCTTAGAATGTCTTATGTTTTGCATGCCGCAAAGTTTCCATACACAGCCAGAATATCTCATATATTGCCTGTCGGAAAGTGCCCTTGCGCAGTTTAGAATGTCTTACGTAATGCCTGCCGCAAAGTTTCTATACGCAGCCAGAATGTCTCATATATTGCCTGTCGGAAAGTTTCCTTACTGTGCTTAAAATGTCCCATGTTTTGCCTATAAGAAAATATCCATACACAGCGAAATGTCCCATGTTTTGCCTATAAGAAAATATCCATACACAGCCGCATTCTCTCATATAACGTCTGCCAAAAACAAGCCATGCTATAACTGCACCGTTTCCACTCTGCATTCGGACACTCTCATGTAACTCTTACAAGAAATAAGCCATGCTGATGCCGGAAAGTTTCCACGCTGCTGCCACATTCTCTCATATATTTCCTGCCAGAAAATATCCATGCTGCACCTAAATGTCCCATATATTGCCTGCCGAAAAACATCCATACGCAGCCACATTCTCTCATATAACGCCTGCAAAAAACAGCCATGCTGTAACTGGAATGTTTCCGCGCTGCAATCAGACCCTCTCTTATAACTCTTGCCAAAAACCAGCCACGCCGCAGCCGGAATGCTTCCGCGCTACAGCCGCATTCTCTCATGTATTATCTGCCACAAAACGTCCATGCGCAGCCACATTCTCTCATGTAACACCTGCCAAAAACCAGCCGGGAGAGGGGATTTGCCCGGTCTTCCTGCGGCATTGGAAGAATGTTTAGAATCCCTTAGCATTCTGCTAAAAAACCAGGCGGCGAAGCCGCAGC
>CANDJC010000210.1 GCA_947384955.1 uncultured Eubacterium sp. | reverse complement strand
ACTTCTAACCGCAGCTTTCCTTTTCACTTCTAACCGCAGCTTTCCTTTTCACTTCTAACCGCAGCTTTTCTCTTTCACTTCTAGCCCGTCAAAAAACAGCTGGATGGAGAAACTTTTTCCTTCTGCTGTGACTTTGGAGAAAAGTTAGAAGTTCTTAGTTTTCTGCCCACTACCCAGGATTTGGGGACTCACAGCTTATCGTCTTATACCCCCCTGAAGTCCCCAAAAGGCGCCTGCCAGTGCCACCGCGTAAAACCTCCCAGTAACGCCAGGGCATCAGGCGCCGGTCCGTCCGTCTTCCACTGCCTGGACGCAGAAAACTTAGAACTTCTTACTTTTCGGAAACGGAACTGCAGAAGGAAAAAGTTTCTCCATCCAGCGTCCGCGCAGCCACCACCCCCCATTCCCCTCCACCCGCGCACCCCAAAAAAAAGAAAAAAGCCCAAAGCATCCCCGCCCCAGGCCTTCCCCTTCCTATCTTCCTCTATCCCACATACTTCCCCAGCTGCTGCGACACATCCAGCACCTCATTAAGCATATCCCTCGCCGTCTCCGCATTCTGCAGATTCTGCACACTTAACTCAGACGCCTGCTGCGAAGATGCCGTAACCTCCTGCGTCGTTGCCGACAAATGCGTAATATCCTCCACAATACGGTTATTCGACTCCGACAGCTGATTCAGCATCCCGTCAATATCCCCGATACTGAAAATCAGCTGTTTCACATTATCATTAATCCTGTCAAAGCTGCCCGACACCTGTTCTATCATTTTCTCCTGAGAACCAGCCGCTTTCATCGACTTGCTGACAGTCGCCGCCGCCCTTTGTGCATCGTCCGATAAATCATTTAAAATACCCGCAATCGTTTCCGTTTCCTTCCTTGTCTTTTCCGCCAGCTGGCGTATTTCATCTGCCACCACCGCAAATCCGCGGCCCGCCTCTCCGGCTCTTGCGCTCTCGATAGAAGCATTCAGCGCTAACAGATTCGTCTGGCTGGATATTGCAAAAATAGTATCCGCAATTGTCTTTACAGCATTGGTACGCTGCTGCAGCTCCTCCATGGAAGATGCCACATCCGCATTGGTTTCTTCAATGACGGCAGACTGTTTCTTTAAATCATGCATCATCTGAAGGCTTTCTCCGTTTAACTGTTCGGTATCCTTTGCAACTCCGACCATATGCTTCGAATATTCCAGTGTCCGGTCAATAGAGCTTTGGATATTCTGCGTCATTTCTGTCTGCGTCTCAATGCTTTCCGCCGTACTCTGGGTGCTTGCGGAAATATCTTTTACCGAACCCTCTACAATCTGCGCGGAAGCATTCAGCTCACTTACCATCGCCATCGCGCCCTCTGTCCCTTCCTTTACTTTCCCGGCGACGGACAGCACGTTATCCATAATGATTTTCTGCTTTTCCTGTTCGTGAATCAGGCTGTGGCGGGTGTCATGATTATATGCCCTGGCAACCCTTGTCGTCAGATAAATGACAAGCATCAAAAGAGCTACCGCTAGCGACGCGCAAATCTGTTCCCGTATTTCACCTCCTGAATAAAGGTGCTGAACCTGAATATTAATAAAATTCGCTGCGAAATTAACAGCTGTCATGCAGCAGCCGGTTATCACAGAAAACCTGACATCAAAATAAACAACACATGCCACAAGCGGCACGCATGCCATAAACCGGATATAATAATTATCAAATGCCACTCCTGTAAAAAACGCCACCGCCAGAAATGCAAAAAACGCCGTATAGCGCGCCATCATTCCGGCTCTGTTTTTTTGAAGCATCACATAATTTACCGCGCACGATATGATAATAATCGCTGTAATCATAAGACTCAGCTGTACCGAGCGTATTTTCATCAGACAGGCTGTCCACTGGGTAATCAGTGCGATGATATAAAATATGATATACCCTGTAAATGCAAACTCATTTGCCCTCTTTAGCTGCGCCTCTTTTGTGGCAAACTGATATACTTTCTCTTTTGGTTCCATTTTTCATCCTCCCTTGCGGCTGCCTGCTTTCTCTTTGTTTTACCGGATTCATTATATCACGCGAAAGCTGGCAGCGTCAAGAAATGCAGCCGTTTCTTTCAGCCTGTAATTTTCTTTCTCATCTTCAAAAGTATCTTTTTCTCCAGCCTGCTGACCTGCACCTGGCTCATCTCAAGCTCCTGCGCTGTCTGCACCTGTGTCTGGTCTTTAAAATAGCGCAGTACAATCAGCTTCCTCTCCCGCTCCTCGAGTTCATCCAAAAGCTGGCGGATTAAAATATCATCCAGTATCCTTTCTTTCTCCGCATCTTCCGTCCCGCCAGGCATCAGCGAGCGCTGTCTTCCCGTTTCCCCGATTCCCTGCCCGGCCCCCGCTCCGGCTATCTGGTCTGCCAGATACAGCTCGCTTCCGTCAGCCTGATAAACGCTGCGGTAAATGGATTCTACCTCCATATTCGCCTCCATTGCCATCACAATATCCTCCCGGCTAAGCCCTGTGGCCTGTGACAGCTCTTCCATGGTGGCCTCTCTGCCCATTTTCTGGCTAATCTGCTCGGCGGCTTTTCTGATGCGCCACCCGTTTTCCTTTAAGCTGCGGCTGATGCGCACCAGGCCGTCATCCCTTAAAAAACGCCTGATTTCTCCGCTTATCAGCGGCACCGCATAAGTTGAAAATGCCACCTCGTATGTAGTATCAAATTTTTCTATTGCTTTCATCAGCCCAATGCTTCCTATCTGGAATAACTCTTCCCTGTCATGTCCGCGGTGTTCAAATCTTTTGACAATGCTTCCTACCAGTCCGAGATTTCGCTTTACCAGCTCCTCTTTTGCATCCCGATCTCCATTCTGCGCCTTTTGGAGCAAAACCATTGTCTCATTCATAGGCTGTTATTCTCCCGCTCCGATTTGCTTTACCATGCGTACAGTCGTGCCCCGCCCCGGCGAGGAGTCCACTTCGACATCATCCATAAATGCCTCCATAAATGCAAATCCCATGCCGGAGCGCTCCAGTTCCGGGCGTGTCGTATAAAACGGCTCCTTCGCCTTTGACACATCTTCAATGCCTTTTCCATAATCTGCGACTTCAATCTGTATCCGCTGCTTTTCTTTCGTACAGCTTAAATAAATCTTCCCAATCCGGTTTTCGTAGCCATGGATAATCGAATTGGTCACCGCCTCGGATACAGCCGTCTTTACATCCGCCAGTTCATCCAGCGTCGGGTCTAAATCCGCTAAAAAAGCCGCTACCGCAACTCTGGCAAATCCTTCGTTCACCGAATAGGAATCAAACCGGATACTCATCTCATTTCGTTCATTCATCTTCTTTTCTGCCCTCCTCTTTCCCTGCTTCTGTTTCCATCAGCTGATGCAGGCCGGATATCCGGAAAATCTTCTGAATCCGTTCATTCATATGCCGTGCTTTCACACTGCCCCCGCAGAAATTCATATTCCGGCATCTTCCAATCAGCACCCCGATACCGGAACTGTCCATAAACTCTGTTCCCGCAAAATCAAATACCAGACTGCGCACCCGGTACGAATCTATCAAAAGATCCGCCTCCATGCGCAGCTGCTCTGCACTGTGGTGATCCAGCTCCTTTGGCATGGATATTGTAAGACACCCTGCTTTTAATTCATAATGACACTCCATAATAAAATCCCTCCTGAATCATAATCAAACACCGCTTAGCGGATTTTAGCGGCACGAAAAAAAGACACTGCCTGCAATGGCTAGTGTCTTTCGTGCTTTCCAATTTCCTTTTTCTCTGTTACTGCTGTGTACCCAGGCTTGCCTGAATCTGCGGCAGGTAATTATTTTTTGCATTATCTGCCTTATAAGTGGACGGATACTCATCAATGACTTTCTGGTAAAGAACGGCTGCTTTTTCATAGTCTCCGATAATGCGGTAAGACTGTGCCAGATAATAAATGGCATCTCCATTGCTGTACGTATCATCCATATCCACCACCTTCTGCAGAAGCTCCGCAGACTTTTCATACTGGCGCGACATATAAGCAGAATGCCCTTCATTGTAAGTGGTTTCCAGAAATTTTGTGCTGATATCCGTCTGCATGGATTCATACATCTGTTTTGCATCCGCATCCAGCTTCGATACATCAATATCTGTTAACGCCGTTTTCGCATCCTCCAGACCGCCCTGCTGATATACCTGATATGCGTTCAGCAGCTTCTGATAGCTTGTCACCTGCGTCAGGGAAGCCTCGCTGCTGCCCTGGGCTTTCTCCACACTCTTTTCTAACTGCGCCACCTCATCCTTTAGAGCCTGGATTTCCTGGTTCTTAGACGCAATCGTATCATTCGCCTGCGAAACGGCTGTATTAGCGCTTTTCTGCAGATTCTGCTTAATACTCGGCACAATCAGAAAATACGTGGCCGTCACACCGATAATCAGCCCGACTAAAATATTGACAATCATCATCCAGCCGGAATTATCCCTGAGATTCGCAGGCTGGATAATCGTATCATTGCCTGTGCTGTATTCCACCTTGCTGTCCTTTTTCTTCCTTCTTTTCTCTTTTTCTTCGGAAGCTTCATCCTGGTTATCAATTTCCGCCAGATACCGCATCGTAATCGTATTGCTGCGGTCAATCCGTCCCGCACTGCGCAGCGACTTTCTTGCCAGGTCGAATTTTCTGTCATGAATGTACAAAAGCGCCAGAAGCTGATGCGCCTTTACCAGCTTTGGATTGGAAGACAGAATTTTCTTAAGCTGTATCACCGCAAGGTCCGTACTGTCCTGCTGGCAGTATAATAGCGCCTGGTTATACTTTTTAATCGTCTGGTTCACTGTATTTAACATTGCCGGATGACTCTGCACCTCATCCAGATACTGCTGTGCAATATTATTTCTTCCTTTCTGGTTTTTACTGATTACCCACTCGCTCAGCGCCGATACTGTTTCACCGGTTTCATAATAAATAAGTCCCAGCAGGTTTCTTGCATCAATATTGTTTTTATTATACTGAAGACTCTTTTTCAAACAATCAATCGCACCGGACAAATCCCTTATTTTAGCCTTCTCCAGCCCCTGGTTATATAAATAATTGGAAATCGCTAAGAGTTTTTTATACATCTTTACATTCAGGCCGCAGTTCGGACAGGTCTGCTCCGGCCCTAACTGTGCTCCACATTTAAAACACTGCATATCGGCTCCTTCCTGGATTATCGGTTGCGTCTTGCTTCTTTTATCATTTCCTGCAGAATGTCTGTCATGTCTGTCAGGTTATGGCTGTAAATCGCTTCCTCTGCTTCTTCTACTTCCAGGCTTGGCTGAAATTTCTTCAATTCTTCTTCAAAGTCTATCATCTGTATTCCCTCCGTCTGTTTTTCTTAAACGAATTCATTATAGCATATCTTTTCGCTTTGTAAAGAAACGGTTGTCTTGTTTTTTCTTCTTTTTTCGAAAAGGGGTGCTTTTTGCAAGCGGGAAAGTGGTATGTTTCTTTCGGGACGCCGGATAGAGAAAGTTTTTCCCTCGGGTTGTTTTGTGCTTTCAGGGTGTTTCTTTCGGGACGCTGGACGGAGAACGTTTTTCCTTCGGATACTCCGCTTCCAAAAAGCAGGAAGTTCTAAGTTTTCTGCATCCAGGTTATGGCTGCGGACGGACCGGCGCCTGATGCCCTGGCGTTACAGCGGGTTCTAAGCAGTGGCACTGGCAGGCGCCTTTTGGGGACTTCAGCGTTTTATCCAGCTGCAGACTGTGTGTCCCCAAATCCTGGGTTTTGAGCAGAAAACTAAGAACTTCCAGCTTTTTTCCAGAGTCGCATCCGAAGGAAAAACATTCTCCGTCCAGCTGATTTTGGCTAAATTTACGTATCAGATACCTGCCTACAGGCTAATTACAGCGAAACCAGCAAATAATAAATCAACTGCATTGCTGTAAATTCTGCTAATCTGTATTCATGATAAACCAGCTGGAGTAGTTTTTCCTTCTGATGCGGCTATGAATAAATTTATTCTCAATTCTTCATATACCAGCCAGAGCAGCTTTTCCTTCTATACGCAGTTCTGAATAAATTTTTCCTCAATTCTAGTATACCAGCCAGAGCAGCTTTTCCTTCTATCGCAGTTCTGAATAAATTTTTCCTCAATTCTAGTATACCAGCCAGTACAGTTTCTTCCTTCTGTCGCGGCTATGAATAAATTTAACTCAGATTCTTCATATACCAGCCAGAGCAGTTTCTTCCTTCCTGTTACAGTTCTGGAAAAGTTTAACTCGAATTCTTCGTAAACCAGCCAGAGCAATTTTTCCTTCTGATGCAGTTCTAAAAAAATTCATCCAGAATTCCACAAATACCAGCCAAAACATCTTTTTCCTCCTGTCACGGCTCCAGAAATCACTAACTCGAATTCTTCATAAACCAGCCGGGCGGAGCAGTTTTTTCCTTCTGATGTGACTCTGGAAAAAAGTTAGAAGTTCTT
>CANDJC010000209.1 GCA_947384955.1 uncultured Eubacterium sp. | reverse complement strand
CAGTCGAAAAAACTGTAACAGCTGAAAAAGCAACAGTCGAAAAAACTGTAACAGCCGGAAATTCCAACAGTTAAAAAAACTATAACAGCTGAAAAAGTAACAGCCAGAAATTTCAACAGCCGAAATATTCATAGTCGAAAATTTCAACAGCTGAAATAGTAACAGCCGAAATACCCATTACAGAAATAGCAGCAGCTGAAATATTCACAATTGCAATGCAATAGCTGAAAAAGCAGCAGCAGAATCTACAGCATAAAAATATATTACATTTTACCTCCTAAAAGAAAACAACACACACCACATCTGAAACGTAAATTCAGCCAAAACCAGCTGGACGGAGAAATTTTTTCTTTCGGATGTGACTCTGGAAAAAAGCTGGAAGTTCTTAGTTTTCTGCTCAGTACCCAGGATTTGGGGACACAGTGACTATCGCTCGACATAACTATGAAGTCCCCAAAAGGCGCCTGCCAGTGCCAAAGATTTCAGCTGCCAGTAACGCCAGGGCATCAGGCGCCGGTCCGTCCGCAGCCAGAGCTTTGATGCAGAAAACTTAGAAATTCCTGCTTTTTGGAAGCGGAACATCCGAAAGAAAAAATTTCTCCGTCCAGCGTGCCAAAAGAACCTCCGCCCAGCGTGCCAAAAGAACCTCCGTCCAGCGTGCCAAAAGAACCTCCGCCCAGCGTGCCAAAGGAACCTCCGCCCAGCGTGCCAAAAGAACCTCCGCCCAGCGTGCCAAAAAGAACCTCCGTCCAGCATACCAAAAGAAATCCTATCCCCCGTCCAGGCAGCTCCCCGGCAAACCCTCAGCCTTCACATCCTCTAAACAGCCTCAGCCTCCTCATTCTTCCCCAGCCTTCTCAGCATCGTCTTCTTCACTGCCCTGAAAATATTCTCATACCCGGTACATCTGCAAAGATGCCCCGACATAAGCTTGCGGATTTCATCATCCGAATATTCCCTTCCCGATTCCAGAATCTCCGTAGCGCTCATAATAAATCCCGGCGTACAGAATCCGCACTGCACAGCAGCTTCATCAATAAACGCCTGCTGAATATCAGAAATCTCCCCATTTGGACCCGCAAGTCCTTCAAGCGTCAGAATTTCTTTCCCCTCTGCCCAGACAGCCAGATAAATGCAGGAATTGAAAGCTTCTCCGTCGATTAAAACCGTACATGCGCCGCATTCGCCCACCTCGCAGCCCTTTTTTATGCTTGTCAGACGAAAATCATTGCGCAGCATATCGGTTAAGGAAGCGCGGACATCCACCATTTGTTCTCTTTTTTTGCCATTAATGGTACAGGATACCAGTTTATACTGTTTACTCATGTAATTCACCTCCCGACAGACGAATGGAAGTTTCCAGTGCGCGTTTTGCCAGTACGACTGCAATGTGCTGGCGGAATGCTTTGGAAGCGCGCCAGCTGTCACGCGGATTGATATCTTCCAATACTGCTTTTGCGGCTTCTTTTACGGTCTGTACTGTGACAGACTTTCCTCTGGCAGCTTTTTCAGCGGATGGCGCACGCATCGGCACAGGCCCGGCGACACCGTATGCAATCCGCATATCTTCAATGGTCTGTTTATCCGGTGACAGCTTTACGTTTACCGAACAGCCTGTGGTCGCAATGTCCATGGCATTTCGCATTGCATATTTGATATAGTGTCCCGTGTAGCCTTCATAGGCGGCTTTTGGAATGATAATGGCGGTCTGCAGTTCAGCAGGCTTTAAATCCACCTTGCCGGCTTTTATGTAAAAGTCGTGAATCGGAATCCGGCGCGTGCCCTGCGGTCCGAGGATTTCTATAACCGCGTCCCAGGCATGGAGCGTGGAAGCGGAATCTGCGGATGTCACACCGTTGCAGGTGTTGCCGCCAATCGTTCCGATATTTCGTATCTGAGGGCCTCCGACCATATCTACGGCTTCTCCGAGCACGCGGATATGCTTCTGAATCAGAGGGTCTTTGGTAATATGTGAAAAGCTGGTCAGCGAGCCGATGCGCAGAGCTCCGTCTTCTTCATAGCTGACACCGCGCAGAGCGTCGATTCCATAAATACTGACCAGCTCCGCGCCCGCGCGTCTGCCTTCGCGTACCTGTACGAGGACATCGCTGCCGCCGGCAATAATCTGGGCATCTGGATGTTCGGTAAGGAGACGGACGGCATCCTGTGCGCTTTCAGCTTCATAGAGTGCCTTGATATCATACATAAATAAAACCTCCTTTTTATATAAAACCTTCTATAAAAATATCTTCTATCATCAATAAATGTTATAGAAGGTTTTCTTCAGTAAAACGCTTAAACAGGATGTGCGGGTTTAGCGGCGCTTCATTTACGGCTACGTTTACTGCCTGGAAGACAGCGTTTCGGATGGCAGGGGCTACGGAACAAGTCGGCGGCTCGCCGAGCGCTTTTGTACCGAATGCACTGGTCGGTTCCGGGTTTTCCACAAATACGGCTTTCAGGCGCGGATGGTCCATAAAGGTAGACAGCTTATAATCCAGCAGGTTATTGTTCAGCGTCCGTCCGGTTTTTTCATCAAAAAGCAGACGCTCGGACAGTCCGAAGCCGATTCCCATGCTCATGCCGCCGTGCACCTGGGCTTCTGCCAGCGCGGGATTTATCAGCGTTCCGGCATCATGTGCGTTGACAATATTTAAAAGCTTTACGCTGCACATCGGAATATCCACTTCGACTTCTGCGATGGTACAGCCGAAGGAATAGGCATTGGATTTAATCTGTGCTGTCGTTTCAGCTGTCAGATGGCGGCTGTCTAAAGTGCTGTAAAGAGCCTCTGTGGCAAGTTCGCCTAATGTCATCAGTGTTCTGCCGTCCGTAATGCGGACAATGTTTCCTTCTATAATGTCCAGATTATAAGGCTGCATGCGGGTCAGCTGGTAAGCATAATTTAAAATGCGCTCCTTTAATAAAAGACCGGTCTTTCGGATAGCAAATCCGGCAGTGTATGTCTGTCTCGAAGCATAAGCGCCTGTACCAAACGGCGTGACATCGGTATCCTGGCAGGATACAATATGTACGTAAGACAGCGGAACGCCGAGCACGTCGGCAGTCATTTGCGCATAAGCGGTATCTGCACCCTGACCGATTTCTGTTTCCCCGAGCTGTACCTGCAGGGAGCCGTCCTGATTCAGAACCATGCGGCAGGATGAGGTTTCCAGGGAAATCGGCCAGACAGCTGTGTTATACCAGAATACGGCTGCACCGATGCCGCGGCGGATATCCCCGGTCTGGTTCTGGTACTGCCGGAACTTCTGTTCGTATCCGATTTCGGCCATTGCTTTATCCAGACACTGGTTAAAGGTATCCGAATACAGCTCATTTTTGGAAAACGGGTCCATGTAGCCTTTTGGCATCAGGTTTTTGCGGCGGAAAGCAATCGGGTCTGCGCCTGTTTTTGCCACGATGTCTTCGGTATGGCATTCAACGGCCCACATTGCCTGAGGAATGCCGTATCCGCGCATAGCCCCGGCGGCCGGTTTGTTTGTAAATACCGTATAAGCATCCACTTCTACATTCTCACAGGGATAAAGCTGCGGAAATGCTCCTGCCCCTTTTGCAGCAATACTGTGTCCGTGAGAGGCATAGGCTCCCTGGTCAGAAAATGCTTCCAGCTTGCGCGCTGCAAAGGTGCCGTCCGGGCGGAGCCAGGAAATAATATGGCTGCGGATAGAATGGCGCACGCGGTTGCATACAAAAGTATCTTCCCTCGGGACATCCAGCTTTACCAGATGCCCGCCTAACTGCATGCACAGCCACGCACAGAGCGGTTCGTATAAAACATCCTGCTTATTGCCGAATCCGCCTCCGATATAAGGCTTGATAATACGTACCTTTCCCCATTCAATTCCAAGCGCCTGACCGACAACGCGGCGGACAATGTGCGGAATCTGAGTGGAGGATGTCACCGTAATGCGCTCTCCTTCCATCTGTGCATAGCAGATAAAGTTTTCAATATGGCAGTGCTGTACCGTGGGTGTTTCATACCAGCCTTCGACTCTGGTAAGTCCCGGCTCTTTGATGGCTTCTTCATAATTTCCTTTGCGAATCTGGGTATGCTTTAAAATATTGCCGGGATACTTTTCGTGAATCTGCGGCGCGTCATCCTTCATCGCTTCCTGCACATCCAGGACAAACGGATATGTTTCATATTCTACGGTAATGGCACGAATTGCCTGGGAAGCGGCTGTTTCGTCCTCTGCTACAACGGCGGCAATGTCGTCTCCGTAAAAACGGACTTCCTGTGTAAGCACCAGGCGGTCTGCCACATCCTGATGCTCCGGGTCTGTAGACCACGGGTGGCCTGCTGTCGGAAAATAGTGCTTTTCGGTTACATCAAAGCAGGTAAATATCCGTACAACACCCGGGATGTTTTCTGCTTTGGAAGTGTCGATGGATATGACTTTTCCATGGGCAATGGATGCGTGCAGTATCTGTACAATGTAAGCGCTCCTGTCGCACAAATCATCGGTATATTTTGTGCGCCCGGTTACTTTGTCATAGGCATCTACACGGGTTACTTTTTTTCCTGCATACATGTCTGCTCCCTCCTTATATCCTGATTTTGTTTTAGGAATTGTCGGTGATGCAAAAGGTTAAAGCGGCAGCTGCGGTTCTGATTCGGAATAACCGTTTAAGTAATCATCCGTATCTTTTTTCATTTTCAGGCAGCTGTCTTCGGTAATCAAGACCTTGCCTTTTTTCAGATGAATCAGTCCGGATTCTTCCAGCTTTTTAATGCTGCGGTTTAAGGTTCTTACGGAAATGCCGATTTCATCCGCCATCTGTTCCCGGCTGGTCTTTAATACAAGCATTTTTCCATCCGGCATTTTCTGCCCGTATTTGCGGGTCAGATACATCATCAGCCGTACCCTTGCTTCGATAAACAGATATCTGCGGGCATCGGCGGTCTGCGTAATGAGCCTTCGCATATTTTCCTGTGTGCGCAGAAACAGCGCGTCCGCATCTGTCTGAATCCATTCCATATAAAAGACTGCCGGAATGATAAGTATTTCGCATTTTGTAATTGTCACAACACTGATACGGTAGTTATACAGTCCCGCAAAGCATTCGATTTCCCCGAAAAAATCGCCGGGCCCGTAGTCCTTGAAAGGATAGGCCCGCCCGTACATCGGCCATTCAATCCCGGTTACCTTTCCGGTTAATATAATGTAAATATGACTGCATTTTTCACCCGCATGTATCAGCGTCTGCTCGGCATCGGCTTCGGTCAGGCGCATGTAATAGCGGACTTCATCGGTGCAGTTTTGAAAAACAGTTTCTAAATATGCCTGTTTTTCTAACGGCAGTTTTTTAAATATTTCCATAGGAGCATCACCTCTTTCTGTTTATTATACGGGGAAAAAGGGGGATAAAAAAGGACAAATGGCATGTTTGCCAGATTCTGTTAAAATATGGCACTTTAGACAAAAATATATAAAATACTGGGCGGAAAAATGGGATGATTTGTGCAGATAGACGAATTTGATACTTAAAGAGAACAGATTTAAACATAAATAAAAATGACATACATCTTAAATGCCTTTTATCCACGTAAAAGGCATTTAAGAAAAAAGGATTAATTTCATTTTAGCAATTTACGCTGCTGAATTATTTTGTGAACTTCCATTCCATGACTATTATAATAGTCTATACGCTCCTGCCAGCTCATATCTTTTGTTTGATAGTAGTTATATTCTCTTAATTTATGAATATCTTCAATGGTAAAATCAGGACTTAGAACAGGTCTGTCCATAGCTATTCCTCGCTTTCTAATAATACAGAAGGATTTAGAATTTCAATTGGTTTATGGCCTTTTAGATTCGTAATTGCCCGTATCCCTCTTATCGTCTTAATATTTACAATGTGTTTGAAATTCCATGATATGATACAGTCACATTCGCTAACAATAGCAGCTCCAATATGCTGGCAGTCATCATAGCTTTTCTTTGTTAATATACAAAAAAATAAATATAAAAACAATGGAGAATTAAAAATTTGAATTCATCGTTTGACAATGCAGCAAAGAGCGGTCATTTACTATGATAATGAGTCAGTGAGAAAAACGGGGTTTATACAATTGCGGCGGAAGTGTTCGGGAAGGGGGATGATAGAAAAAGAAATCGAACAGGTAAAAGCGGCGAAGCTTTCCTGCTACAAATACGGATTTATATCCAAAAGCGGTTTTGCATGTACCAGGCGGGCAGATACCATTCTGATTGAACTTGGAGAACTGTTTCTGGAAAATGCAAATTTACACGTTTTTTCGTTGAAAAAGATGTAAATTTTGACATAATTTTTGACGAAACGGTTTGGACGGGGATGTAATATCATGGCGGCGCGGACGCCGGGTGACGGGAAGATGCACCGGCTTCCTGGGACGGCTCCGGAATGTTAAGAATCCCTAAGCATTCTGCTTCTGCGCAGTGGCACCGGACGGGACG